>JAKSRT010000072.1 GCA_024403485.1 Lachnospiraceae bacterium
TAAAAACCGGAAGATATTACCTAAAACAGAGCGGCGAGCCGGAGCCGAGCCGGCGATTTAGGCAACAGAAGCTAAAAACCGGAAGATATTACCTAAAACAGAGTGATGCACCGGAACTGAACCGGTGATTTAGGCAACAGAAACGGAGAATCGATTTATATTACCTAACGAGCTACTGCGATTCTGCAATTAAGCGGCATACTTGAACAACAGGGAATAGAACAACAGGTAACGGAACAATAGGAAAAAAAGGAAACCACTACTGATTTTGGTTTACAGAAAGAATGAAACGAAACAATTTTTAAATTGAAATCTTTGTATATTTACAACATATAGTAGGCCATAAAAGGGTGATAATGCGTTTTTTGCATTATTTTTTGTTTAAAATACATAAAACAGACACTACATTTTGTGTTTACATAAGTAATACCGGCCGATATGTTGTGCTTTTTACATTGACTTTAATTATTGGCAATGATACACTAAATATAGTCGCGGAAAACGGGGTTGACCGCAATATTTTGGAGGGATTTTTTGATGTACCAGGTAGTAAAAAGAAATGGTGAAGTATCTGATTTTACCTTAACAAGAATCAGCGATGCGATTATGAAGGCATTTGTTGCAACCGAAATGGAATACAGCAATGACATTATCGATCTTCTTGCACTGCGAGTAACCGCTGATTTCCAGAGCAAGGTTAAAGATGGTCAGATTCACATTGAGGATATTCAGGACAGTGTGGAAAGAGTGCTTGAACAGGCAGGCTATACCGAAGTTGCCAAGTCATACATTCTTTATCGTAAGCAGCGCGAAAAAATGCGTGTTATGAAGTCCACCATCCTTGACTATAAAGATGTTGTAAACAGCTATGTAAAGGTTGAAGACTGGCGTGTAAAAGAAAATTCTACAGTTACATATTCCGTGGGCGGACTTATTCTTTCAAATTCAGGTGCCGTTACTGCCAACTACTGGCTCAGTGAGATTTATGACGAGGAAATCGCAGAGGCACACAGAAATGCCGATATTCATATTCACGACCTTTCAATGCTTACAGGTTACTGTGCAGGATGGTCATTAAAACAGCTTATTACCGAGGGCCTTGGAGGAATTCCCGGAAAGATTACATCTGCTCCCGCAAGACATTTATCAGTTCTTTGCAATCAGATGGTAAACTTCCTCGGAATTATGCAGAATGAATGGGCCGGAGCTCAGGCATTTTCATCTTTCGATACCTATCTTGCTCCTTTTGTAAAAATCGATAACTTATCATATGCGGAAGTTAAGAAGTGTATCGAAGCATTTATTTATGGTGTAAATACTCCCAGCCGTTGGGGTACACAGGCTCCTTTCTCCAATATTACTCTTGACTGGACCGTACCTAATGATCTTGCGGAACTTCCTTGTATTGTAGGTGGACAGCCTCAGGATTTCTGCTACAAAGATTGTAAGAAAGAAATGGATATGATTAACAAAGCTTTCATCGAAACAATGATTGAAGGCGATGCTAACGGACGCGGTTTCCAGTATCCTATTCCTACTTATTCAATTACAAGAGAATTTGACTGGTCAGAAACAGAGAACAACAAGCTTCTCTTTGAAATGACTTCAAAATACGGAACACCTTATTTCTCTAACTACGTTAACTCTGATATGGAACCCAGTGATGTTCGTTCCATGTGCTGTCGTTTACGTCTTGATCTTAGAGAACTTCGTAAGAAATCAGGTGGATTCTTTGGTTCAGGTGAATCAACCGGTTCTGTAGGTGTTGTTACAATCAATATGCCTCGAATCGCTTATCTGTCCACAAACAAGGATGATTTCTACAAGAGACTTAATCGTTTAATGGACATTGCAGCCCGTTCACTCAAGGTTAAGAGAGGTGTAATCACCAAACTTCTTGATGAAGGCTTATATCCTTATACGAAGAGATATCTCGGAACATTTAATAACCATTTCTCAACTATCGGACTTATCGGTATGAACGAAGTTGGACTTAATGCAAACTGGCTCAGAGCCGATCTTACGGATGAAAGAACTCAGGAATTCACAAAGGAAGTTCTGAATCATATGAGAAACAGACTTTCGGATTATCAGCAGCAGTACGGTGATCTTTACAACCTTGAAGCTACACCGGCAGAAAGCACAACCTATCGTCTTGCAAAGAATGATAAAAAGAAATGGCCTGCAATAAAGACGGCAGGTAATCCCGGTGATACACCTTATTATACAAATTCGTCGCACTTACCGGTTGATTATACGGCAGACATTTTTGACGCTCTCGACATTCAGGATGAGCTTCAGACTCTTTACACTTCAGGAACCGTGTTCCATGCATTCTTAGGTGAAAAGCTTCCCGACTGGAAGGCTGCGGCTAATCTTATTAAGACAATTGCCGATAATTATAAGCTTCCTTACTATACTCTTTCACCTACATATTCCATTTGTAAGAATCATGGATATATAGCCGGCGAAAAGAAGATTTGCCCTATCTGTGGCGAAGAAACAGAAGTATACAGCCGTATTACCGGATACTATCGTCCCGTTAAAAACTGGAACGACGGTAAATCTCAGGAATACTTAAACAGAACTACCTATGATATTGAAAATTCATCATTGAAGAGACCTGTATCAACAGTAGTTACAATATCAAAGGATGAAGAGGTGGAAGTTAATGCAGATGCTGCACTAAATATGAACTATTTATTCACCACCAAAACATGTCCTAACTGCAAACTGGCCAAGGAACTCCTTCAAGGAGTTGACTACATAATCATAGATGCCGAAGAAAATGCCGAACTGGTTGAAAAATACGGTATAATGCAGGCGCCTACGTTGGTAGTTATAGAAAATGGTGCGGCTAAAAAATACGTAAACGTATCTAATATTAAAAAATACGTCGAAAGCCGCAAGGGAGTGTTAGTTTAAATAGATTAGTTGTGGAGGCGGGCTTTTTAACTCGCCTCTATAACTATGTTAAGGAGGATATAAGAATATGATTAATAAGCTGGTAGAAGAAATAAAAAAGAAGAATGCACCTATTGTAGTAGGGTTGGATCCCATGCTTAAGTTTGTGCCTGAATATATTAAACAGGAAAAGTTTAAGGAGTTTGGAGCAAATCAAAAAGGTGCAGCTGAAGCTATTTTTGAATATAACAAAGGAATTGTTGATGCTGTTTATGATCTTGTTCCTGCAGTTAAGCCGCAGATTGCCATGTATGAGCAGTTTGGAGTCGAAGGTGTAATTGCCTTTAAGAGAACAGTTGATTACTGCAAGGAAAAAGGTCTTGTGGTTATCGGAGATATTAAGAGAGGTGATATCGGTTCCACAAGTGAAGCTTACGCGGTTGGTCACCTTTCTTCCGTAGAAATCGGAGGCAATTTATTCGAAGGATTTGGTGAAGATTTTGCAACGGTTAACCCTTATCTTGGTGTTGACGGAATCAAGCCCTTTATGGATGTATGCCGCAAAGAAAACAAAGGTATTTTTGTACTTGTTAAGACTTCTAATCCCAGTTCCGGTGAATTCCAGGACAGAATTATTGACGGAAAACCTTTGTACGAACATGTCGCAGAAAAGGTAAATGCCTGGGGTGCAAATCTTATGGGTGATTCATACAGTTATGTGGGAGCCGTTGTAGGCGCAACATATCCTGAAATGGGCGCAGCATTAAGAAAGGTTATGCCAAAGGCTTACATTCTTGTTCCCGGATATGGTGCTCAGGGCGGAAAGGGTGCTGATCTTAAACCCTTCTTCAATGAAGACGGTCTTGGTGCAATTGTTAATTCCTCTCGTGGAATCATTGCTGCTTATCAGCAGGAAAAGTATGCATCCTTTGGTGAAAAAGGATACGCAGATGCTTCCCGTCAGGCTGTGCTTGATATGAAGGAAGACTTGAATTCTATTTTCTAACAGCATTCCTACGGGGTTGCCCGATGGTTTTTATTTGTTTTTTCATAAGCATAATAATAATGGAGGAAAGCAGTGGCCTGTTGCCCTGCAGAATAATTATGGAACAGTATAAACAGGAATTTGTTCAATTTATGGTAGAATCGGATGTTCTTAAATTCGGTGATTTTACACTTAAGAGCGGACGCAAATCCCCCTTCTTTATGAATGCGGGAGCTTATGTTACAGGCTATCAGTTAATGAAACTCGGTGAGTATTATGCGCAGGCTATTCATGACAAATTCGGCGATGACTTTGATGTACTTTTCGGACCTGCATATAAGGGAATTCCGCTATCTGTGGCAACAGTAATTGCTTACTCAAAACTTTTTGGCAAAGAAATCAGATACTGCTCAAACAGAAAAGAAGTTAAAGATCATGGCGATGTGGGAATTCTTTTGGGCTCAAAGCTTAAAGACGGAGACAGGGTTGTTATCATCGAAGACGTTACAACATCAGGCAAGTCTATAGAAGAAACTTTCCCTATTATTACAGAACAGGCCAAGATTGAAATTAAGGGTCTTATGGTTTCATTGAACAGATGCGAGAAGGGTAAAGGCGAAAAATGCGCTCTTGATGAAATAAAAGATCTGTATGGTTTTGAAACCGCAGCAATCGTTTCCATGGATGAAGTGAAAGAGTACCTTCACAACAAAGAAATAAACGGACGGGTTGTTATTGATGATGCAATATATGCTGCCATTGAAGACTATTACAAGCTTTACGGAGCAGTAAAATAGAAAGAACACAGCAAAAATGCATCAAAAAATACGAAAAAGAGATAGTGGGAACAAGAAAAGGACTGCATGAAGAAGAGAATTGTTTATTCCGATAAAGAGCATACACAAAAAGGAATTTTCTCGTTTATTTTGAGCGTGATAGTTCTTTTAAGCCTTATTCTTTCCATTCTTATCAGCTATTGGAAGAAGGGGCAGACTCCGGCTTCGTTTGGAGCGGTGGGATTCCTTTGTACACTATTTTCCGGTGTAGGTATAGTGCTTGCACTGTTTGGAAGGCAGGAGCCTGAAAAGTTTTATTTGTTTGCAAATATCGGACTTATACTTAATATTTTCGACTTATTGTTTATCAGTACCATACTATATGCCGGAATTTAAGAAAATATTAGTAAATCCTACATTGCGTGTGTTTTTTAGATAAAGTACACTATATTTAGTAGGTGAAGTTTGCTTTTTGGCAGATTTTACATTTGATAAAAAGATTCACTGTTAAAGGAGACAAAAATGGCAACTGTTTCTATTGTTATGGGAAGTGATTCGGATATGCCTGTAATGGCAAAAGCCGCAGATGTTCTTGAAGAGTTTGGAATTTCTTATGAAATGAGGATTATTTCCGCTCACAGAGAACCAGATGATTTTTTTGAATACGCAAAAACTGCTGAGGACCGTGGCGTAAAGGTTATTATTGCCGGAGCCGGAATGGCAGCGCATTTGCCCGGTATGTGCGCGGCAATTTTTCCTATGCCCGTCATTGGAATTCCTATGCATACCACTTCTCTTGGTGGAAGAGATTCACTGTATTCGATTGTACAGATGCCAAGCGGAATTCCGGTGGCAACCGTTGCAATTAACGGAGGACAGAACGCAGGACTTCTTGCTGTTAAGATGCTCTCCATATCAGATAGTGAATTACTCAATAAATTAAAGGATTATGCCGAAAACATGAAGAAGGGTGTTCAGAAAAAGGATGCCAATCTCCAGGAATCCGGTTACAAAAATTATACAAAGTAAGGGAGAAACAAAATGGATTACAAAAATGCCGGTGTAGATATTGAAGCAGGCTATGCTTCTGTAGAACTTATGAAGGAACATGTTAAGAAAACCTTCCGCCCTGAAGTACTTGGCGGACTTGGTGGTTTTTCCGGTGCCTTCTCGCTTGATAAAATAAAGAAAATGGATGATCCCGTTCTTTTGTCCGGAACTGACGGCTGTGGAACCAAGGTAAAGCTTGCATTCATTATGGATAAGCACGATACAATCGGTATTGATGCCGTTGCGATGTGTGTTAATGACGTTGCTTGTGCAGGCGGTGAGCCTTTATTCTTCCTTGATTATATTGCCTGCGGAAAGAACTATCCAGAAAAGATTGCAACAATCGTAAAGGGTGTTGCGGAAGGTTGTGTTCAGTCAGGATGCGCACTTATCGGTGGTGAAACGGCAGAACATCCCGGACTTATGATTGAAGATGAATACGACATTGCAGGTTTTGCAGTTGGAGTTGTTGACAGAAAAGATCTTATTACAGGTGAAAATATAAAAGATGGGGATATCCTTATAGGTATCGCTTCTTCAGGTGTTCATTCGAATGGTTTCTCTCTTGTAAGAAAAGTATTTGAAATGACCAAAGAAAGTCTTAATACATATTATGAGGAACTTGGAACGACTCTCGGTGAGGCACTTATTGCTCCTACAAGAATATATGTAAAAGCACTTAAAGCCGTTAAGGATGCGGGAATCACATTAAAAGGCTGCAGCCATATTACCGGCGGTGGCTTCTATGAAAACATTCCCAGAATGCTTCCTGACAATATTAAGGCTGTAGTGAAGAAGGACAGCTATGAGGTTCCTGCAATTTTTAAGATGATGCAGAAGCAGGGCAATATCGCTGAAGAAATGATGTATAACACCTTTAATATGGGTGTTGGCATGGTTGTTGCAGTTAATCCCGAAGATGTGGACGGTGCTATCGAAGCAATTAAGTCGGCAGGAGATACCGCATTTGTTCTTGGATATGCATCAAGCGGTGAAAAGGGTGTTGAATTATGCTAAAAATAGCTGTATGCGTGTCAGGCGGTGGCACCAACCTTGGTGCTATATTTGATGCTATTGATGCGGGTAAAATAAAAAACGGTGAGATTGTATCCGTAATAAGCAATAACCCGGGAGCATATGCTTTGGAGCGTGCAAAGGCCCATGGTGTTGAAGCTAAATGCATTTCACCAAAGGATTTTGGAAATCGCGAAGATTTTAATGTGGCTTTACTTGACGGACTTAAAGAGACCGGAGCTGATTTGGTGGTGCTGGCCGGTTTCCTTGTGAATGTTCCCGCAGAAATAATACGAGAATTTAAAGGCCGTATTATCAATATTCATCCTTCGCTTATTCCCTCTTTCTGCGGAAAAGGATATTACGGTCTGAAGGTACATGAAGGCGTATTGGAGCGTGGTGTAAAGGTTACCGGTGCAACGGTTCATTTTGTTGACGAAGGTATTGATACCGGAAAAATCATTGCACAAAAGGCCGTTGACGTTTTGGAGGGCGATACTCCAAAGGTGCTTCAGCAAAGAGTTATGGAGCAGGCAGAGTGGATTATTCTTCCGGAAACCATAGCAAAGATTTGTAACGGCGAAATTGAATTGGGTTAACAGAGTAAAATATTAAAAATAAGGCAGGGATACAATGAAGGTTTTAGTAATCGGAAGCGGCGGCAGAGAACACGCCATTTGTAATGCATTAAGCAAATCGAAAAGAGTATCAAAGATTTATTGTGCACCGGGGAACGCAGGCATTGCGGAACTGGCAGAACTTGTCAACATCGGTGTGATGGAATTTGATAAGATTGCTTCTTTTGCAAAAGAAAAAGAAATCGATCTTACAATAGTCGCTCCCGATGATCCCCTTGTAGCCGGAGCGGTAGATGCGCTTGAGGCTGAAGGTCTTAAGGTATTTGGACCCAGAAAGAACGCGGCTATTTTAGAGGGCAGCAAGGCTTTTTCAAAAGATCTTATGAAGAAATATAACATTCCAACCGCTGCTTATGAAACCTTTGATAATGCCGATGATGCAATCAAATATCTTGAGACGGCAGATATGCCTATTGTATTAAAGGCTGATGGTCTTGCTCTTGGTAAGGGTGTACTTATTTGCAATAACCTTGAAGAGGCCAAGGCAGGCGTTAAGGAGATTATGCTTGATAAAAAGTTTGGTACCGCAGGAAACAGACTGGTTATCGAAGAATTTATGACCGGCCGAGAAGTATCTGTTTTGTCTTTTGTTGACGGAAAAACAATCAAGACAATGTCTTCTGCTCAGGATCATAAGCGTGCAAAGGATAACGACGAAGGATTAAATACCGGAGGCATGGGAAACTTTTCGCCCAGTCCTTTTTATACCGAAGAAGTTGATAAATTCTGTAAGGAAAATATTTATCAAAGAACAGTTGATGCTATGGCAGCTGAGGGCAGAGAGTTTAAGGGTGTTATCTTCTTTGGCTTGATGCTTACCCCAAAAGGTCCCCGTGTTCTCGAGTACAATGCAAGATTTGGCGATCCGGAAGCGCAGGTCGTTCTTACAAGAATGAAGAGCGATGTAGTAGATGTAATGGAAGCTTGCATTAACGGAACACTTGCGGACACCCCTGTTGAATTCGAGGATAATGCTGCGGTATGTGTAATTCTCGCCAGCGACGGTTATCCTCTTGAATACAAAAAGGGATTTGAAATAGCAGGTCTTGAAGCATTTAAGGATAAAGAGGATTTCTTCTGTTTCCATGCAGGAACCAAATTCTCTGAGGATGGCAAGGTCCTTACAAACGGTGGACGTGTACTTGGCATTACGGCTACAGCTCCTACTCTTAAGGAAGCCAGAAAGAAAGCTTATGAAGCAACCGAGTGGGTTTCTTTTGAAAATAAATATATGAGAACCGATATTGGTCGAGCAATCGATGAGGTTTGATAATAACTTTTAACCAACTTCTATGTGAGGAGGATTTGTCTATGAAGAACGTAAAAAGAATATATAAAGCTCTTTTGACAGTTGCGCTGATGGCTGCAGTTATTGTTCTTTTGCCTTTAAGTGCGAAAGCTGACGGCCTAAAGGTAAAAGTGGTCGTTGACGGTGCTTATATTAGAGACAGAGCCGGCACAGGCGGAGCTGTTGTATCAAGTGTAGTTAAAGATAATGTACTTGAAGTTATTACTACCGAAACAGATTCAAACGGCTCGACCTGGTACAAGGTATGGGTTGACTCTGAAAAGACAGGTTATATCAGAAGTGACCTTGTTAAATCTGTTGACGGATCTGATACAACCACCAATAACAGTAATACGTCAACCGATACAACAAACGGCAACGGAAATACAACAACCGATACAACTACGGGAAATAATAATACTTCAACGGATACTACCACTGGTAACGGCAATACTACCACCACAACTACTTCGACCACAAAAGGAAAGGTTTTATATGGTGCCAATGTAAGAGCAAGCGCCGGTACCGATTCAAAGGTAGTTGCAAGTGTAACCCAGAACAGTGAAATTGATATTATATCAAAAGAAACCGGAACTGACGGAAATGTTTGGTACAAGATTGCTGTTAATGCTACCACATACGGATATGTAAGATCGGATATGGTATCTGTTAACGGTGAGGTGACCTCTGCCACTTCCGGAAATACAAGTACTACTACTTCAGATAACAATTCAAGTTCAACAACCACAAAGACTGAACCTGAGGTAACTCCCGTAGAGCCTACAAAGCCTACTACAGAAACGACAACTGAGTCAGCCCTTGTGGAAATCAATCCGATTGAAGGAAAAACTACTCAGAGCGTTAACATGCGTAAAGGACCTTCTACTTCAACAGATAAGGTTACTGTTGTGGATGGTGGAATGGCGGTTATGGTTTACGGATATGCAAAAGACGAAAGCCATACCTGGTACTATGTAACATATAATTCGGAAACAACAGGCTATATTCGCGACGATTTTATGGCACTTAACGGTGATATTGTTGAGAAAACCGATGATGTTGTCGTAAATCCCGAACCTGAAATTGAATCCCAGCCCGAACCCGAACCAGAACCGGTTTATTGTGATTATGAAGTTACTTATGAACTTGATGAAAATGGTGACGCGGTATGGTACTTAAAGGATTATACAGAAGGAACCAAGAATCCTGTTTTGGAATTAATTGATGCAAAAAAAGATCTTGAGCAGGCCAAAACAGATTATGAGAAGGATATTAAGAAAAAGAAGATTGGTAACATTATTTTGATTGTTCTTCTTGCTCTTGTTATTGTCGGTTCAGCAGCAGGATTTGTCTTTATGAGACGCTGGTATATGGGATATGACGAAACGGAGGAACCTGTTTCAAGACCTTCAAAAGACAGATATTCAGAGCCTGCCGTAAGAACCTCTTCAAGAACAACTTCCACTTCAAGACCTGTTTCGACAGAGGCAAGAACCTCTTCAAGAACAACCGGAGACTATGATGTGAAGGTAAGCGGTGCGAAAACAACTTCGAGCTCTTCCGCTTCTTCATCCCGCGGAGTTATGATTGATGATGAGCATATGCAGATGCCCGACGGAACAATAAAGAGAGCTGTTGTTGGAACTCGACAGGCCGATGGAAGCATAAAGCTTAAAGACGGAAGAGTTAGACTTCCTGACGGAACAATTATTAATCCTGAAAGCACAGCATCACATTCAGCAGCTAATGCGCCCATTTTTAGAGGAACTCAAGCATCCGCACCAAATTACGGAACATCTGATGACGACGATATGGAGTATGGTTTTTTAAATATTACTTCAGATGCGGATGAGGAATAAAAATGTTATAAATGCTTAATAGTGGCATTGTTGACACATAACCGCCTGTTATATAAAATCTATAACAGGTGGTTTCTTTTTTGATAGCAAACCATGTTTTGATGTTTATTTTTTTTTAACTGGCGCGGAGCACGTTTTGGTATGATAATAGAAATAGATTTTGACAGCAACGAAGCTCTTTATATGCAGCTTAGAAATCAGATTGTTTTGGGAATTGCAACAAGCCTTCTGTCGGAAGGGGAGCCGCTTCCCAGTGTAAGGAGGCTTTCTGAGGACATAGGCATTAATATGCATACGGTTAACAAAGCATATGCTGTGTTAAGAGAAGAGGGCTTTGTGAGAATGGACCATCGGCGCGGTGTGGTGGTAGCAGTAGACAGCAACCATGCAAAGGCGTTGGAAGAACTTCAAAGAAACTTGAGTGTTGAACTGGCAATAGCCGCTTGCAAAGGTATCAAAAAAGCGGAGGTTCACGAACTTATTGATAAAATATACGGTGATTATGTCGGATAAGCGGTTTCGATAATCATCATAAGGAGAGCAGAGATGAATATGTCTTATACACCAAAGGCCGAAGCGGCACTTGGTTTAGCAGAAAAAATATCAAAGTCGCTTAAGCATTATTACATAGGCAGCGAGCATATCCTCGCCGGACTTATATCTGAAGATACCGGGGTGGCAGCTAATGTATTAAAAGGGGCAGGAGTTACTATTGAAAAGGTAATCGAATTGATAAAAGATCTTACCGTTCGTGGCGAAGGAACAATTTTAAAGGAACGTTCCGGCTATACTCCACGAACCGAGAGACTTTTGGAACGTGCCAGAGAGCTGGCTGAAAAGTATCAGTCGGATGCAATCGGAACAGAGCATCTTTTGCTTGCAACTTTGGAGGAGCGTACCGGCTGTGCGGTTCAGATTCTTGTGGCTTTGGGAAAGAATCCTCAGGTTATCTATATGGATACACTTGTGGCCATGGGAATTGATGAAAACAGAATTAAAGAAGAAGTTAAGAGTCAGAAAAAGAAAAAAGACGGTACTTTTCTTGAAAAGTATTCAAAGGATTTAACCGCTCTTGCAAAAGGCGGAAAACTGGATCCCGTTATCGGAAGAAATGATGAAATAACCAGAGTCATTCAGATTCTGTCAAGACGTACCAAAAATAATCCCTGTCTTGTGGGTGAACCCGGTGTCGGAAAAACAGCTGTTGTCGAAGCTTTGGCGGCAAGGATTGTCAGCGGTGAGGTTCCAAAAACCGTTCAGAATAAGAAACTCCTCACCCTTGACTTATCCGGTCTGGTTGCCGGAACAAAGTACAGGGGCGAATTTGAGGAAAGAATGAAAAGACTTCTTGA
>JAKSRT010000073.1 GCA_024403485.1 Lachnospiraceae bacterium
GAGTTCTTTACGTTCCGGCAACAGGCCTTGAGAGTATTATGAAATATTCTTCGGCAGACGGAAAGAAACCGAAGATAAATAAACTAGGTACTCAGGAGTGGACCAAAACTACAGCGAAAGTCAAAAGCGCAGTAAGCGAGATTGCTACCGAACTTGTAGATTTATATGCCGCAAGAACCACTAAGAAAGGATATAGCTATAGTCCGGATACTTTGTGGCAGCGAGAGTTTGAAGAATTGTTTCCTTTTGATGAAACAGGAGACCAGCTTGAGGCTATTGAAGCAACAAAGCGTGATATGGAAAGCAGTAAAATCATGGATCGTCTTATTTGCGGAGATGTGGGTTACGGTAAAACCGAAATAGCAATCAGAGCAGCGTTTAAAGCGGTTCAGGACGGAAAACAGGTGGCATTTCTGGTGCCGACAACAATTCTTGCCGAGCAGCATTACAATACTTTTGTTCAGCGTATGAAGGATTTTCCCGTGCATATTGAACTTCTGAGCAGATTTGTTCCGCAGTCAAAGCAAAAGAAAACCCTGGCCGAACTGAAAACCGGTATGGTGGACATTGTAATAGGAACACACCGAATTCTTTCGAAGGACCTTGAGTTTAAAGACCTGGGCCTTCTGATTATAGATGAAGAGCAGCGTTTTGGTGTATCTCACAAGGAAAAAGTTAAGCAGATGAAGGAGGACGTGGATGTTCTTACATTAACGGCCACTCCTATTCCGAGAACTCTTCATATGAGCCTTGTAGGCATCAGGGATATGAGTGTTCTTGAAGAACCGCCAAATGACAGACTGCCTATTCAGACATATGTTATGGAGTACAATGAAGAACTGGTACGGGAAGCAATAAACAGGGAGCTTTCACGTTCCGGTCAGGTGTACTATGTGTACAACCGCGTAAATACAATAGCCGATGTGGCAGCGGGAGTTCAAAGACTAGTTCCTGAGGCTAATGTAGCCTTTGCCCACGGCCAGATGAAAGAATCTGAGCTGGAAAGAATAATGTATGATTTTGTTAAGGGCGACATTGATGTATTGGTGGCAACAACCATCATTGAAACCGGTCTTGACATACCGAATGTAAATACCATGATTATTCATGATTCCGATCAGCTTGGCCTTTCTCAGCTGTATCAGCTTAGGGGACGTGTGGGAAGATCCAACAGAACTTCTTTTGCATTCCTTATGTATAAGAGAGACAAAATGCTTCAGGAAATCGCTGAGAAACGTCTTCAGACAATAAGGGATTTTACGGACCTTGGAAGCGGTTACAAGATTGCCATGAGGGATCTCGAAATACGAGGAGCAGGAAATATACTGGGCATGAGTCAGCACGGACATATGGAAGCGGTAGGCTATGATATGTATTGTAAGCTTTTGAATCAGGCTGTTCTTAAACAAAAAGGCGAGACTGTGGAGGAAGACTTTTCGACTTCGGTGGACCTTGATGTGGACGCCTTTATTCCGCCCGGTTACATCCTTAACGAAATTCAGAAGCTTGATATATATAAGCGAATTGCGGGACTTGGAAACAGCGAAGAAATTCGCGAGATGGAAGATGAGCTTAAAGACCGGTTCGGCGATATTCCGGAAAGTGCGACAAACTTATTGAGAATAACGGACATAAGACTTTTGGCACACAGCCTTTATTTGTCTGATATAAAAGGCCACAGCGGTGAAATTACTTTCATATTCAGACCTGATGCCAAAATTAAAGTCGAAAACCTGGATACATTCTTAAAACTGTATCAAAAGAGCCTAACTTTTGATATGCGCGGAGTGCCTACTTTTAAATATGTATACATTCCGGTAGGTGAAGTTTTATCTGACGAAAGAAAACTCCTGGAAACCACAAAAACCATTCTTACTGATATGGTAAGATACCTTGCCGACTGATATGCGGGCAGTTTAAATAATGCTAACAGTAACGCTCCAAAATCCGTTGATTAATAATTGTATTTTTGCTATAATTTTTAAGATAATGGATTAGTGTCAGATATTGGATTTAGACGAGGTGCATATGAAACAATGGCGTGAGATTGCTGCTAAATTGACACTGCTATCGCAATTGGGGCTTTCTTTCATAATGCCTTTGCTTATGTGCATGGGTATATGCTGGTTTTTGTGTGACAAACTGGGAACGGGCTTATGGGTTTATATAATAGGTTTTCCGTTCGGTCTTGCCTCTTCTTTTTTGACTGCATACAAGTTCTATGTTGCGGTCTCAAATAAAGAGAAGAAAAACACGAAGAATAAGGCATCTTTTAATAATCATTAGAAATAATTGTACTATTGGAGATATAAGAATGGCTAAACTTCAGGCTGCGGTAAAAAAAGAAACACTTACCGTTACTGTTTATACAATTGTCGGAACTATTATTATGTTTATCGGTTTCGTGATTTTTGATTTTCTCACCCAGGAGTTTGGTGAACGTTTGAATTTTTTAACCGTTATTTTAGGTGGAGTATGCGGAGCCATTGTAGCGGTTTTAAATTTCTTCCTTATGGCGCTCACGGTTCAGCGTGTAACCTATGAGGAAGACGAAAAAAGAGTTGCAAGTATTTGGAAGCTTGGTTTTATGCGGAGAATGCTTTTTATAGCTCTTTGGATTATTGCCGCCATAGTGGCACCTTGCTTTAACTGGGTGGCAGGAATTATCCCTCTTTTAATCCCGAGTTTGGGAATTAAAGCAATGGGAATTATCAGAGGTAAAAATAATAAAAGTCAGGAGGTGGAGCGAAAGCAAGATGGACATTAACATCACAGGCCCTAAAATCCTGTATGAGTTTGACTGGGGTTTGCCGGTGCTTGGAAATTTCAGAATTACTGAAACCTTGGCAGTGAGTTGGCTGGTAATGCTTATTATTACCGGACTATGTATCTTTCTTACGAGAAACTTAAAGGTTGAAAACATTTCAAGACGACAGGCATTCGCAGAAATGCTCGTTGAGATGGCCGATAATTTTGTAATCGGCAACATGGGTGAAAAATTTGCTTCCTTTGTTCCTTTCGTGGCAGCACTGTTCGCTACCAGCGTGGTTTCAAACCTAATCGCTTTGGTGGGCCTTTACAGTCCTACGGCGGATGTAAACACTGAAGCAGCTTGGGCTGTTGTTGTATTTGTAATTATCACAGCTCAAAAAATTAAAGCCAGCGGTGTGGGTGGCTATTTAAAGGGATATACAAAACCGATTTTTGTAATGACCCCTTTGAATATTCTTTCTGAACTGGCAACCCCCGTAAGTATGGCTTGCCGTCATTTCGGTAATATTCTTTCCGGTACGGTTATCGGCGGCCTTATTTATTCATCATTAGCTGTTGCCAGCGCGGCGCTTTTGGGACTGATTCCCGGAGCGGTAGGAGATTTGTTATCAAAGATTCCTATTTTGGATGTTGGCTTACCGGCTGTATTGTCGGTATATTTTGACTGGTTCTCAGGCGTTATGCAGGCATTCATATTCTGTACGCTTACAACCATCTATATTTCAAATGCCTCAGAAGGCTAATTTAATAATAATTAATTCATTTTTTAGGAGGAAATTAAAATGGATATACTCGCTAAAGGTATTGCACTCGCAGGATGTGCTATTGGTGCTGGTCTTGCACTTATCGCAGGTGTAGGTCCCGGTATCGGTGAAGGTAACGCAGTTGCAAAGGCTCTTGAAGCTATCGGACGTCAGCCTGAATGTAAGGGTGAAGTAACATCAACTATGATTCTTGGTTGTGCACTTGCAGAAACCACAGGTATTTACGGTTTCGTTACCGGTCTTTTACTTATCTTCGTAGCACCCGGTATGTTTATGGGACATTTAAAATAATAAGATTAAGCATATTAACATAGGAGGTTATGAAGAGTGCCAGTATTATTAGAAGCAGCCAAGACACAAGATCTTGTAACGTTAATTCCTTGGACCTTCATAGCGCAGATTTGCAACCTATTTATACAGATATTCTTAATCAAAAAGTTTCTTTTTAAGCCTATAAGAGAAATTCTTGATAAGCGCAGAGCTAAGGCAGATGCGGATATTACTGAAGCAAATAAGGCTAAAGAAGAAGCAGAAGCAATTAAGCTTGAATACGAGCAGAACATGCTTGAAGCAAGAGAAAAAGCAAACAACATTCTTGCAGATGCACAGAAAACCGCAACTGTTAAGAGTGAGGAAATTATCCGTGAAGCAAATCAGACTGCAATAGCCCTGAAGGCAAAGGCCGAAAAGGATATTGAACAGGAGAAACGCAAAGCGGTTAATGAGATTAAGGATGAAATCGGCAGCATGGCAATGGAAATTGCCGGCAAGGTAATAGAGCGCGAAATCAGCGAAGAAGATCATTCAAAATTAATTGATGAGTTTATTGAGAAAGTAGGAGAGGAATAATCATGACAGAGTATGCCAGAGTATATGGTGGCAGCCTGTATGATTTAGCCGCCGAAGAACAGCTCACCGAAGTCATTAAAGAAGAAATGACTGCAGTAAGAGATATTTTCAGGGAGAACCCGGATTATATCAAACTTTTATCTGAGCCTTCCATAAAGAAAGAAGAGCGTACAAAGCTTATTGAGGAAGCCTTAGGTGATAAGGTGCAGCGCTATCTGGTCAGTTTTATAAAAATTTTGTGTGAGAAGAGTATCTTAAACGAATATGAAGGATGCACTGACGAATACACAAAACGTTATAACAGAGACCACAACATTGCTGAGGCAGTGGTAACAAGCGCCGTAAAATTAAATGATGAACAGCTTTCGGCACTTAAGCTTAAGCTCGAACAAAAAACAGGAAGACAGATTTCTATTAACAATAAAGTTGACGCAGGTGTTCTTGCGGGACTTAAAGTAGAAATTGACGGAAAACAGCTTGACGGAACCGTACAGGGACGTATGAGTGAAATTTCCAAGAAGATTAACGAAACTATAATGTAATTAATAAGGATGGATGGATTATGCAATTAAAACCCGAAGAAATATCCAGTGTCATCCGCAGTCAGATAAAACATTATGAAAACGCTATCAAGCAGAATGAGACAGGTACAGTATTAAACGTAGGTGATGGTATTGCCAGAGCCAGCGGACTTGTAAACTGTATGGCCGGAGAACTTCTTGAATTTGAAGACGGAAGTTTCGGTATGGCTCAGAACCTTGAAGAAAACAGCGTTTCAATCGTATTATTCGGCTCAGATGAAAATATTGGTGAAGGTCAGACAGTTAAGCGTACCGGCAAGGTTGTATCCGTACCGGTAGGCGAAGCAATGATTGGTCGTGTTGTTAATGCATTAGGTCAGCCTATTGATGGTAACGGACCTATTGCTACGGAAGAATTCCGTGCAATCGAAAGCCCTGCTCCCGGTATCTGCGAAAGACAGTCGGTATTTGAACCTCTGCAGACCGGTATTAAGGCTATTGACTCAATGATTCCTATCGGACGCGGACAGCGAGAACTTATCATCGGTGACCGTCAGACCGGTAAAACAACAATTGCCACAGATACAATTATTAACCAGAAGGGCAAAGATGTTATCTGTATTTATGTAGCTATCGGACAGAAGCGTTCTACAGTAACAAACCTTGTGGAAAACCTTACAAGAAACGGTGCAATGGACTACACAATCGTAGTTGCGGCAACCGCTTCCGAAGCAAGCCCTCTTCAGTACATTGCTCCTTACTCAGGATGTGCAATGGGCGAATATTTTATGTACAAGGGAAAACATGTACTGGTTATCTATGATGACTTAAGTAAGCATGCCGTTGCATATCGTGCACTTTCCCTTCTTATCAGAAGACCCCCCGGACGTGAAGCTTATCCCGGTGACGTATTCTACTTACACTCAAGACTTCTTGAGCGTGCCGCTAAGCTTGATGCAGAACATGGTGGCGGATCGCTTACAGCACTTCCTGTTATCGAAACACAGGCAGGTGACGTATCAGCGTATATTCCTACCAATGTTATTTCCATTACCGACGGTCAGATTTTCCTTGAAACCGAACTTTTCCACTCAGGTGTTATGCCGGCTGTTAACCCCGGTATTTCAGTATCCCGAGTAGGTGGTAATGCTCAGATTAAGGCTATGAAGAAAGTAGCCGGAACATTAAAGCTTATTTACTCACAGTACAGAGAACTTCAGTCCTTCGCACAGTTTGGTTCGGATCTTGATGCAGATACCAAGTCTCGTCTTGATCAGGGTGCCAGAATCGTGGAAGTTCTTAAACAGAACCAGAATTCACCTGTAGATGTTGAGAAACAGATAGCTATTATTTATGCAGTAACAAAGAACCTCTTAACCGGGGTAGCTGTTGAAGACGTTAAGGAATATGAAGCAGGTCTTTATGATTTCCTTGAAACAAATGTTGACGGTGCAAAGGCTATGGATGCAATCAGATCCACCGGAAAGCTTGAAGCTGATACAGAAGAAAGCTTAAAGAAAGCACTTGAAGCATATACAGCTGAATTTACTGACAGAAAATACGGCAATTAAGTAACTTAGGAGGAAAAAAATGGCTGCAAACATGAAAGCGGTAAAACTGCGTATAAAGAGTGTCCAAAGCACTATGCAGATTACCAAAGCAATGGAACTTGTAGCATCCTCCAAATTGCGTAGAGCAAAAGAACGTTCAGAGAACTGCAGACCTTACTTTGAAGAGTTATATAACACTTTAAAGACCATAGCTTCCGGAAACACCGATTTTTCATCGGTATATGCAAAGGAACATGCGTCGGAAAAGGTATGTTATGTAGTAATTGCGGGTGACCGCGGTCTTGCAGGCGGATATAACGGTAACTTGTTTAAAGCACTCGAACGAGATGCTGCAGGCAAAGAATACTCTGTATTACCCATCGGTAAAAAGTCCGTTGAGTACTTTAAGAGAAAGGACGCAAACCTTCTTTCCGAAGAATTTGCGGAAATTGCCTCAGTTTCCGTAGGAGACTGTTTTGAAATAGCAAGAATACTGTGCCGTGAATTTAAAACCGGCGAATACGGAACAATAAGACTTGTGTATACGGAATTCGTTTCCATGTTATCTCAGGTTCCTCATGCCGTTCCGATTCTTCCTCTGACTGAACTTACTGAAACTGACGAAGAAAAAGCCAGTATCAGAAACCTGATTTTATATGAGCCTACCAGTGAAGAAGTATTTGATGCCATCGTTCCCGAATACCTAGCCGGAGTTGTTTACGGTGCGGTATGCGACAGTGTGGCCAGTGAACAGGCAGCAAGAAGAACTGCCATGGAATCTGCTACAAATAATGCCGAGGAAATGATTGAAACATTAAATCTTCATTACAACAGAGCCCGTCAGGCAAGCATTACGCAGGAAATTACCGAAATTGTCGGAGGTGCTGAAGGTATTTAACAGTATTGAATTAATACCCTTGAAAATAAATTAAAGGAGATTCGTAAATGAGCGATAGACACATTGGCGAAGTTGTGCAGGTTACCGGTCCCGTTCTTGACATCCGTTTTGGTCATGACGAGCTTCCCGCACTTTTGAATGCCATTGAAATCGATAATAAAGGTACCAAGCTTATTGCCGAAGTTGCTCAGCAGGTCGGTGACAATACAGTAAGATGTATTGCCATGAACTCTACAGACGGACTTGTCAGAGGAACACAGGCAGTAGATACAGGCGAACCTATTAAGGTTCCTGTAGGTGAAGCTTGTCTTGGTCGTGTATTTAACCTTTTAGGTGACCCTGTTGATAATCTTCCCGCTCCCGAGGCAGAAGAAAAATGGTCTATTCACCGTGCAGCTCCCGCTTACGAGGAACAGTCATCATCAACAGAAATTCTCGAAACCGGTATCAAAGTCGTTGACCTTATCTGCCCCTATGCAAAGGGTGGTAAAGTCGGACTTTTCGGTGGTGCCGGCGTAGGTAAGACAGTTCTTATTCAGGAGCTTATTCACAACGTTGCTACAGAGCACGGTGGATACTCCGTATTCACAGGCGTTGGAGAACGTACCCGTGAAGGTAACGATATGTATAATGAAATGAAGGAGTCAGGCGTTTTAGAGAAGACCGCACTTGTTTACGGTCAGATGAACGAGCCCCCCGGAGCAAGAATGCGTGTAGGTCTTTCCGGACTTACAATGGCAGAATACTTCCGTGATGTTAAGAATCAGGACGTGTTATTATTCATTGATAACATTTTCCGTTTCACTCAGGCCGGTTCAGAAGTATCAGCGCTTCTTGGACGTATGCCTTCAGCTGTAGGTTATCAGCCTACACTTGCAACAGAAATGGGTGCTCTTCAGGAGCGTATTACTTCTACAAGAAAGGGTTCTATTACATCTATCCAGGCTGTATACGTACCTGCCGATGACTTAACAGACCCTGCTCCCGCTACAACATTTACCCACCTTGATGCGACCACCGTTCTTTCACGTGATATCGCAAGTATGGGTATTTACCCCGCAGTTGATCCTTTGGATTCAACAAGCCGTGTACTTACACCTGAAATCGTTGGTGCAGAACATTATGAAATTGCCCGTGCAGTACAGCGTGTTCTTCAGCGTTATAAGGAACTTCAGGATATTATCGCCATCATGGGTATGGACGAACTTTCTGAAGAAGATAAGATGACCGTTAACCGTGCCCGTAAGGTACAGCGTTTCCTTTCACAGAGCTTCTCTGTTGCTGAACAGTTTACAGGTCTTGAAGGTAAGTATGTTCCCTTAAAAGAAACACTTCGCGGATTTAAGATGATTCTTGACGGTGAATGTGATGACATTCCTGAAAGCTTCTTCTTAATGGCAGGCTCCATCGACGATGTATTTGAAAAAGCTAATAAGCAGTAAAGGAGGTTGTCTATGAAGACATTCCCGATACGTATCGGTACACCGGACGGCCTTTTATACTGGGGTGATGTAGAGCGTGTTGTATGCCGTACTATTACCGGTGATGTGGCTATTTTGGCCGATCACTGTAACTATGTTTCTGCTCTTGGTATGGGTGAAGCATATATCGTACTTGAAGACGGTACAAAGAAAAAAGCCGCCTGCATAGGTGGAATGCTCAGTGTTATGGATGGTTCATGTCATCTTCTTGCAACCACATGGGAGTGGGAAGAAGGAATTGATAAGGACCGAGCTGAGAAAGCCAAAGAACGTGCAGAGAAGGTTCTTAACACACAAGGATTAAGCAACAAGGATTATGCTATGGCTCAGGCCAAGTTAAACCGTGCGCTTGTAAGACTTAGTGTAAAAGGTTAATAAATAATCAGTATTTAAGACCCTGGGAAGAAATTCCCGGGGTTTTAGTGTATAATAAATGACAATATGAAAATTATAACCGTGACATTAAACACAGCAGTTGATGTGACTGTTGAAGAAAATGAATATATGGAATCCGGGCTGAAAACAGCGACGGAAACAGCTGCGGGCAAAGGAATAAACGTAAGCCGGGCTCTTAGCTGTGCAGCAATTCCTTCCATTGCCGTGGCCATGGTGGGCAGGGAAGATATTCAAATGTTTGAAAATATCGGTAATGAATATATAAAACCTGTTCTGATTCCTGTAGCCGGAAGTACCAGAAGAAATATCACACTTACGCACTGCAGTGACGGTAAAGAACATCATACAAGAGAAAAAGGATTCTCAGTGACAACTGAGGATTTGGATAAAGTAACAAAGATTTTGAGTGATACGGTAAATGAATGTGATTTTGTTGCCTTTTCCGGGTCTCTGCCTGTGGGTGCTCCGGACGATACATACGAAGATATGATTATGCTTTGTAAGAAGCAGGGGGCCAAAGTAATACTTGATACATCGGGAAAGCCCCTGATTAAGGGCATCGGAGCCGGTCCGTATTTAATAAAACCTAATCTAGAAGAACTGTTTGAAATAACAGGAAATGATTTGTCAAATACAGACAGTATAGAAAAGGCTGTAAAGGACATATCCGGACAGCATAATATTTCATATATACTGACAACTCTTTCAGAGGACGGAGCTGTTTTGTACTGTTTGGAAAACGACCGGACTTTAAAAATTCAGGCGACCGAGCTTACGCAGGAAATTGTATCAAGCGTTGGCTGCGGGGACTGCACTGTTGCAGGATATCTGGCAGGCATTGTCAATGGTATGGATATAAAGAAAACACTATCCGAAGCAATGCGCTTTGCAAATGCAAATTTGTATACGGCTGTTCCGGGGGAAATAAATCTATGAAAGTAATAATAAGAGCCGATTCAAACAAGGTTGTGGCAATGGGCCATGTAATGAGATGCCTTTCAATAGCGGATGCTTTGTCAGACAGGGGAGCAGAGGTTGTTTTCTTTTGCGCCACAAAGGACCCCGAAGAATTGATAACTTCCAGGGGGTATGATGTCAGAGTATTAAATACCGATTTTGACATGATGGACCGTGAACTGGATATTGTCTGCCCAATGCTGGAAACCGAAAAACCGGATGTTATAATTTTGGATACATATTACCTTACGGATAAATATGTGACTAAAATCTCAGAATATGCTAAAACAGTATATGTTGATGATTACGGGAAGAATGCATTCCCGGTTGATTTAATAATTAACTATAATATATACGGTGACTTAACGGACTACGAAGGTCTTTATAAAAAAGCAAAAAGAAAACAGCCGAAGCTGCTTCTTGGTCCCGTGTATGCACCTCTTCGAAAGGCTTTTGAAAGTGCCAATGCCATTGAAATAAAAGAAAACGGACCCTTCAATATACTTATCAGTACCGGCGGAGCGGCTTCCTTACGTATTGCCAAAGGCCTGGCGGATAAGTTTGTGAATGACAGCTCGGATGATGCAGCCTTAATGGTATTTAACCTGCTTGTAGGACCTTTTTCCAAAGACAAAGAATATCCTGACAATCTTGAAGAAACAAATCCGGGAAAGATCAACATATGGTCGCGACTTACGCATATGCCCGGTTTTTTGAGTCGGTTTGACATGGCGGTAAGTGCGGCAGGAAGTACATCGTATGAACTTTGTTCAATGGGAATTCCGGCAGTTTTGTTTTGTATGGCAGACAACCAGAGCTTAATAAATGAAACTTTTGATAAAAAGGGTATTTATAAAAGCGGAGGAAATGCCGAAAAAAATAGGGAGCAGGTGATAGAAAATCTGTATGCGGACACCGTTTTAGCCATAAAAGATTTTGTATACCGCAAGGAATGTTCGTTAAGGGCCCGTAATTTGGTTGATGCCAAAGGCGCGGAAAGAATAGCCCTGAATATAGAAAAAGAATTAAATATTTTATAAAGCAAATATAAGGAGGCTTTTATGAAAAAGACATTTAAAGATTTTAAGGATTTTATTTCAAAAGGAAACGTGCTTGATATGGCAGTCGGTGTTATTATCGGTGGAGCATTCGGCAAAATTGTTACAAGCCTTGTTAATGACATTTTGATGCCTCTTCTCGGTGTTGTAACCGGCGGTGCGGATTTCAGCACAAAGAAGATTGTTTTAAGTCCTGCAGAAGTTGATGCTGCAGGAGAAGTTATTAAAGCTGAAGCAGCTATTCTTTACGGAAGCTTCATTCAGAATATCATTGATTTCCTTCTCATTGCCCTTTGCATTTTCTTTATTACCAAGGCAGTTGCCAAGGCCGGTGAAAAGCTTAAGAAGCAGGAGGAAGCAAAGCCTGAAGAGCCCAAGAAGCCTACAAGCGAAGAACTTCTTACAGAAATCAGAGACTTACTTAAGGAAAGCAAATAATCAGGTTTATTTTAGATGTATTTTAACAGCTATTATTTTATTCTGTTTTTTATGCCACTTTGTTTAGTGGGATATTACATATTGGGAAAAAGATTTAAACCAGTGGCTGCACATGTGTGGCTA
>JAKSRT010000074.1 GCA_024403485.1 Lachnospiraceae bacterium
TTTTGTAAAAAATCAGAGCGGTTGCAGGCATGAGTTATTACTTTAACCATACCGGCCCCACTGTAAAAGGCCGCCTTTGCGCATAAATATGCGGCTCCGTATATTTCCTTTGAACCGGCTATTATTAAAGCTTTACCATAGGTTCCCTTATGGGCTGTAGCAATGCTGTCTGAAAAGATATTAAAGATATCCTCCTTTTCAAGCATTTTAGAGTCTGAAGCCTTCTCTTCATACCAAAGTTCAATGTCTCCTTGCAGCAATCTTTTGTAATAATTTGGCCCCTGACCATTAAACATACCTGTTTTATATGCACCGAAGCATATTGTAGTATCCGAATTAATGCAGACAGGCATCGGTAATCCGGTTGAAGCATTCAAGCCGCTTGGAATATCGGCTGAAATTATCGGAATGTTCAATGAATTGATTCTTTTAATAAAATCAATATCGTCTTTGGAAAGTTCACGATTCAATCCTATTCCGAAAAGAGAATCGATTATTAAGTCATATTCCTTGGAAATCGCATCTACGAAGGTAACCTTACCCTTAGATAATCTGCCGGCAGCTCTAAGTCCGTTTAGTAAAAAAAGATTTGCAGGGGATTGTTTTGAAAAATGCAGAAGCACATCTACTAAATAGCCTTTGTAAATCAGCATTCTGGCGGCAGAAAGGCCATCTGCACCGTTGTTTCCTCCGCCTGCAACCACGAGAATTTTTACTGCGGAAGGATAAAAATCACCTATACATTTAACAATTTCCCCAGCGGCCTTCTCTATGAGCGCCTCTTCGGAAATACCTATTTCTTCAATTGTTGTTTTTTCAGCCTCTCTTATTCTTTCGGGGCTTAAAACATATTTCATTATTCTTCGCCCTCTTGCTTTTTCGGCCCGTTAACCATTTCACTTTCCAGTACCGGCTTAACTCCATACTTTAAGTCAAAAAGTTCAATAACATCCGCACCGAAAATATTATGCATATAGGTGTAAAAATTCTGATTTCGTTGAAGCTTTTGCTGCTTTATTACCACGTTTTTCTTTAACTCAATTCGGATTTTGTCAACCCAGGCACTGATTTCCTCTATCTGCTCGTTATTGGCCTGTATCTGATCGTAACAGGTTTCCATTGTTGCAAGCATCAGCTTGTAATTTACATCCTTTATCATTCTGGGCAAATCATGAAGCTCGTCCTCATAATCCTCCAGACGTTTGTTGCAATCCTCGATCAATCGCTTTTTTTCATCCAGCTGCTTTTGAACCTTGGCTGAAATATTTCCGTTCATTTCGTCCATAATCTGAACGATTTCATCCATCAATTTTTTCTTAATGACACGAATCTGCTTGGTTTCGGTAGTAAGCTTACCCTGCTTTTTCAGCAAATCATTAAGTTCAGACTCATAGGACAGAATTTCAGGCGTTGGATCTGTCTGCGTAAACAATCTGTGCCAGGTATTATCAAGTGTTAAAATCGGAATCTGTTTTCCTTCAAGTGCAGAAACAAAACTGTCTTTTTGTTTAGCCATTGATTATTCGTTCTCCATCTGCTTAATGTTGATATTGTAGGACAGCTTCATAAGACTGTCTGAAAGGTGTACATTCTCAACAACAATATCCTTCGGTACATTTAAGTCCACATGAGCAAAATTCCAAAATGCCTTGACTCCGCAGCCAACCAACTGTTCTGCAACCTTAACAGCACTTGCCTTCGGAATTGTTAAAACAGCAATATCAATGTCATTATCCTTAACAAAAGTAATCAAGTCATCCATCGGCTGAACGTACATATCACGAATCTTTTTGCCGTACAAAGCTTCATTAGCATCAAAAATTCCCTTGAAGTGAAAACCTCTTCGCTCAAAATTCATATAATTGGCAAGAGCCTGACCAAGATTTCCTGCACCGATGATAATAAGATGATGTGTTTTATTTAAACCGAGTATTTTAGCTATTTCATCATAGAGATAATTTACTTTGTAACCATATCCCTGCTGGCCAAAACCACCAAAATTGTTAAAATCCTGTCTTATCTGCGATGCAGTTACATGCATAAGTTCCGAAAGCTCTTGTGAAGAAATTCGCTCTACGTTGGAATCCTTTAATTCTCCCAAATATCTCAAATATCTGGGAAGTCTTCCTATTACTGCTTGTGAAATATTTTTATCATCCATAACCCTGCTCCTATAGATTAATAGTTTTTTTCTTAACAAAGTATATTATATTAATTTGTTAAGATATTGTCAAATAAATTTGCGCATAAAAAGACCGCCGGAACACTCCGACGGTCGTAAAAATTACATATTCTCACGAATAGCCTTGAAGAAATCCATTGTATTAACGGTTTTAACCTCAGGTAAAGAACAGATTCTGGAAAGATCGGCAGTCATAACACCACTTTCAATGGTCTTAATTACAGCCTTTTCAAGTCTGTCGCCGAATGCAGCAAGCTCAGCATTATTATCAAGCTCTCCTCTCTTTTTAAGAGCACCGCTCCAGGCAAAAATTGTTGCAACAGGATTTGACTTGGGTTCCTCACCCTTTAAGTATCTGTAGTAATGCTTCTGAATGGTACCGTGTGCAGCTTCGTACTCAAAAACGCCCTTAGGTGATACAAGTACGCTTGTCATCATAGAAAGGGAACCAAATGCTGAGGATACCATATCACTCATTACATCTCCGTCATAATTCTTGCAGGCCCAGATAAATCCGCCTTCTTCCTTCATCACACGAGCTACAGCATCGTCAATCAAAGTATAGAAGTAAGAAATTCCGGCTGCTTCAAACTTCTCCTTGTATTCATTTTCATACAAATCTGCAAATATATCCTTGAAGGTGTGATCGTATTTCTTTGAAATTGTGTCCTTGGTAGCAAACCATAAATCCTGCTTTGTTTCAAGTGCATAGTTAAAGCATGCGTAAGCAAAGCTGGTAATGGAATCTATGGTATTGTGAATACCCTGTAAAATACCGGGGCCTTTGAATTCATGAATTACTTCACGAATTTCGGTACCGTCCTCAGCTGTAAATACAAGCTCTGCTTTTCCTTTTCCGGGAACCTTGATTTCGGTATTCTTATATACATCCCCATAAGCGTGACGGGCAAGTGTAATAGGCTTTTTCCAATTCTTTACACAGGGCTCAATTCCCTTAACAATGATGGGAGCCCGAAAAACCGTTCCGTCAAGCATTGCACGAATGGTACCATTGGGGCTCTTCCACATTTCAGAAAGGTTGTATTCGGTAACGCGAGCTGCATTGGGAGTAATTGTTGCACATTTAACAGCAACACCATACTTTAATGTAGCATTAGCGGAATCCTTTGTTACCTGGTCCTTTGTAGCATTTCTGTTCTCAAGACCCAAGTCATAATACTCTGTCTTCAAATCAACATAGGGAAGAATCAATTCATCCTTAATCATCTTCCACAGAATTCTGGTCATTTCATCTCCATCCATCTCAACGAGAGGGGTGGTCATCTGAATCTTATTCATTGGAATAAGCCTCCTTTAAGCCATTTTTTAACATATTTTCATATGCATTATTAATATGAACGGTGGCAAGCCTTTCAGCAGCCTCCGCATCGTTTGCCTTAATTGCTTCCATTATGCTTTGATGCTCAGCATTTGATGCAAGACTTCTCTCAGTAGTTGACAAGGTCTTTTTTCTGACACGTCTGACATACTGATGAAAATCCTTCAAAAGATGTTCCAGCATTTTTGAATCACAGGCTTCATACAAAAGCTCATGAAATCTTGAATCAAGTTCAGACATCTGATCAAAATGTCCTTTTTCCGCATGAAACTTTGCAAGATAAATATTCTCTTCCATTTCTTCAAGCTGCTGTTCGGTAATGTGCTCACAGGCCAGTGATGCACAAATACCCTCAAGCTTGGAACGAATCATATAAATATCCCGAACATCCTTGATGGTGATACCGGTTACGTAAGCCCCTTTATTGGGAATAATCTGGATTAATCCCTCAAGCTCTAACTGTCTGAAGGCCTCTCGCACCGGTGTGCGGGATACACCCAGTTCTTCACCTATTGCTATTTCACGAAGTTCATCACCCTCTTTGTATTTGCCTGAAAGAATGTCCTCACGAATTTTTGTGAAAACACGGCCTCTCAGGGAATATTTATCGGTGACCTCCTGCTTTAAGTCGTAGTTTGGCATATGCTCTCCAATCCAAGTTCTGCACTGTACTTAATAATTGCATTAACAAGCTCGCCATCGGTCAAAACCGTAACACGACCGTTTGCATACTCTTCATCAACCCACTCCTTAATTCTCTTAATAAGGGGATGATTCTTCTCATACATCATATCGCCGGTAAGCTTATATTTGGTATTTACCCAATGTGCAATACCTGCAAGACCCGAAGTGTTGGAAATAGCACAGATAACAGGTCTGTTGAGGAATTTCTCGGTATCAAAAATATTATAAATTTCTTCGTTTTTAAGAAGACCGTCTGCGTGAATACCGGCTCTTGTTACGTTAAAGTTCTTGCCTACAAAAGGAGTTCTTTCGGGGATCTGATATCCGATTTCTCTCTCGTAATACTCTGCAAGTTCGGTAATAACGGTGGTATCCATACCATTCAAATCACCCTTAAGCTGTGCATATTCAAATACCATAGCCTCCAGGGGAGTATTACCGGTTCTTTCACCGATACCAAAGAGTGATGTATTTACGCCGGAGCAGCCATAAAGCCATGCTGTGGTTGAGTTTGAAACAGCCTTGTAAAAGTCATTGTGACCATGCCATTCAATTAATTCGCTGGGAACACCTGCATGGGTATGAATAGCATAGATAATACCCTGAACGCTTCTGGGGATAACAGCACCGGAAAAATTAACACCGTAGCCCATTGTATCGCAGGCACGAATCTTAATCGGTATCTTATATTCATCCATAAGCTTCATAAGCTCAAGACAGAAAGGAACAACGTAGCCGTAAATATCCGCACGGGTAATATCCTCAAGGTGACAACGTACGGATATACCTTCATCCAGGCAATCACGTACAACAGAAAGATAATGCTCCATTGCCTGCTTACGTGTCATCTTAAGCTTTAAGAAAATATGATAGTCAGAACAGCTAACCAGGATACCGGTTTCCTTCATGCCAATCTGCTTTACAAGCTTAAAGTCTTCCTTGCTTGCACGAATCCAGGAAGTAACCTCCGGGAATTTGTAGCCCCTTTCCATACATTTATAAACCGCATCACGATCCTTTTTGCTGTATAAGAAAAACTCGCTGGCCTTAATCATACCATTGGGACCGCCAAGCTTATGCAGATAATCAAAAATAGTAACTATCTGCTCTGTTGTGTAGGGAGCACGTGACTGCTGTCCGTCTCTGAAGGTGGTGTCCGTAATCCAGATATTCTTTGGCATATTATGAGGCACGATTCTGTCATTGAAAGGAATCTTTGGTATCTCAGAATAAGGAAACATGTTACGGAATACATTCGGCTTGGGTACATCATTTAAGATGTACATATGCTCCTCTATCTGTAAAAGATTATTCTTTTCATTCATTGATACAGGTCTGTTGGTAAATAAATCAGCTGCATCCTGTGTGGAAATTTTATCTTCATCGTATGTTGACATAGATAGTCTCCTTCGAAATATTGTCTTATCGGTATAATTGTATACAGGGAAACAATTTATGTCAAGAACTATATTTTGTGCATTATAGACTATTATTAAGATATAAGAGGCAAAAAATATCTCTTACTTCTGTGCAGAATGCTTCCAAAAAGCTTAAATGACATAAAATATCCCGATTGTCTTATCAATCGGGATACTATGCTTTGCAATATTTTATTTTTTAACCTTAATAAAGAATAAAGCAAGACCAAGGGCAAATAATCCGGTACACAAAAACCACTTCGGATTAACATGATCTCCGGTATCAGGTGATTCATCCAACCCAAGCGCAGACAAAACTTCGCTGTTATTATAGGAGTAAATCGCATATTCACCTGTATGATTAATATCAAAATTCAGGTAAAGCTTTTCATCTTTTGCTACCACTCTGTAGGGCAAATCCTCCAGCTGATCATATTCATCGATACAAATTACATGAAGATTTTGGGTTGAAACGGTTTTGGGTAAATCTATAGATATAGGCAGAGTCTGTTTACCAAACTTTGTAATCTCATAATTATTTTTATCAACAAGACTGATATTTAGTGGATAAGTATTTCTGGGAACATCATCGGCGTATATTCGCTTATAGGCATTTGATATATCATTACTAACTGCCTCGATTTCCGAAACCGTCAGCAAGTACTCTTCTTTACCGCCCTCGAATAAAACCGGCTCCCCTGTATTTTCCTTTGTACCCTCGTAGGCACCGCTTCTTGCAAGCTCCAATGTATTAGCAAGCTCACTTTCAATAAAATTATATCCTTTTCCGTAAACATATACTGTTTTAGGGATATAAACCGAAGAAGCTTCCTCTGCCGTCATGGTACAATCAATAATCCTGATGGTTCCGTTAAAGTAGTCTGTGTTAGGCTCTGAAATAACACATACCAGTCCGCTGAAGCCGCTTTCATTTCTGTCAAGTACGGTTCCTGCCCTAAGCACACTTTCGTTGTTTACTACAGCTACCTTAACCCCCTCAAGTGCATGAACGCGGTAGTCATCATTGGACAGTCTGGTTGCTGTTTTGTTATTTGATACAACCGGCAACTCGTTTCCGTGAAAATAAGCCACCTTCATATTATTGTTAAGGTCAGTTTCAGTCATATTATAAGCACCGAAACCAATACTTTTAACCGAATCAACAATTCTAACCGTTTCCAGAGGACAAGCATAAAATGCACGGTCTTCCACAGCCTTTAATGCGGTACCGCCGGAAACATTTCTAAGCTTCTTGCAGCCATAAAAGGCCTCTTCGCATATTCTTTCCAGTTTATCCGGCAGATATACCTCTTCGATATAATTATTACCCTTAAAAGCTTCAGGACCAATCTGCTTTACATTATCGGGAATATTTACAACCTTATCCCTGCCCTTGTAGGAAACTAAAATACCGTCACCTAAAATCAGAAAATCAGAGGACCCGTATAACTTCCAGTTTTCCATCATTCTGGTTTTATCAAAGGCAGATGTCTCAATGCTGGTAACTGAGGTCGGAACTACAATATTGGTTAAATTATCACAATGATAAAAGGCCCCGTAGCCGATTGAAGTTACCCCGTCAGGTATAGTTACAGCAGTCAAACCGCTTCGAGCGAAGGCAAAATCTCCTATTTTTGTTATATTTTCCGGAAAATCATAGGAAGTCAGCTTCGTATCTCCGTAAAAGGCTTTACCGGAAATTGAATTGTTAATTACTGTAAATTTAGGAAGAGACAAACCTTTTCCGTTTGTCTCCGCCTGCAAAACATTCTCCATTTCGGTAATATCCGGAGTCTTTTCAATTCCGTTAACGGTTAAGGTAGTATTGTCAATAAAAAATACTGCCTGTCTTGCCACAATAACAGTCTGGGCGATATAAGGTTCAATTTCCTTATCCTTGTCGGAGGTATCAGTTGAGGTGTTGGTGTTTTCCTCTTCATCAACAATGTTTATATTGCTTTTATCAAAATTTTCAAACCACTTTGCAGCATAACTGTCTTCAGGTGCAATAATATTTAACTTTCTGCAGCCGTCAAAGGCAGAGGGTGCAATATAGTTAGTTGTTACGGGAATATCAACATCCGACAGATTTACGCAGTTTTCGAAGGCTTTAATATCAATCAGATGAACAGAAAAAGGAATCTTAATGGATTCAAGTCCGTTGCAATAGGAAAATGAATAGGGCGGAATTTCCGTAAGTTTATTTGATAATTCAACATTCTTGATGGATTTACAGCCATAAAAAGCATAAGGGCTGATGGAGGTAACCGTAGAAGGCATAACAAATTTGTTAGCCGTATTACCGGGAAGAACCTGATAAAGTTTTTTTACTTCATCATCATAGATTGCTCCGTCCTTATAAACAAAATGAGTATTTCCGGAAAAATTTACGGAGGTAAGCTTTTTACATCCGGTAAATACACCGGTACCCATCTTCTTCAATCCGGAGCCAATGGAAACTTTGGAAAGACCGGTACAATTACAGAAAGACGCAGTACCGATTTTTTCAACCGAATCGGGAATTGAAACCTCTTCAAGATTATTGCAGCCTGAAAATGCTGCGTAAGAAATCTCTTCGACAGACTTTGGAATAACTATTTTTTTCATGGAAGCATTATCCGCAAAAGCTTCTTCGCCAATGACTTTTACAGTATCAGGAACAGACACGGTGGATGCCGTGCCTGTATACTTGATAAGTTTATTACCGTCAATCTCAAATTCCGAGGCAACGGACTTTGTCTCTTCTGCCGAAAAAGATTCAGCAGGTATCGCGGCAATTACCAGTGAGGCAATCATCAGCAATGCCGCAATAAACCTTATTGAAAAACGCTTCATCTATTAAGCTCCATAAAATAAGCTTTACAGTACAGTCTTTTTATCCTTGACAAAGAACAATGCAATACTGATTGCAAGTAATCCTGCCACAAGGAACCACTTAGGCTGAATATCGCCTGTCTTAGGAGTTTCATCCACATCTACAGTTGCACCTAAGTTTGAAGTATCAACATAAATTACATAGGGTGAAAAATGAGTAGCCGTAAAGGTAATGCAGGGAACTCCGTCAATTGAAGTAAACTTAGCATTAAGCTTATCCAGCTTTTCATTTACAACACCGGCCGCCTTGTTGTTTCCGGCATAAGGAGTCATAACACTGGGAATAGGCAATGTAATTGTGATGCTAAGACCTGAATAGTCGGTAATCTTTGTGGTACCGGTGGAGTCGTAAAGCGTAATATCCATTGCACTGTACTTTATGTTTTCAAGGCTTCCGTATTCGTTTGTAAGAGCCTTCTCAACCGCAGCGGTGGCTGTTGAGTTCTCTGAAATTCTGACAATATAGTTATCGGTTGAACCGTTAACCGTTGCACTTGCAAGATCCGAATTCGAAATACCGGGCTTTGAAATAATAACCGATGAACCGGGCTTTGAAGTGTTATTGTTATTGTTTGAATTATTATTGTTGTTGCCGCTGTTGTTGTTTGAACCGGAACTGCCTGTACCTGTTGTCTTTTTCTTGAAGGTAGCTTCCACACTTGCTTCGTGTGCAGGCATAATCAGCGTGGTTGCAGCAACATTAACGCTGGCAATTGTCAAATCATCTGTTGTAGGCACCCATTTATCAAAAGTGTAGCCTGAAGGAGGATTTGTGCAGGTAATAATAACTGTTGCTCCGGCTGCATAACTACCTGAACCGTTACCGTTTGTAACAGTCAAAGTATACATGGCTGCAGGGGTATTATTGTTATTACCGTTATTGCCGTTGTTTCCGTTGTTTCCGGAATTGTTATTGCCGCCATTACCGCCGTTTCCGCCATTGCCTGAATCATTTCCGGTGTTGCCTCCGTCTCCTGTTCCGGGATTATCGGGAGCAGGATTCTGCTTGTAGGTGGCCACGATTACAGAATCGGTAGTTATGTTGGTAAGAGGCTTGTTCCAACCGTTAAAGGTATATCCTGCTCTTACGGGATCTGCAGGAATATCCTCAAGTCGAATACTTTCTCCTACATTAACGTAAATAATCTTTGAAAGTTCAGCACCATCATAATCAAAGAACTGAATCTTTACTGTATCATCAAGAATTTCTGAAACATCAGCTCCCAAATCCTGAGCAGACTTTCTGATTGCGGAATCCTTGTAAGAAATTACACGCTTGGATGAAACAAACTTATAATCATCAAGTGTATCTCTGGTACCGAACGCATCAGCGGGAAGATAAACCTCCGAACCGTAAACAATAAGTTCAAGACCTTCCATACAGCCTGCAAAAGCGTTATGACCGATACTGGTGATATTGTCCGGTAAAATAACCTGATTAAGCTTTGAACAATCCTTGAATACTTCGTCTGGAAGTTCCTTTAACAGATTAACTCCGCGTAAATCAACACCGGAAATTGATACACAGTTTTCAAAAGCACCGGGTGCAATTTCCGATACATTTGCAAGATAAGGATCTTCATTGCTGACCTTAATCTTTGAGCTGCCTACCAAATCGCCTCTTGAAGAAAGGACCTCAACTATTGTATAGGTGCCGTCTTCATTTTCAGAATAAACAATACCGTTATAGCATATGAAGTCATTGGTTGATGAGCCGATACTGGTAAGGTTTGTACATCCTGCAAAGGGTGCATCGTCCATTTCCGTCAGCTTTGAGCCAAGAGAAATTGAATTCAATTTCTCACAGCTGTAAAAAGCATTATCAGGAAGATAGGTTACGGTGTTCAAGGTAATAGATTCAACACGGTCATTACCTCTTCCGATTGTTTCATATAAAGTACCGTAGATGGAGCCGTCGAGATATTCAAGCTTCTCTCCGTTACTGTTTGTATATTCACCATATAAACCGTTGAACAAACCATACTGTCTGTAGGTTGAGTAGTAAGGTGAATAAACAGGTGAATTAGTATTGGCTATATAGGTAAATACATTTTTGTTATTGGTATGAATACCGGAAATGCTGTCATCTTCCTTGGAAGAATTGTTAATGAAACCATAGGCATCAATTGATTCAATACCGGCGGGAACATTGACATTCAGTACCGCATTAATCATCTTTTCTTCGGCAACACTGATGTCATAGGTATAAACAACCTGATCACCTACAATGTCTTCCTGACCAAGTCTTTCAAAACGCTCGGTTAAAGGATGTGTATCGGCAGCAGTACCTGACTTTTCATTTAGCTGATCGTAATGAGGATAATCAACCAGGGTGGCAAGACCGTTTCTGTTATCAACAATTACAGTTAAATATGTGGGTGCGCCGGTATAATAACATACTCTTATACCCTCATTTTCATCAACATAGTTGTTTATATCGGTAGCCCATACAAAGGGACCGTAATTTGTGTTGATATCACCCTCAAAAATCAGTGACTTTGCTCCTGTTGAGAAAGCATTGGGACCAATGTTTTCAACAGGGAAGGAAGAATAACCACCCTTGGGAGTTTCAAAGTTTACATATGTAAGATTCGGGCAGTTTTCAAAGGCTGAAGCCCCAATCTTTGAAACCGAATCACCGATACTTACCTTTTCAAGCATAGGACAGTTTTTGAAGGCACCCTCGGAAATCTCAGTAAGGGAATTATCATCAATCTTAATAGTCTTAATACAGTTTCTGAGTGTGGTGTCGGAGAAGCATTCGGAAGAAATGCCTGTAACCTTTGTCTTTCCGACAATTTCGGGAATTACAAGGTCAAGTCCGTTAACAAGTGCCTCATTCTTTGCCTCGTCATTTGAAAACTGGCAAGACTGGAGCACACCGTCATTGTCCACGATCAGGATATATTTTCCATCACTTATCATTGAATAAAGTGTCCTTATCATTTGATTCTTGCATTGAGACAAAGAATTACTTTATCTCTTTACAAAATAATGTCTAGCCAACCATTTGCAAATACCATCTAAACCTGGATAAATAGTGCGTTCACTGATGTTTGCTTCATCCAAAAAATCTCTAATTCTCCATTTAAGTTCTTTCGGTATGATAAATTTAGTTGTGTTATTTGTGTGTTCA
>JAKSRT010000075.1 GCA_024403485.1 Lachnospiraceae bacterium
TTCTTTCGTTCAAAGGAAAATGCTGTCCCTGATTTGAAGAAGAAACATCGAGATCACCTGTAAGGTTTACCCCCACCTGCCTTAAAAAGTAACTTTCACGTTGCCTTGTATATAGGGAAAAAAAGATAAGGCCGAAAAACACACCGAACATTGCAACGGTAAAAAGAACAATGCCTATTGTAGAATGTTCTATTCGCCTTTGCTTACCAACATTTGTTATATCGAAATTTAACTTATCCTTATTTGCGCTGCTTTTCATTTCCAATTCCCCCATAGAGTTGTTGCAATAGCACAAACATTTCGTACAAAGAAATGTTACTACAAAAGTCGAATCAATTCAAACAGAGAATATCAAGCAAAAATACCGGTATGCGTAATCTGTGCTGTGATGGAGCCAAAGTACCGGTGTGCGTGTAATTAGGACCGTCCCCAATCAATGAGGACCGTCCCCAATCAATGACACACAGGCAAAAACGTGTTAGAATAGGTTCCATGGGTAAAATAAAGTATGCATTTGTAAAATCATTTCCCGTTATGTGCGGGTATATATTTTTAGGGATAGCCTTTGGTGTGGTGCTTACCGACGCGGGGTTTAACCCTTTGTGGGCACTGTTTATGAGCGGTGCTGTCTATGCGGGATCCATGCAGTTTGTAATGGTTCCGCTTATGGCGACGGGGGCATCCTTGGTTACTATGGCGGTTACAACGCTGTTCGTTAATGTACGCCATGTGTTCTATGGACTTTCGTTTACGGAATCGTTTAAAAAGTTAAAATCAAAACCGTATATGATTTTTGGTCTTACCGACGAGACTTATTCCGTTTTGTGCGGTTGCAAAAATGAAGATCCTGACGAGGAGAAGATTGATACCTGGCCGCTTATTACTCTTTTTGACCAGCTTTATTGGGTGACCGGATCGATTCTCGGAGCAATTTTAGGTTCATTTATTCCATGGGATTTAACCGGAATTGATTTTTCCATGACAGCTCTTTTTGTTGTTATTTTAGTGGATCAGATCAGAAAGAACGTAAGGATTGCAGGCCCTACTGCATTAATGGGCGGTATTTCTGCTGTGATATGCCTGTTTATTTTCGGAACTGATAAGTTTCTTCTTCCTACATTAATAATAACTGTTTTGCTTTCCGGAACTTTTTCAGTTGTAATGGCAGGAAAGGGGGCGCAACATGAGTAGTACTTTACATACCGTGCTCCTGGTTCTTGTAGCAGCGGTGGTTACACTTATACTCAGAGCACTTCCTTTCGTAATATTTGGCGGCAAAAGAAAAATGCCTGCCAAAATCAAAATTGTGGCAGACAGTTTACCACCGGCAGTAATGGCAGTGCTTGTTGTATTTTGTTTGAAGGGTGACATTATCACATATGGAACAACAACTGTTCCTGCGCTTATTTCATGTACTTTTGTGGTGCTTGTGCATCTTTGGAAAAAGAACACACTTCTAAGTATTTTTCTTGGAACTGTGCTTTATATGGTGTTAATACGTGTAATGTAACAGAAACTTTCTCTATTCCTGCTGTCCTGTGATTTCGCTCCACTTTTCGTTAAGCCATTTAACAGCTTCAACTACACCTTCCTCGGTATAGTCAAAATCTGCGAAAACTTTATCCTCAGCCTTGGCAAAAGAAAGCGGCTCCTTCCAGGCGTACGCTCTTATATTGTGGGGTCCGCGTTCATCGGGCTTAACAAAAAACAGGTGCTCTAAGGGTTCGCAGGCAAGACGATAGCGCATTCCTTTATAACTTCCGTAAAATGCTTCTCCGTATAAAAAATATACAAAATGATGTATATCAGAACGTTCTATAGCCATATTGGTAATCCTTCCCGGTCACTTTGCGTCATAGAGCCAAAAGTGCCTTATATTAACCTTTTCTATCGTAATTCTTAATCTTTATCGTGTTGCTTATTATACCACATTTTAGTAAACTTAACTTGGATTATAAGTGAAAATGTATGACTGATTTCTGCCGATTGATACAGTAAATAGGCCATTAAAGACAAAGTACGAGGAGATATATGTCTAAAAAGATTTTATATATAGGGTTGCCCTGTTTATTGGCCATTCTAATGGCTATACTTATTTTTTCTTTTGCCGTTTTCAGTGATGAAAGGCTGGAAACAATGTCGGTAAGCATCGAAAAAATTGAAAATATTATTGATTCGAGAACCGAGGATGCAAGTCTCACACCGGAAATAATATTTGACGACCAGCTTCTTGTTTGCGGTTACGCAGATGCTACTTTATTCTACTCAATGGAGGAAGGCGGTAAGAATGTTTATAATCCTGTAGTAGAGATAAGAAACAAAGGCTATAAGATGGTTGTTTGCGGAGATATTACCGAAGAAACCGTAAAGACAAACGATAATCCGAAAATAGTCGTATATAACGATAAAACTTACAGATGTTTTAACCTTGTTCCCACTACTGTTCCGGTCATGAAAATCGATTACTCAGGAAGCCTTGAGAACGATGGCTCGGATATGAAAATGTATCTTTTTGACAATCGTTCGGGAGTGATACAAAGAGTAAGTACTTCGGAAGGTAAAGTCAGATACAGAGGTGCTTCTACTCTGTTCTATCCTAAAAAGAATCTTAAACTGTCTGTTTCAAAGGGAATCGGAAAAGAAAAAGAGAATAATAACCTTTCGCTTCTAGGCATGCGAAAAGATGATGACTGGATTCTATATGCTGCTTATAACGATCAGGAAAAGGTTCGTGATGTTTTCAGTGAGCGATTATGGTATGAAGGTTGTGCCAAAGACAACAGCTGGGGTGTAACTGCCGGAATGGAATATAAATATGTGGAGCTGGTTGCTAATGGAGAGTATCAGGGGCTGTATGCTTTGGGATTCCCCATTGATGAGAAGCAGCTCGCGTTGTCCGGTGACTATGATAAAGAAGCACTGTATAAGAAAAAAGCGTGGGACAGCGAAAGAAACTTGGAGATGACGCCCTGGGGTGCGTTCTCCGGGTATGAATGTAAGACGGACAACGAGGCTATTGCCAAGGGATATACAGGAGAATTCGGTAATTGGACCAACAAAGCCGGAGATAGCTATTTTGACACCGGAGAGTGGGAACTTTTATATAAGTACTACTATTATCTTGCGAAAAATGCGAAGAATACCGGCAAACTCTCTGATGTAATAGATATGAACAATGCCATTGATATATATATTTATTTCAATGTGATTCAAGGCGTTGATAATGTTTGGGGCGATCTCATTAAAAATGAGTATATTGCCATAAAAGGAACAGGAAAAAATGATGATCTCAAAGCACTGTATGTTCCCTGGGATATGGATATTTCCTGGGGCAACAAGTGGGTTGATGACGCAGATTTGAATTTTACGATTCCGTATTATTATACTCCTTTAGACAACCGAGTAGCTGACGGTGGTTACCTTGAGCAGATTATATTAAACGGTGACAGAAATCTGTGGCAGGATATTGCCGATAAATATAAAAAGCTTCGTGAAGGCGCCTGGTCCGATGAAAAAATCGATGAGTACTTAAGTGAGTACGAGGAAGACATTTTTGATTCCTGTGCTTATCTTCGCGAAATGGAAAGATGGCCGGAAGGAACTTACTCGGATCCGAATTCCGGGCTGGCTAATTTTAAAGAATATGTGAAAAATCGTCTGGAAAATTGTGATTTGTATTATGGGAAGCAGGCGTCTTTTGATAAGTACGGAACGTACCTCAGAAGAGCTCTTGAGTTTACCGATTTTGACGATGCTTTCTATATGATAGAAATAAATGACTTTTCGGTTTGGAAAAATCGGGATTTTGTTGAACTTGCCGAGTATATAGGCCTTGAACCGATGTGGATTACCGATGATATAAAATATATAGCAGGGTCAAAAGAAAATGGGTATGAATACTTTGATTTTGTGCCTGACGACCATAAGGTTGTTATGACAAAAAACGGTAATATCTTTGTACGAAACGATGACGACGGCGAGTATTATTATGAAGATTCTTATACCGTATATTTAAATGATATTAAAGGATACGCGCTTCGTTTAAGCGAGCGTGAGCCCGTTGTTTTTGCTTTCTATCATGGGGGCAAAAGAATAGATACCATAAGCTTTTTAGGTGACTATGTTCCTGTTGTAAATGCAGACAGCTTTAAAGATGACAAGCTGAGAAAACTGGCTGAAAAGTATATGTCGGGCAATTAGGATGTTTTGAAACGAATAATAAACCGAAAATGCATTTAGCATTAAATAAAGAATATAAACCGACTGACTTGTATATCGCGATTCAGCCGGTTTTTTAATGGTATTTTTCCTCGATTTGACTGTGAAAATTAGCGAACAATATTAGAAAAAAGAAATTTGCCGGTTGTTATTGTGTTATAATAATTTATTATTTTTGCAAGATTAAAAATGTGTTTGAATCTTATAAAATTACGCCTGAAGGTATTAAAAGCCGATACATTAAGGAAAGGGAAAAAATGCGTAAAACAACGAAAAGGATACTGGTATCTTTACTTTGCTTGGCATTGAGCCTCAATTTGTTATCTACGGATGTCCTGGCAGATGGTATTAATCCGGATGACGGGTATTCATGTGATTTTTCTGAAGGGAATTCGGATATTGATGGAGTGATTGATGAATCAATCGTAGATGAGTTGAATGAAGCTGAAAATGAAGAATCCGATGAAGATAACATAGAAGCAGAAGATGATTGCGGCGACAACGAATTGTCTGATGAGACCGGCGGGGATACTAATACTGCTGAAGAAGAAACAAATGATGAATACATTGCTTCGAGTAATATAGAGGATTCTGAAACAGAAGATACCGGTTCTGAGGCTTTTTATCGAGAACTTACTGCAGATGAAATCAAAGATAAGGAAATGTTGGCAGATGATTATGCGTATATTACCGACTCAGACTCAAGCCGGTATTACGTATCCAATCAAATGTTTAGAATAGTGGAGACTCGGGAAGAAGCCATCAGTATCGCCGAAGCATACACTCAGTTTACCGGCTATAAAGTTGAATTATTGTCATATCAATACAAAGTGGCTATATATGGAATTTCAGGTGACACTAAATTGCGAGGAATGGATTCGCTTGATAGAGTTCAGTCACTGACCAAAGTGGCATCCGATGTAGATAATAATTTACCGGCTATTTCTCCGGATTACATAAGAACCATAGACTCTGTGGGAGATTCTATTTTTACCGCTCAGGAGCATTTTTCAGATCCGTTTTTGAATTGGGAGAATGACCCTGAAGGTTATAAGCAATATAATCCTTATTATCAGTGGTACCATGACAAAATTAATGATAAATATGTTTGGAGATTGATGGACTTGGGAGTAGCTGCGTATACGCGTTCAAAATTAGAAAGTGTAACGGTTGCGGTCATCGATAGCGGAATTGATTGGACTCATGAAGACTTTAGCGGAATTATTATTGATAAAACGAGTTTCGTACCTGAAGGCCCTGATATTAAAAAAGGACAAGAACCTAATCAAGGAGCCGACGAAAGGGCGGGGATGGATTTTATTGGTCATGGAACCAATGTTGCGGGAATTATCGGGTCTATAGCTGCTAATGCTATTGGCGGCCGAGGAGTAGCTGCAGGCGTAAAACTTGCATCAATCCGGGTTATTAATAAATATGGATACGGATCCAGCTCAGCAATTGCTAAAGGGTTGGAATGGTGTGTAGAAAAGCAGGCAGAGCACAATATAAAGGTTATTAACTTGAGCCTGGGAGGCCCTCTGTGTACGAGCTCCGAAGAACGAGCGGTTCAAGACGCCTTTAACGCCGGTATTCTTGTTGTGGCTGCTGCGGGCAATGAAAATTGTGATGGAAATCACTATCCGGCTTGCTACAATAACGTAGTTTCTGTTGCGGCACTTAATTCAGACATGAAAAGAGCAGCGTTTTCAAATTATGGAAATACTGTTGATTTAGCGGCTCCCGGCGGTGAGTTCCGGAATGATGCACAGTCCAACGGATTTGTTGTTCAAGAAGAACTTTATGAAGCCGGTTCGACAAAGGGAGAATCTTTTGTAATTAATGGGCATGCATATAGTGGCATGCAGGGGACATCGCAGGCTGCACCGATTGTTTCGGCAGCGGCGGCATTGGTTTTTGCCTATTATGAAGATCCTTATGGACTTACGGTTACACCGACATATGTAGAACAGCGACTTAAGGAAACTGCAACTAAGATATCTACAGACAAACCTTGCGGAGCCGGCTGCATTAATGTGGCAGCGGCATTGGATATTACTAAATCAGCGTTAGTCGATATGCCTACAGCAAATTACCCCAGTGGAGCACTCATTCCGCTTGACGGAACAGTTACCCTTGATTTTGGAGTTGCCAGCGAATATAACAGTGATGCTCTCATCTTTTATACATTGGATGGAAAGAATCCTGATCTAGCCAACTACGGAAAATATGGAAATAATACAAGAATTTATACAGGCCCAATTCTTGTGTCGGGAACCGGGAGGAAGACACTAAAGGCTATTACATACATTTATGGTAAAGTGAGTCCTGTAGCTACATTTAACTATACCATTGATGACAAGTTGGTAAGTTCGATATCTGTTGTTTCATCGACGGGGCAGTACTCACTGGGAGTGGGAAGAAGAATAAACTTAACTGCAGATATTTATCCTGCTACAGCAAAAAATAAAAAAGTAATATGGTCGTCAGACGATTCAACAATTGCGCAGGTGTCTGCCGGCGGACAGATAACAGGGGTATCAGTCGGAACAACAACAATCAAAGTTGTATCAGCTGAAAATCCAAACATAACGGCTGAATGTGTTGTGAAAGTATGCCAAGCGGCAACGCAGTTGGAGATCTGTAATCAATGCTCAATAAACGGCGGGGTGGCTGAAGTTAATGACACCATTGAACTTAATTTATATGACAATTGTGTGTTAAACGTTCGGGCATACCCTGAAAATGCAGCTCAAATATTCACCGTCGGCTCATCAAACGTAAAATCGGTGGCGATATCTATTAATGCAGAAGGCAAGCCGCAAATTACAGCTCTGAAAAGTGGTGTGTCCAGAATCACGATAACAGCAGCGGATGGTTCGGGTGTAACTGCAAATATATCCGTAAAAGTTGTAACTCCGGTGACCGATATTGAGATAAGCACTAAAAATGATGTAACGGGAGTTGGCGCAGGTAAAACATTGGCAATGATTCCCATATTCAATGGTGGAATTTCGGTTCCGGAGAACAGAAATCTTACTTGGTCTATCAGTTTGGGCGAAGAATACGCCACTGTTGATCAAAAGGGAAATCTTAAAGCAAATGCCAACATTACTGCTCCGTGCCATGTAACAGTACGGGCAACGGCAACCAACGGAGTGTATGATGAGAAGGACATTGTTGTGTGTCCGCTTATAACCGGTTTTTCTTATCCTAAAGGGGCATATCCTTCCGGAAATATAAACGAATGCGGTAATGTATATGATTTTATTACTCCGTTGAATTCGGGCTTGGTGTGCAATGAGTTCGCATTTTCAAGCAGCAATCCCTCTGTTGTTAGCGTTGATAAAGACGGGAATTATAGGGCTCTTAATTCCGGGACAGCCAAATTGTCCATGAAAGCACTTGACGGATCAGGGAAAGTAGGAACAGTTTCAATAACGATACGGCCTTTGAAGAGAAATATATCCATTAAATATAATGGAACAGGCCCTGCGGTCTTGTACCCCGGAAAGAAACTTACATACTCATTAGTGGCAGATCCGGGATACAGTAACTACAAACTGACTTTGGCGGCGGAGGAATATCCAACGGACAATGGATATATTACTCCTCCGATAAGCACGGATGGATATATTAGTACATCAGGAACTACAGTGACAGGTGGAACAGAGCTCAGTAATGTTATTCCGGGAACAGTGGATACTGTAAAAGCAATATTAAAAAGTGGTGAAACATATCGAAATTTTGGAGTTGTATCTACCATTGAACTTTATCCGGCCAAAACATCGTCTGTTCAAATTATTACGGCTAATGGTGTCGACAAGGTAGGCAAATATTATACGCTATCACTGTCAAAGGGCGATACGCTTGATTTAAGTCCGTTAGTACAGTCATTACCCGCTAACGCATGTCAAAGCTATTATACATATACATCAAGTAATGCTAAGGTTGTGAAAGTCAGTCCAAGTGGTACCCTTATTGCGGTAGAAGGTGGAACCGCAAATATCACTGTTGCGGCCGGAGATGGCAGCGGGGTGAAAACCACCATCGTTGTGACTGTGAATAAGAAGATAGAATCTCTTGCCATTAATTGTACCGGGCTTGCTTATAACAATAGTCGATACTATTTAGCTTCAGGTAAAGGAGTTCAGTTCGCAGCAACTATCAGTAACGCCGATGCCACAAATAAGAATCTCGTTTGGAGTCTTAGCGGGGCAGGGGCTTCTTATGCAACCATCGATCAGCGAGGAAAAATTACAGCCAAAGCCGGATTGACTGATTATGCGGAAGCGGTAGTTGTTGCAACGGCTGCGGATGGTGGTGGAGCATCTGCTATCGCGAAAGTAGTTTTATATCCATTGGCCACCTCGTTGGAAATAAGGGATTCTGATAATAATATCGTAAAAAATGTTACATTGAACATTGATAACGGAGGGGTAGAATACAAAATAAAGAGAACACCGGAAAAAACTGCAAATGCATCAATCGTTGCTGAAAGTTCCAATACTAAGTTGGTAACAACCAGTTATGATGTTGTAACAGGAAAGCTTTCAATAGTTCCTACCGGAAATGGTACGGGAAGTGTAACGGTTAAGGTGATTATGCGTGATGGCTCGAATAAATCGACCTCTATTGCGGTGAAACTTGTTAAGCCTATTACCAGTATTTCGGTTGATACAAAGGGAAGCTATTCATATGGGACGGTTTACAGGTCTGCGGATACGTATGCGGGCAAAACAATATCGCTTGCCGCAAATATCAATGCTGATGCAACAACCAAGAAAGTTATCTGGGTATCAAGCAATACTTCTGTTGCAACTGTGGATGCGGCCGGAAGGGTTAAAGCTTTAGCTCCGGGTGTAGCGGATATTAAGGCAGTATCAGCCGACGGATTAAGTTCTGTTGAGTCGATTCCTTTGCGGGTATTGGTAAAGGAGACTTCGGTAGATTCGGTAAAACTTACTACTTTGTCCAATTATTCCGGAACAACTGTTGATAGTCCTGATGTAGCAAAAACCATTAAACTGGCTAATTACTCGGACATTGACAATTCAAAGTATTCAAGTAGTGATTATAAGAATTTTGCCCAATATCGTGTAGGTATTTTCGGTAAAGAAGCTGGTAAAGCTGTTGCATCAGAACTTCAGATAACCAGCAGTAAGCCGGATGTGGCAATTGCTACGCTTACCGGAACAACGCTTAAAGTTAAGGCAGTTAAAACAGGTACTACTGTTATTTCCGTAATAGCTGCCGACGGAAGTGGAAAGAAAGCAACGATTAACGTAACAGTATTTACTCCGGTTAAGAAAATTACTGTTACTACTTCAACAGGATATGATTATGTTGCACAGGGTGCTAAAATAACTCTTACAGCCAATACTAATGAAGATGCGGCAAACAAGAAGGTTAAATGGGAGATTATTCAGAACCCCGAATATGCAACAATTTCTGCTACAGGTGTATTAACCGCAAAGACAGATATTGGTGTGGGAGCCGATAAATTTGTTGAAGTTAAAGCGACAGCTATAGATGGAACGAACATAACCAATGATCTTGGCAGGCCCATTAAGATTAAGATAGTTCCGGCCACAGCTCCGACTTGGACTCCGAAAAACGAGTCTAAAGATGCATGCGCGATGAGTGTAGGAGAAACAAAAGTGATTACGCTTGAAAATGCCTACGGTATAGAAAGCTATTATCAATGCACATATGTTGCGGGTTGCGGTCGCGTTGAGTATGCTTCGAGAACTTTGAGCACTACCAAACTTAATGTTAAGGCAACAAAAGCAGGAAAACTTACAATTACTGCAGCAGCGACAGACGGTTCCGGTAAGAAATATGTTTACACTATTACCACTACAAACTAGTTGCTGCTGGGAAAAATTATAAAAACCTAATAAAGAGTTAATGGTACTAATAAAGCCTTCTGTGGTATTATTGCCACAGAAGGCTTTTGGCTATCAAGGTGCATCGGGCGAGGAACTTGGATATGAATAAAAAGGCTATAGCAATAATATTGATTGTTTTAATTGCAATACTTTTAGGAGTTATACTTACTATGTTTTTTAGAAAAAAGAATAACAATGTGCAAGAATCTAATCATATCGAGGTATCAGGCGATATGCCCATTACTCAGATAAATGACCTTTCTTCACCTTTTTCCGGAGATAGAGATGATCCTCAAATTGGTCAGAATCCGGAGAATTCAGATTCAAACGCTGTATCTAAGGCAGTCGGCTTATTCTGCCTCACCGCCTCTGAAGAGGAAGCCCGAGAATTAGCCGAAGCCTATGGAATAACCTTCATAAATTGGCAATATAAAGTTGCCACCTTCGAAACAAAAGAGGGTCAAAATCCATACGATATCATCCGGTATGGTCGTGATAACGGGTTGACCGAGCTTGAAATTGATCATGAGGTACATGCTTATTAAAAATCTTATTGCATTCTTTCCTGTATAATTTTAAACTTAAAGTGATTTTAAAATCACTCAGTTTACGAACTGATTTTTTGATACAGGGAGAGTGAATCTATGCTTAACAAGCGTGAACAGATGAGGGAAGCCAACACCGCAAAAATGTTGGAGGCTGCGCTTTTCGAAATAACGACCAAAGGCTACAATGCGGCAAAATTGTCTGATATTGCAAACAGAGCCGGAGTGGCTTATGGTCTATTGTCTAAACGTTTTGGCTCCAAGGAAGATCTGTACAGGGCGGTTTTTTCCGTGGTTGTGGACAGGTGTGTGAGTCATGCACCTGCTGAAATGTCTGTTGAAGAATCTCTTATCAATATTGTGGATACCGTTAAACATTTTGCCATAGTCCACGACCTTGGCTATATTTTTCTCACTATTACCCTTAATTCAAAAGAAATACCTTCAGGTAATGAAGAAATACTCAGGGAAGGCTTTTTTAGGTCCGGACTTGATAAGAAATTCAAAGAAGGTATGGATGAAGGCATTATAAATATCGGAGATCCTTTTACGGTTTTCTACACTTTTCTAAAAGCAACGGTCAATTTGACTAACTGCTTCAATGATTCTCATGCCGAACTGCCGGATAACTATAATTATATAAAGCTCATTACCCCCAGCAGTCAGGTCAAAATAAATGCTGATTCGTCGCAATCTGACTCACTTCATACACTTACTACCGAGGAATTAAGAAGCC
>JAKSRT010000076.1 GCA_024403485.1 Lachnospiraceae bacterium
TTTTCACGCTCGTCAGGATACAAAGCCATAATTCCCTGCTCTTTAAGGCTCACACCGAGAATTGCCAATGTTGCTATATCGGCAAGCTGATAACCGGTAGCCTTTGATAAGAAAGGAACCGTGCGTGAAGATCTGGGGTTTACTTCGATGATAAATACATCGTCGTTTTCATCTACAATAAATTGAATATTAAATAATCCCACAATACCGATTCCAAGACCCAGTTTCTTTGTATATCTAAGAATTGTTCCCTTAACCTTATCGGAAATACTGAAGGGCGGATATACGCTTATGGAGTCACCCGAATGGACACCGGTACGCTCAACCAGTTCCATAATTCCTGGAACAAATACGTTTCTTCCGTCACAGATGGCATCAACCTCCACCTCGCGTCCTTTAATATAACGGTCTACAAGTACCGGCTTATCGACATCTACCTCAACGGCGCTCTTTAAGTACTTGCGCATATCGGCTTCTTTTGAAACTATCTGCATAGCCCGTCCTCCAAGTACAAAGCTTGGACGCACAAGCACGGGATAGCCGATTTCAGCAGCTGCTTTTACACCGTCTTCAATATTTGTTACTGCCATGCCCTTAGGCTGAGGAATTTCCAATTCGCTCAAAAGGTGTTCAAACAGGTCTCTGTCTTCGGCCTTGTCAATGGCGTCACAGTCGGTTCCTATGATGGTCACACCGTATTCCTTTAACGGCTTAGCCAGGTTAATGGCTGTCTGTCCGCCAAGAATTGCAATTACGCCTTCAGGCTTTTCCATCTCAATAATATTCATAACGTCCTCTACGCAAAGAGGCTCAAAATAAAGCTTATCCGAGGTTGTATAATCGGTTGAAACAGTTTCGGGGTTATTGTTGATGATAATAGCTTCAAATCCCGCTTCTTTAATTGTCTTAATGGCATGAACTGTCGAATAGTCAAACTCAACACCCTGACCGATACGGATCGGGCCGGAACCTAATACTATTATTTTTCTTTTCTCGGAAATAATAGATTCGTTCTCGTCTTCGTAGGTTGAATAGAAATAGGGAATATAGCTTTCAAATTCCGAAGCACAGGTATCAATCATCTTATAAACAGGGAAAAGATTGTGTTCTTTTCTGATTTCAAAGATTTCTCTTTGAGTATTACCCCAAAGATTACCTATTTCCCTGTCAGAAAATCCCATTCTTTTGCCTTCTTTTAATACTTCAAAATCACCCTTATTGTCTTCAATAAGCTTCTCCATATCCACAATGTTCTGAAGTTTTCTTAAGAAGAACAGGTCTATTCCGGTGGCCCATGATATGGTATCAACATCTACCTTCATGCGAAGCAGTTCCGCAATTGCATACACACGGTCATCGGTACCGATTTCTATATATTTAAGCAATTCTTCTTTTGAATAAGAATCAAACTTGGCACTGTACAAATGATAAACACCGATTTCAAGTGATCTGATTGCCTTAAGCAGACTTTCCTCGAAGGTACGTCCCACGCTCATACATTCACCGGTAGCCTTCATCTGAGTACCAAGAGAATTGTTTGCATCATAAAACTTATCAAAGGGGAATCTGGGCATCTTGGTAACTACATAGTCAAGGGCAGGTTCAAAGCTTGCCAGAGTGTTTGCCAGGTGAATTTCATCAAGTCTTAAGCCAACACTGATTTTTGCAGAAACTCTTGCAATCGGATAACCACTGGCCTTTGAGGCAAGGGCTGACGATCTGGATACTCGAGGATTAACCTCAATAAGATAATAGTCAAAAGACTTTGGATCCAACGCAAACTGAACATTGCAGCCGCCTTCTATCTTTAATGCTCTGATTATTTTAAGAGCACTATCTCTCAACATGTGATATTCCTTGTTGGTTATAGTCTGAGAAGGACATACAACAATGGAGTCACCGGTATGAATTCCTACCGGATCCAGGTTTTCCATATTACAGATAGTAATGGCCGTATCATTGGCATCTCTCATTACTTCATATTCGATTTCTTTGTAGCCTTTTACGCTCTTTTCGATAAGAACCTGATGTACGGGAGAAAGAACAAGAGCATTCTTTAAAATGTCATGAAGTTCCCGGTCATTATCCGCAAAACCGCCACCGGTACCTCCTAAAGTAAATGCAGGGCGCACTACAACCGGGAAACCTATTTCTTTTGCCGCAGAAAAGCCTTCTTCCATGCTTTCTGCTATAAGAGAAGGCAAAACGGGTTCACCTAAATTAATGCACAATTCCTTAAAGAGTTCGCGGTCTTCAGCTCTGTTGATACTTTCAATATCTGTACCAAGAAGTTCGACGCCGCACTCTTTTAATACGCCTTTTCGCTCTAACTGCATGGCAAGATTAAGACCGGTCTGACCGCCGATTCCCGGAAGGATGGCATCAGGTCTCTCCATTCTGATTATTTTAGCCATGAATTCCAGCGTCAAAGGCTCCATATAAACTTTATCCGCAATTGACTGGTCTGTCATAATTGTTGCGGGGTTTGAGTTACAAAGAATAACTTCGTAGCCTTCTTCTCTTAAAGCAAGGCAGGCCTGGGTTCCCGCATAATCAAACTCTGCTGCCTGACCGATTACGATGGGGCCCGAACCGATTACAAGTATCTTATGTATATCCTGTCTTTTAGGCATATTACTGAACCTCCTTTGCTTTCCATTGACCGATGAGGTTAATGAAATCATCAAACAGATAATCACTGTCCTGAGGACCCGGAGCGCTTTCAGGGTGATACTGCACACTAAACACAAAGTCCTTTAAGCAGCGGACTCCCTCAACAGTGTTATCAAGAAGATTTATATGAGTTATCTCAAGATCTGTTCCCTTTACACTCTCCACGTCTACTGCATAGGAATGATTTTGGGATGTAATCTCAATTTTATCCGTAAGCAAATTTTTAACAGGATGGTTGCCGCCTCTATGACCAAACTTTAACTTATAGGTCTTTGCTCCATAGGACAAAGAAATAATCTGGTGACCGAGACAAATTCCGAATATAGGACACTTTCCGTGAAGAGCCTTTATGGTTTCAATGGTGGTTCCCACATCTGTAGGGTCCCCGGGACCGTTGGATATGAATACGCCATCAGGCTTAAGTGCAAGAATATCCTCTGCGCTTGTATTCCAAGGCACAACCGTTACATCAAGACCTTTTGCTGCCATCATGCGGGTAATGTTCTGCTTCATTCCACAATCCAATGCCACAATATGGTAGAGTTTGTCCTTGTTCGCACTTATTTCAAAAGCCTCCTTTACACTGACTCTTGATACAGCATCGTGGGGCACATCATATTCTTCTATTTTCTTAAGTCCTTCTTCAAGGGAACAGTTTATATCGGTAATCAGAGCAAGACAGCTTCCCACATCACGAATGTGTCTGGCAAGCTTTCTCGTATCAAGATCGCATATACCCGCTACACCATACTTTTCCATAGTTTGGGACAAAGTATACGCACTTCTGAAGTTTGAAGGTTCATCATTGTAATCACGGACAATCAATCCGGAAATTGTAGGAGTTATTGTCTCGAAGTCATCGTCATTTATTCCGTAGTTACCTATCAGAGGATAGGTCATAATAACGGCCTGATCGGTATACGAAGGGTCTGAAAGGATTTCCTGATAGCCCACCATCGAAGTATTGAATACTACTTCAACGACCTTTTCCTTAGTTGAGCCAAATCCCTTCCCCGTAAAAACGGTGCCGTCCGCCAGAATCAGTTTTCTGTTCTTTTGTCCGCTCATAAATAACCTCCATTTTTATGATTTTTCGCAAATATGTACTTATAAATGCAAGCGTTTATATGAGTATATGCTTGCAGGCCATTCACACAAAAAAAGCGTCTTGTAGCCCTAATAAGCCACAAGACGCCTTTGTCTTTTGAGTTATTCTATTACGATTTATTCCGTTTGTAAAGGAGATTATCCGATTGGCTTATTGGTTTTTGTATTTCTTTCTGACAGACAAAACACAAATAACCAATACTATAGGAAATCCTATCCCTGCAACGACTCCGACCTGAAGGTTTTCACCGGCTCTTTGTGATACATTTCCGATTATAGAAGGGCCTGCTGCTCCGCCCAGATCTCCGGCAAGTGCTAAAAGGGCAAACATAGCAGTTCCACCCTTTGGTAAAACTTTCGAAGAAATACTGATTGAACCGGGCCACATTATGCCTACTGTGAAACCGCATAAAGCGCAACCTATAAGTCCAAGAACGGGAAGTGTTGCGAGTCCCGCTACCAAATAGCATATAAGACACATAATACCGGATCCTGCCATAAATACAGTCAGGTCTACTTTTTCGCCATATTTCCCGTAGAACACTCTGCTTATTCCCATGCATACAGCAAACGCGCAAGGACCCAGCAAATCTCCTATTGTCTTTGAAATGTGAAGCGCCGATTCCACAAAAGCGGAAGCCCACTGTGCCATAGCAATTTCAGATGATCCTGCACATACCATTAATACAATAAACAACCAAAATAAACGTGTCTTAAACAGCTGTCCCATAGTCATGCTCTCGCCTTCTTCAACAAGTCTTTCAATAGGGCAGGTAGCAAAATTATAAATATTGTAGAAGGGAATGATGGCCCAAATAACTGCTAATATTTTCCAGTTTTCAATTCCAAATAGTGCAAAAAACAGTGTAGAACCCAGTATAACACCCACCGAACCCCAGCAGTAAAATGAATGCAATAAGCTCATGGTCCCTTCCTTATTCTCAAAGGGGCAAGCCTCAACTATTGGACTTACCAATACTTCCGTTAATCCGCTTCCTATTGCATATATGATTACACTTATGAGAATTCCCGCAAAAGGTGTAGGAGCTATTTCCGGAATAAATGCAAGACCTGCAAGGCCAAGCCCTGAAGTCACTTCAGCAGCAACAACACAGGTCCTGTAGCCTATATAATCTACAATTTTTGCACATACCAAATCCACCAACAGCTGCGTGAAAAAAAACACTGTAGATATAAGTGCAAGACTCGAAAATGTAATTCCATATGAATTGTGAAATGTAATGAATAATAACGGTGCAAAATTTGCACATATCGCCTGGGTTACAAAGCCCAGATAACAGGCAATCAATGTTTTTTTATATTTCTTTGTATCACTCATAATCTTTCTCTCGCGCCTAATTTTCCGAGCCCTCCGGCCAGGGTGTTCGGCCGTTTTTTATTTTCTTTTGCGCCACCTTAATAAATGCAGTAACAACACCCTTATATGTTTTTGCATCAATTTTTATCATGATTTATATACTTCTCGAATAAGTGCATATTGTATAGCCGTCTTTGGTATACTCTTCGCCGGTTGAACTAAAGCCCTGAGCAGTCCAGAAAGCAATCGCATCCTTGTATTCCTTGTTGCAGCGAAGTGACAAGTAATCATAACCCTGTGCCTTCATGGCAGCTCTTATATCCGCAAATATTTGGGAACCGATACCAATTCTCTGCCTTTCTCCGTCTACCATAAACCAGCTGATAAAAGCATCATCGCCCTCGGGATAGCCCACGGTCAAATCAAGTACCGCAATGAGCATACCTTTATCGTAAAAGCCAACAAAGTGTTTGTTCACCGGCTTCCCTTCTGAGTCAGGAAGTTTTGAAATAACTTCGGTAAGGCTTTCCATCGTAGGTACATTTTCGAGATATTTATAATACTGCTCATTTGACTTAAACAGCCTGTAAACATCCGAAATATCCTCTTCTCTGATTGTTCTTACATTATAATCGGCAGAAAGAATCTGAACATCAAAGTTTTCTTTTTCTTTTGCCGACTCAGCATCGATAGCCTGTCTGAACTGTGTCTCGTATAGCTGCCTGTATATTCCGCCCTGAGAAAGAAGCTCTTCGTGGGTGCCCTGCTCGGCGATTACACCTCCCTTTACCACCAGAATACGGTCTGCTTTAAGGATAGTAGACAGCCTGTGGGCGATAACGATACTGGTTCTTCCCTGCATCATTGTTTCAAGCGCACTTTGAATGGCATTTTCGGAAATTGAGTCAAGCGCACTGGTGGCCTCATCAAGAATAAGTATCTTTGGATTCTTAAGAATAACTCTGGCAATGGAAATACGCTGCTTTTCACCACCGGATAATTTTAAACCGCGGTTACCCACTTCGGTATCATAGCCTTTAGGTTGAGAAACAATAAATTCATGAATATTGGCAATTCGGCATGCATTCTCGATTTCTTCCATGGAAGCATCTTCTTTTGCATATCTTAGATTATCAAGAATGGTCCCGTTAAATAAATATGATTCCTGGGTAACCACACCGATGCATTGTCTAAGATATTTTAAATCCATATCTCTTACATCAACACCTGCAATGGTGACTTTACCTCCAAGAACATCATAAAGTCTCGGTATAAGATTAACCACCGTGGACTTACCGGAACCTGAGGGGCCAACTATCGCATACATCTTGCCACCGGGAACAGTAAAATTAACATCGGTTAACAGGGGCTGCTCCGGGTCATAGCTGAATGCCACATGATCGTAGGTAATTGGCTGAAGCTCTACATCGGGAGTTAATCCGTTTTTAGGAGAAACAATTGTATTTTCACGGTCGAAATAGTCAAATATTCGGGTAAACAAGGCCAGAGAACGTGTAAAATCAACCTGAATGTTCAATAATGATTCCACAGGACGATAAAGACGGTTGATAAGTGCCACCGTAGCCGTAATGGTACCTACGGTAAGTGATGCATCAACCTTATTTATAATTAGCAATCCACCTGCAAAGTAAATTAAAAGCGGTCCTATCTGGGTAAACATTCCCATTACCACGCCAAACCATTTTCCGCTTTGGCGCTCCTTTAATGAAAGTTCCGTAGCTTCACCGTTTACTTTAACAAACTTTTCGTACTCAGCCTTTTCTCTTGTAAAGAATTTAACAAGAAGTGAACCACTTACAGACAAAGTCTCATTTATTACCTGGTTCATCTCATCGTTTTTGGCCTGACTTTCGGTAAGAAGCTTCCATCGGGTTTTTCCTGCACTCTTTGTCGGAATAATCAATAAAGGAATAATGCACATGCCGACAATTGCCAGCTGCCAGTTCATGGTAAACAGTGCTACCAACGTAGTAATAACAGTAGCAATATTGCTGACAATACTTGAAAGTGTTCCGCTTATAACAGAGCTTACTCCGCTTATATCGGTATTCATTCGGGTTATAATATCACCCTGCTTTTCGGTAGTGAAAAAAGAATGGGGCATGTACTGAAGATGATAGTACATTTGGTTCTTCATATCATATATTATCCGCTGTGAAATCCAGGCATTAATATAGCTTTCAAGCACACCGATAAGCTGGCTTACGGTCAAAGCACAAAAAGCCATTATCAAAAGTTTGACAAGTAAAGATAAATTTTCTCCTACCAGCGCTTCGTCAACAATTTTACCTGTAATAATCGAAGGAAAAAGTCCTACCGTCGCTGATAATAATATGGCTATAAATACAAATATAAATTGAACCCAGTAAGGTTTTAAATACGAAAGAATTCTTATTATCAGTCCCTTCGTAACCTTGGGCATATTCTTTTTTTCTTCTTCGGTCAGGAACCCTCTTGGCCCCATTGAACCGCCTACTCTTGCCATGTTCGTACCTCGTCTGAATTATTTATTGTGCTTAACTCTTTTAATGGATTGCCTTATCTGCTTCTTCCTTAAGCATAGCCTTTTCCATCTTTTTGTATGCTGCATTCCAGCTGGATTTTATGCAGGTACCGAAAGTCTGAAACGGAAATTCAATATATCTTGCCGCAGCGTAAGGTTCACCGGGCATTCCGCATTTTCTGAAATCGTCAAATACCAGTTTGTTTTTTGCTTCAAAAGCCGCGTCCGCATCACCGTAAATATGATTAAGCCAGCATATTTCAAAGTTTTTGGCAAGTCCTTCAATTACGCACTTACCTTCCGTGGTAAGGCCCTTTTTATTCCAATAAGCCTTGGGATTGCTTCTATATGTGGCAATAACAAAATACTGTAGACAGTGAAAGAACTCATGGGCAAGAATGCTTGATAAAACGACTTCCAGCTCAAGATTTTTTCTTTCGCACTGAATCTCCGCCTGTCTTACATAAAGAATAATTCTGTTGTCGTCAATTATGTATTTACCGAAAATATTGACCTTTTTAAAACACTTCTCAAGTACTTCCTCAAACATCTCATTTACAGGATTAAGCCACTCTGCATATTCTGCTTTCAAATCATATACTTCGTTGACAGCGTCTCTTATATATTTTGCAAGTCCCACATCCTCTATTGGAATATATGACATAATCTTTTTGTAAATTTCCTTAACAGGCTTTGGAATATCTTTTCTTATTTCAACGTCAACCTTACCGATAACGCCTTCGTAACCTGTCCAAATTTCCCTAAGGCTTGTAATGACATCTTCACTGTTCAAAAGGGCATATCTTGAATAACAGGAATTGGAAAGAAGGAATTCAGGCATCTTATATACTCCTGTTTTTCCGTTTGTAAGCTTAACTTCAACGGCCTGACTTTTATCCCTGTCCTTTAATTCGATAATATTAAGTGCTTCAACCAGTGGTTTCTTTTCTCCGGATCTTGATGTTTCTTCCTTATTGCATTCGTTGAAAACCCCAATAATTTCAGGAATCTTTTCAACTATTAATTTATCTAACTGTTCGGAAATATGTTTGTTCATAAATATAGTCTCCTTATTATCTACAATATATTACTCTGCGTCTCCTTTGTTCTCTAATCCGAAAACTTACACTGTTAATTTTATCACACCGTTTTTTGTCCGCATACATTAATATCTGAACACTTTGTGATTTTCTTTTGCGTAACGTCTTTCACCGGTATAGTTTTAAAAATTGGTTTACAATTTGTAAAATAAGATATTGACAATTGGTTTACATCATGTAAAATAATAATTGTTTTACAACATGTAAACCAGTAAATGCCGCTTAATCTACACAGAATGTATTTACTTATAGGAATTAATTCCGGAAAGGACAGCTATGCAGGATTATCAGATGGGCACACTTGAAACAAAGTTTGCCGAAATAATATGGGACAAGGAACCTATTACCTCAACAGAGCTTTCAAAAGTAGCCGAAAAAGAAATAGGCTGGAAAAAATCCACAACCTATACAGTGTTAAGGCGTCTCTGTGAAAAAGGAATATTTGTAAACAAAGACAGCATTGTTACCAGTCTTCTTTCCAAAGATGAATTTTATTCGGCACAAAGCGAAAGCTTTGTAAATCAGACCTTTAAGGGATCGCTTCCGGCTTTTATAGCCGCTTTCTCATCAAGAAAGAAACTCTCCGAAAATGATGTCAACGAAATTCAGAAAATGATTGATGAATACAGACAGGGAGGCGGCAACAATGAATAAGATATTTCTTGATATCTTAAATAACTCCATTACAGCCTGTTGGATAATCGCCGCCATAATTCTTGTGCGGTTAGCCCTTAAAAAGGCGCCCAAACGGATATCCTGCCTTTTATGGATTATAGTAGGACTTCGATTGCTTATACCTTTCAGTATCGAAAGTAAGTTAAGTGTTATACCAAGCGCCACTACCATCCCTGCAGACATCGAATATTCCGGGACACCCGAAATTGATACAGGTATCAGTTCCATAAACAATATGGTTAATCCGGTTATTACCAGGCACTTTACTCCGGCACCCATTGCCAGTGCCAATCCTCTCCAGATTCTTATTCCTGCTTTATCGCTTATATGGCTAATCGGAACAGGACTGCTGCTTATCTATGCCTTTATCAGCTATTTCAGATTAAAACGCAGCGTGGCCGGTTCCGCAGTTTTCTCTGCTTTTGATCAGAAAGCAGAATGTAACAGTCGCTGCGGATTCAACAGAATATTTATCTGTGAAAACATTGAAACACCGTTTATTTTAGGTATCTTTATTCCTAAAATATACCTTCCTGCAGGTCTGACTGCCGAAGAAAATAATCTTGTTCTTTCTCATGAGCTATCTCATGTAAAGCGTCTTGACCACCTTTGGAAACCTTTAGGATTTATTCTTTTGTCTGTGTACTGGTTCAATCCCCTTTGCTGGATCGCTTACCTTCTTCTTTGCAAAGATATTGAATTTGCCTGTGACGAGCGAGCTACAAAGAACATGGAAAGCAGTATCCGAGCAGACTACTGCCAGGCGCTTTTGAATATTGGTGTTGAACGAAAAATGGTTGCAGCCTGTCCTGTAGCCTTTGGCGAAACCAGCGTAAAGAGCCGTGTTAAGTCGATTCTTAATTATAAAAAGCCGGCTTTTTGGATTATTATCGCCTGCGTTTTTGTTGTTATCGTTGCTGCCGTTTGTCTCATGACGAATCCACCTTCGAAAGTCAGTGATTCGGATTTGGCGACGGCAAATAATATAACCGAAGGTGCTTCAGGCGATGCTGATGAAAATTTGACAGAGTCCTCTGCTTCTTTTTCCGATAATGATGCTGACAAATTAAACAACATTTCCGACGAAATAAAGGAACATGCCTTATATTCTTTGGACGTGGATATGACTCACGATGGCAAAAATGATTATCTGGAAGTAGGAATTTATTATTTTGATGATGAGGAGTTGGAAAATCCGCTTAATACCTTAAACGGCGGTGAAGGATATATAAAAATATATGATTCACATGCAAAAAACGAACTTCTCTACGAGGGAAACTTTTCCCAGGCACATATTGGCAATGCTCAATATAGTCTCGTTTTCAAAGACGACCTCGCTTATATTATGAAAACAGACTTTTCCGTATCACAGGGCCAGATAGGCGGCGGTTACGAAATGTTCTGGGTAGGTTCGGATAAAACTATACATATGGAAGACTCCAAACAGCCCTGGGTTCCCTCTGCTCCTACCGACACCTATGATGATTTTGAAAGCATGGCTGAAGAATTCAATAATGCTGTGATGAATGTTATCGGCGACAATGCAGTTTTGCTTGCTGCCTGCGATGTAAATAAAGATCCTATTGTAGCTACTAACGACAGCATCTGCAGACCCGATGTTTACTACCTGAATGTTATTACCTGCTCCGATGACCTTACACTTACAAAACCTCTTGATGAGTTGGTTATATCTCATGAATTCAGCTATGAACACACCGAAGTAGATTTTGCTGCCCCTACGGGTACTCCCGTATATGCCGTATTTGACGGACAGGTTCTTGATGCGGGCTTTGTTTTCGATGACGGATATAATATCTGGCTTATTTCCGAAGGCGGAATTCTCGCACAGTATAAGTGCCTTGATGAGATCAAAACCGAAATCGGTTATACGGTAAAAGCCGGTGATATTAT
>JAKSRT010000077.1 GCA_024403485.1 Lachnospiraceae bacterium
AAGGAACAACGGTTTCCGATTTGCTTAACCTGTTCAGTGAAAAAACAGGCGGAAAGCTCTCGAATGACAGAATGTTATTATCCTAAACAGATAAACAACGACTATTATATATCCTCTTTTACCGGTAATCGGTAAAAGAGGATTTTTATTTGTGCACCAAATTTATTTCCGACGGATTTTTTCTGTTTTTTACCACTCATTTGTGATAATATTATGAGTATATTATTATGTTTTATGAGAAGTAACAGATAATTGTGGGGTATATATAAATGTCATTGTTAACAGCATTTTATTCTGTATTAAATTCAACGGCTTCACTTCAAAGCCTTCCCAATCCCGGCCGAGCTACCTGGCAGTATAACCTTTATCTCATTTTGCATATTATTTCATTGATATTAACTTTGGTACTCATGTTTCTTTCTCTCAGCAAAAAAACATCAAAAGCACAGACTGCCGTTATTATGTTTGAACTCGGAGCTGCCGTTTATGTACTGGGATTTATTGAAGAAATTCTTTCAGACACCGCCGAAGGCGGTTTCATAGCATGCATAACGCAGTATGCCGGCGAACTTCTCCTGATTGTTTCGTACGTATTCTTTGTTTCACTTTTATGTAATATCCGAATTTCCATATCCACATATATTTCGCTTGCCATTATTTCGGTTATTATTCTTTTGTCACTCATGACAACCAGAAGTACCGGGCTGTTCTATACCTATATAACCGTCAACAGATCAGGCATTTTTTCAAGACCTGAACTCGGTCACAGCACCATGTTTTACGTTGTCTTCCTGTTTATCGGAATTATTTCCGCATGGGCTTTTATTACGTGTTTAAAGGCATACAAAAGCGCTTCACCTTTTCAGAAAAAGAGACTTTTATATTTATGCGTATCCACATTAATGTGCTGGATTCCCTATATTCTTACTCTTTCAGGTATTACGGGCGGCTTTGAAATTCCCGCTTTAGGCTTTACTCTTGCCGGGGTATGTCTTTACCTTTGCTTTATTCAGTACGGTTTTTTCGATTCCCAGATACTTGGTGGTTCAAACATTATGGATCATGGTTCCGAAGCGATTATTATTGTTGATACCAACTATCATGTTCGTTATCAGAATCAGCGTATTTTTGATATTATCGGCCATATTTCAGAAGGCAGCAATGCACTTAATCATCCTATGATGAAAAAAATCCTCAACAAAGAAATTGAGGATTTTGATGTTGATGGTCACACATATGAATTTACAAAAGAAGCTCTTTCGGAAGCCGGATATACATTGGGATATATGATTAGAATTCAGGACTGCACCGAGCATCGCAACGCAATCAAATCCATTGAATTTGCTGCAACTCATGATACTCTGACCGGTCTTTACAATCGAACTAAATTCCAGAGTCTGGTGGAACAGGATTTACTTGATCATCGACTTGGAACTTTCGTAATGTTTGATATGGACAACTTTAAAGGAGTTAATGATAAATACGGTCACCAGGTTGGTGACGAGGTTTTAAAATCTCTTTCAGAAGTTCTTCACAAATATGGTGAGCAGAGATTATACTCCTGCCGTCTTGGCGGTGATGAATTCTGTATTTTCATAAGAAATGTTGTAACAAGAAGTGAAGTCGAAGCGCTCCTTGCCAAAATAATGGGCTTTTTCGACAGCCGACTTGCAGAAAAAGGATTTGCCGGATACACCACTCTTTCTGCAGGCGCATATCCCGCTTCTCTCGGCATTTCTTTCAAAAATCTGTATAATGCTACGGACTCTTTCCTTTATGCCGCTAAAACAGCCGGAAAGAACCAGTTTATTATGGGCGACAAGAATTCTGTTGAATTCTAAATTTACTTGAATTTATCGGCAAACTTAAAGCAGTCTTTGAAATTATAGTGTTTTTCGAGAACTTTACTGAAAAATCCTATTATAACGCCGTTTAGAAGTGCGCAGACAATGGTTCCGACATTTATTCCAACAAATTTTCCGAATCCGAATAATGCAAAAGAGAGAATTATGGAAATGATGCAGCTTGTGCAGTCATATATTGTTTTTACTTTGCTGATATTATAATTAAACTTTGCTGCTATTTCTTTTACAATAAGTTCATATGCTTCAGGAGCTATATAAGTATGGAATAGCAATGATATCGAGAAAGCACAAATAACCATTCCCGAAACAAAGAATACAATTCTGACCGCAATTCCATCTCCCGGAATAAATCCAACAAGAATATTGGATAAATCAAGGACTATTCCGTAAAAAACCGCCGTTACAAACGAAAAGAAATATAATGCTCTGAATCTCTTTAAAATTATTCCCAAAAGGACCAGTAAAACTGCCTGTAAACAGTATTCAGCCATTCCGAATGTAAACCACGAAGCAATCTCTGCTATTTTGACATGTACAATATATGCCGGTGCCACTACCATAGACAAGCCAAAATCAGCTCTGGCCATAAGAGCTGTGGCAAATGCCAGCAATATTACTCCAAGAAGATATGATACTTCTGTGTAAAATGTCTTTTTACTCATAATATAATCCTTTATCCATCAGTGTTATAAATATTGGCAGAACAATCCATCCGATTGTCCGTTTGCACGTGGGGAATTTAGAACAAGACGTTTTGTTTATAAAAAACAATACCAAATCACATAAAAAATCTCCCCTTACTATAATAAGGAGAGATTTTTCTTTTGCAAGTATTAATATGATGTTGAAGTTATATTAGTCTCATATACATTTTCATAAACGTCTGTAATTCGGTAGTAAACCCAAACCTCCTCGTCGTCGCTGTAATCAAGATTCTTGAATACAGGAGTTAAATCCGATGCAAATAAGGGCTGTCCCACATTAAGGTAATCATACTCCTCGGTATCTTTATCAATTACCTGGGCAATAAGCTGAACTTCATCATCATTGTTAAATAAGTGACCGTCATCATATTCAAGAGAATCAAAATCACAGAGATAGTATCCTGCTATCGCTCCGTTAGGATTGTCAGATGTACTGTCAAGTCTGATAAATGCATCTTCTCCGTTTACTTTTGCATATATAAAGTAAACATCATAAAATCCGTTTTCATCAGATGTTGTAGACTGAACATAGCTGGTAGGAATTAAATCATTTAAAAACAGCCAGTACTTAGGCCTTGCCGCGATAATATATTCGTTATCATCATACTTATACTGAACATCGCTTCCATACATATAGATGTAATGAGTATCTTCACCAAGGTCCTGGCAAACATACATTTTAATATCCTTCACTATATCCCAGTCATCCTCAGTTAACGCAATTGCCATATAGCTTCCCATGTCTGTGTAATCCAATGCTATTACTTCACCATGGGTTACTTCACCACTTGAACCGTTTTCAACCGAAGCCACATACCAGTCACCCGCATAGTCGGTAAGTCCCGCATAATATAACTGCTGACTTGCAAACAAGTCATAGAAGTCTATTATATTCTGATCATAGTCAAGGGATACCAATGACTCTCGACCATAGCTGTATGCAAAAGAAAGATCATAAGGACAATATGCTGTAATGCCGTGTCCGTAAGGTATGTCACTCTTTGTTCTTACTACTGCATTCGTAACGGCATTCTGGAGTGCAGTCGAATAATCATTTTCATATTTGCCTGCAAGGGTGCTTATATCAACAGCATCTGTTCCTTCATACAATCCGCTGTTACTTCTTGCGATAACAAAATCCGCAAACGCACCATTATATCTGACGTCATCATAAACAGCGGTAATGTAATCCGTGTATGCTTCGTATACTTCCTGAATTCGATCCATTCTTATAACCGACATCGAACCCTTTGATCCGATTTCATCAAGGAAAGCAACATAGTCATCAAGAATCTGTTCACAATATTCCTGAGTGGAAACATTTGCGTTAATAGCGAGATTTATCCAACTGGTATAATCTATTCCCGAACCATAAAGTCCGTATCCATATACCACGCTTTCCGCCGCTACTACATAATCCACACTGTCTCTTAACGACATAAACAGTTCAAGAGAGCACATTTCACATGCATTAAATATAAGTGAGTCAAAATGAATACCTGATTCTTTTATGGCATTACCTATTTCAACATCGGTTAGTTCTCCGTCAAACAACTCGTCGGAACCAAAGCCGATAGGAACGCTTCCTCCATGGTTCCACATAACAAGAACATATTCTTCAGCAGGAAATTTTTCTGCGGAATACTTGATGAAATCCGTAAGTGTTTCCTCTTCTACCATGCTGATGCGACCCATTTTTTTGAGTTCCACCAGCTCGTTATTTTCTATTTCAAAGCGAGATACTTCTCTGTCTTTTATTTGAGGATTGGTCCATTCGTTTGTTCCTCCGACCTGAAGAACAATTTTGAATCCATCGGAGCTCTCTGCATCGAGCATCTCCTGAATATCTTCACTGCCAAGGCCGCTTTCGGATTCGAGATTACTTCCTATCATATAAACCATGACAGTTCTCTCATAAGGTCCTTCTGCAACCGGTTCAATGACATCGATATCATCGGACACGCTGTCCGATACGGAATCGGAAACAGAAACTGTTGAGGTGCTAATGCTATCTGTCGATGCCACCTTTCCATCGTCGCCCGATCCAAAAAGTGCAAAAAGTCCGCCGATTATCAATGCAATACCCGCAATAGACCCCAATACGATAGCTGCAATCTTTCCGCCGCTGCTCTTTTTCTGCACGGGTTGTGCCGGATTCGCATAATTATAACCCGGGGCCGCATTGTAAGCACCGCCGGGTTGGCGATTGCCGTATACGGGCTGCGCTCCCGGATTATTCTGATAACCGGTGTTACTCTGTTGCCCATTTCCTGCAGGATTATTCGCAATACTCTGCTGAAACAGATTCGAAGCCTGCCCGGGTGCCTGCTGCACGGGCTGCTGAGGTACCGGCTGTACCGGCTGCTGAGTTACCGGCTGCACCGGCTGCTGAGGTACCGGCTGCACCGGTTGCTGAGGCGCCTGCTGCACCGGCTGCTGAGGTACCGGCTGCACCGGCTGCTGAGGTACCGGCTGTACCGGTTGCTGAGGTACCGGCTGTACCGGTTGCTGAATCTGCAGCGGCGATCCGCATTTTAAGCAAAATTTCGAAGTGTCATTATTCTGTGTTCCACATTTTCTACAAAACATCACTCTCTCCTTTTATCCTCTTTATCTAAATATATCTTTTGTAAAATTTACCTGAAACATTTTCTTTTCCAAGCCATATGGCATTTAATCCGGCGTTTAATGCACCCTTATAGTCATTTTCGTAACTATCGCCAATCATAACAGTTTTTCTTCTGTCCAGATTGTGCTTTGTAACAAGTGCGTCATAAAACTCTTTTTCCGGTTTCATTACTTTATAGTCCGATGACAACAGATAATCATCAACCAGCTTATCAAGTCCGAAATTTTGAAGTTCATATAAAGTATACGATTTCTGTGCATTGGACAAAATATATACTTTTTTACCCTTTTCATGAAGTTTCTTCAAAAACTCCGTAACACTGTCAAAAAGCTTAATGTATTCGATTGATGCTGCTCTGAACGAATATGAAATATCAAATATTTCCTCGTATGTCATTTTACGATTTCCGTAAGATGTAAACAACTCGTCCAAAATTTCCACAACATCCACTTCCGGAAAATCGTGTTCTTTGTCCTTTAACCTGTAGGCTCTGTCCAAATCAAAGAACTGTTTTCTGAACTTTTTTAAGAAGGGATGCTTTATCTTCTCTTCCCTTAGGACTTTAAACCATTTTTTCCAGGTCGGAGTTATCCATTCATCCGTGTGCAAATCGATAAGTGTACCATACAGGTCGAATACATAATTATCAAAAGAAAATACTTCTTTTTCCGAAAATATGCGACCCTCTCCTCTAAAAAGCCCGTCGGTTGCCGTTTCCGGATTGTTCAATACATTTTGTTCCATTTTATTCCTCTGTCTTAATAATACCGTTCTCGATAAATCCGATTATATCCGTTAAGCAGTCAGCTTTGCAGGTAATCAGTCCCAATAACTCCTCATCCGGCTGTGTCAAATCCGGCACCATAATAACACTTAACCCGGCACCGGCTGCAGATCGAACTCCGTTAGGTGCATCTTCTACCGCAACACATTCTGCCGGAGTCAGTCCAAGCTCGCTGCAGGCATATTCATAAACCTTTGGAGAGGGCTTTCCTTCATCAACCATGGTAGCACTTACTACCCGGTCAAATTCACCCTCCAAACCTACCAGCTTTAAATACTCCGTTGCACGCTCTATATCGGTAGCTGTGGCAATTGCAGTAATAATACCCTTTTTGTGCAGATAGTCCAATAGTTCACGGGTACCGCTTTTTAGCTCGATACCGTTCTTTTCAATATAGGCATCAAAATATCCCTTTCGTATTCTTCTTGCCTCATCATAGTCAAAAGAATCACCGAACCATTCTTTAAACCGAAGCGGAGCAAACGGGCGTCCTAAAGATCTTAAGGACAAAAACATTTCATCAGTAAAAACATGCCCCAAATCTGCTATAGCTTTGGGCCAAATCTGCCTGTATATTTTCTCTGTATCAATAAGAGTTCCATCCAAATCAAAAATAAAAGCTTTAATCAAGCAATCGGTCTCCTATCATGCCAAATATCAAATATATTATATATCACTGTTTCTACATCAAAATAGTTATATTTACAAGCAATATCGCAATTTTGGCATACTCATCGTTAATATACTAAATGTACCATATTTTTATCATATAGGGAATTCTTCAAATGCAAGTCATTTAAGAAAGGAGGCTCCGCATGAATAACATATATCTGACAGATTTAATCGACATATCTTTGCTGCAAAGGTTACAGGATTCATTTTCCGCAGCTACTGGGTTAGCAGCACAGACCACAGATGCAGACGGAAAACCGGTTACCCAAAGATCAAATTTCACCGAATTTTGCAGTAAATTGGTACGTAACAGTGAACCGGGCCATGTTCGTTGCGAAGAATGCGCAAAAAAAGGCGCCGAATGCACCTTAAAAAGCGGAAAATCAGAGGCATATCGCTGCCACACCGGGCTTACTGATTTTTCTGCCCCCATTATGCTTCAAAATCAGATGATAGGATGTTTTGTCGGCGGTCAGGCTCTTACCGAGGAACCTATTCGAAAAAAATGTGATAAGTATGCCATGGAATTGGGTATTGATAAAGATGTTTACTGGAATGCCATAACGGAAGTGCCGGTTATTGACAAGGAACGTATCGAATCCGCTGCCATGTTTTTGTTCGAATCTGCTTCCGTTCTTTCCGATATTGCATACGGTAAATACCGGGCGCTGGAAAGTGCCAGAGAAATGGAAAACGTTTCCAATATGAAATCTGAATTTTTGGCAAATATCAGCCATGAAATCAGAACCCCTATGAATGCGATAATCGGAATGACCGAGGTTGCACTTCGTGAAGAAATGCCCCCGGCGGTAAAGGATTACATTCTCCAAATAAAAAATGCCGGAAATTCCCTTCTTTCGATAGTAAATGATATCCTCGACTTTTCAAAAATCGAATCCGGTACAATAAGCATAATTCCCGAAAAATACGAACTCATGTCAATAGTCCATGATGCTACAAATATACTCATGAACTCCAGAGGAGAAAAAGATATCGATTTATTCATATCATTGAATCCTACTCTCCCAAGATATCTCAAAGGCGACAGCCTTCGTATTAAACAGGTTCTTTTAAATATTGCAAACAATGCACTCAAGTTTACTTCAGAGGGATATGTCCGCATCGACATTGATTATGAAACTGTTGATGAAAACCATCTCAACCTGATTTTCACGATAAAAGATACCGGAATAGGCATTCCCGATAATCAGCTTGAGGACATTTTCGAATCTTTCCATCAACTGGACAGCCGGCGAAGCCGTGCTAATGAAGGCGCAGGTCTTGGCCTGGCAATCTGTAAAAAACTCATTGAAACAATGGGTGGAAACATCAGCGTTTCTTCAAAATGCGGCGAAGGAAGTATTTTCAGATTTGAACTGATTCAGGAAATAATGAACCATTCTGAGAGTTTTAACATTGAAAACAAGAAAAAGCTCCATGGATTTGCTCTCATATCCAACAATAATGAATTGACTTTTATGGAAAAAGAAGCAAAAAAACACTCCATCAGATTTACTTCTCTGGATTGCTTCGATGATTTCAAAAAGTATGCAGCTGAAGAAGGCAGTCAGACTACTGATGAAAAAATATACTTCTTTACCGATGAAAGCACTTTCGATTCAGTGATAAATGATAATACCAAGTTCTTCAAAGACGTTGTATTTATCGTATTCACCGACTATAAGTCATTCCGTCCCAGTACGGGTAACATCATCTTTGTTAAGAAACCTTTATCCACCATTGCAATCGACATAGCCCTTTCTGCGCACGAAGCGGAAACCAATAATTCAAAGAAGTCTGAAAAAATTGTTTTCACCGCCCCGGAAGCCAGAATTCTTGTAGTAGATGACAGTCTTGTCAATCTAAAAGTTGTATCCAGCCTGTTAAAGCCTTTAAAAATGCAACTTGAAACGGCAAACAGCGGCTTTAAGGCTCTTGAAATGTTAAAAAACAACTACTACGATCTCGTTTTTATGGATCATATGATGCCTGAAATGGACGGTATCGAAACCACAAAACAGATTCGGCGTCAATATCCCGAGCACTCGAGTATGCCTATCGTTGCACTGACCGCCAACGCAGTAGGCGGAGCCCGTGAAATGTTCCTTGCCGAAGGAATGTCGGATTTTGTGGCAAAACCTATTGAAATAACAAAAATACTATCCGTTTTGGAAAACTGGCTTCCTTCTGAAAAAATAATCAGAACAGAGTAAAGCACATCACTCTATATTTTCGTATTAAATAAACCTCCCCGAAATGCTCGGGGAGGTTTTTCTGTTTAAACACCTTCTCACTATGATTTACCTGCATTTTCAAAGGCCTCCAGGCTGTCATAGCCATAGAGCCTTGCCGTGTTCATTATTATCATTTCAGCTATGTTTTTTTCTTCCTGCAAACACCTTACAACATATCTTCCGTACAATTGAAGCATCTTATCCGAATATGTGCTTATTTCACCTCTTAAATAAGTCTCATACGAGGTATTATTGAAATTATCGTCATCGGTATAAAAACTTCTTGCATTGTCTGCCAGTAAAGGATGTTTTAAAGCAAAATCTTCAAGCATTGACATTTGTACTGCCACAATCTGCTCGATTATTTTCTTTTTATCTTCCGATAAAGCCGGAAAATGATGCTTAAGTTCACTGTACTTATCCGGTGCCGTGCTCTCCATCATTCGACCGTATTTCTCCGTAATCAGATTATGACCATAACTCATCTCCCTGTTAAAGTCATATAGATACTGGATGAGCATTGTCCTGTCCCAGGTTTTATACTGGCTCTTACGCATTACACAAAAGGTTGGCCAGTCATTCTGGCAGGAAGCTCTGCCTCCCTCATTTTTCACTTTATCAAATGCAGCAAACTCAGTTTTTGCAATAAGCCTTACAAGCTCTTCATCATTCAATTTGGAATACTCGGCTTTTTTCACCAGTTCATCGGAATGATAATCAAGATAATTTGTAACATCGCTTATCAAGTCCTCCGCATATAACTTTGCGGCTATCAAATCACCGGCCTTATCCCATGTTTGGTTTACATAATTAAGTACCTCTTTATCGTTCATGGAAAAAGAAGCATGTAATGAATCAATTATGGGTTTTAATTCAACAGCGCAATTGAGTTTACAAAAACTCCTGTACAGCCACTTATCGTGAGGAGGATATTTTCCCTCGGTATAATGGGCGAGAACCAGCAAATATTTTATGCTGTCAGTTAACATAATATCCGCTGTCAATCTGTCTCCTCTTTTTAACATACGAGGATAGTTGTACTGGCCGGCTTGTGAGGACTTAGCCATCATTTCCGCTATTTTAAGATATTTAATATCTTCAGGATAACCCTTCATCAATTCAGATCTTATTTTTGAAAAAGTACCTTCGTTATCGAAATAGATCTCTCCGTTAACGGCTGCGGCCAATGAATAGTCCGGAACATTTCTCCAGTCAATATCACTGTAAGAAGAAGCCCCCAACAAATCTTTGAAAAAGCCTGAAACAGTAAATACACCTCTTCTGCCTTTGCCATGAGCTGTGGTTGTTCTTTTATATCCCATAAATTCGCCGGGAAGCGCTTCATAGGCCTTAGTTAAATCATCTCCGATTTCCTCATAGGTTTCATCAGATACCCATATACAAAAGTCCGGTCCCCAGTCATGATCCATAGATGTAAAATCGTCAAACCCGAAGCAGTCCGAGCCTTTACCCACAAGTCCGACGGCCATTTTAGATATGTAATCCGGAAACTTTTCTTTAAGCATCGGCAAACCAATCTGCTCAAAATACAATTTTGACAATTTTTGCCCATTCATACACTTTTTATCACATATTTCAAAGTTTTCTTTCAGTCTGTCATACTGACCGTTTCGACCTATTGTTCTTTCCACGATTTCCATGGCTTTTAAGAATAAATCTCTGGCCTCAAAGAAGTGTCCGTCATTATATTTGCACATGCCCAATGCAGACAATGCGGCGCAGTAATGTGCATCGATGGTATTTCTCGCTTCAAAACGCTTTATTGCTTCGGCTGCATATTCTCCGGCTTCCAGGAAAACTTTAGCCGCTTTAGTTTCATCATTTGACATTGCCAGTTCCGTGGCTTCAATTATCGATGTATTGGCAAGATTTGCATATGTTACGGCTGTTTCAAATCCTGCACTGTTGGCTGTTACAATGTTCAAAGCCCTAAGAAGATGTTCTTTTGCCCTGCTGTATTGCTTTTTTTCCTGATATAGCAGGCTTATATTGTTATGTAAACCTGCATGCAACATATCTTCTTCGGGCAATAATTCTTTATATATTTCTTCAACTTCACCGTACAAAGTCTCAGACTTATCCAATTCCCCTATAGAACGGTATCCGTTGGCTGCGTTCAGTAAAGTAGTGGCAAAAGAAAGTCTTCCTCCGTCACGATTTATTAATTCAGGTAAGCCGGCCAAGTCAAGAGAACGCTCTATCACCGCTTCCAGTCTTTCTCTCTCTCCTGTCTGGCGATAATATCCTATAAGCTCATTAAGCATTTGCAGCTCCAGAAGAATGTCTTCCGTCATTCTTGCCCTGCCTAACATTTCAAGCATAAACATTTCGGCTTCTTTGGGACGGTTCTCCTCAAACAG
>JAKSRT010000078.1 GCA_024403485.1 Lachnospiraceae bacterium
TGAAGGTTTAATTTCATCATGGTTTACACCTCCTATTTGTCAGTTTAACATTCTTCTTATAGTTTCTTTCGATTTCTTCAAGACCCAGTTTATAGGATTTAAACAGCAATTGAACAGACTCACTTTCATAGTTGTTAACTCTGAAATCTATATATCCTCTTTTTTCATCACTAATCAGTTCACAGGACGCCTCTAAAAGAGTATCCATGGAATTAATTGTAGTAATGGTCAATGCTGAAACTGCAGAACAAACAATATCTTTACCAAATTTGGCAAATCCGGCATGTCCTTCACATTCAAATCCAAAAATACGATCTTCACCATCAAGGTAAAAAGAAATCTCTGTCATATCACACCTAATTATGCGTTAATCTTGTCAATCTTAACCTGTGTGTATGCTTGTCTGTGTCCGTTCTTCTTGTGATATCCGGATTTTCTCTTGTACTTATATACAATAACCTTCTTACCACGTCCCTGTTCCATAACAGTTGCAGAAACGGATGCACCTTCTACGTCCTTACCAACCTTAAGACCATCGTTTGAAATAGCGATAACCTTATCAAAAGTAACAGTATTGCCTGCTTCAACGTCGAGCTTTTCTACACGAATAACATCGCCTTCAGCAACCTTATACTGCTTTCCACCGGTAGCAATAATAGCGTACATATTTTATTCCTCCTATCTAAAACCCTCGAAAGGATTTTTACTCGCTAGCTTTGGTGATGCTAAAAGACAGCATACTTAAACCACACTATGCGGCATACTCGAATATAATAACAACAGAATCACTGTTTGTCAACATAATATATTAAACATATTCAAAATTAATGATAAATCTAAATATAATCATATATCGATGCATTAATCTTTTGTCTTGTCATCTCAAGAAACTTCAGTTTAGTAAATCCAAGAATCTTTGTTTTGCATTTATCTTCTCTTAATGCACCTCTAAAATATGTAACAAACTCTTCTTCTTTATCCGGATCATCATAATTAATAAAATCAATAATAATCATTCCTGAAATATTACGAAGGACCAACTGTCTGGCTACTTCAGTTGCCGCTTCTTTGTTTACAAGGTCAATCATCTCATTCTTGTTATTTTTACCTGTAATCTTGCCCGAATTAACATCAATAACGGTAAGTGCTTCAGTGGGTTCAATTATAAGATATCCTCCGCAGGGAAGGTTAACCTTTTTGGATGTAGCCAGTTCAATTGCATGTTCGATTCGAAAACAGGCATTAAATGATATTCTGGAATCATCAAAAATTCTGGTTTTATCAGGATATACATTTATCAGTTCCTGATATATATCATCATCTCCGCATACAATTTCCTCTATATCGGAAATATCTTTTTCACTTATAAGCTTTACAAACGGTTTCTTCTCTTTATATAGTCTTGAATACAAAGTCCTGCTTTTTCCGTATTTGATAACATCAAGAAAAACAGCTCCGGTATTTTCATACTCTGTTTTTATTTCATCATACTTCTCCAATGAAGCTTTTGTTCTAATGATAATTCCAAACTCTCTTTTGGGAAAATCATTAAGAAGTTTTTCTTTAATAGCATCACCCTCAGATTTATCAAGTTTTGAAGAAATATGAATTTCATTGTGTTTTGTTGTGAATACCAGATAATTACCGGACATTTCAGGAAAAGCCGATAATTTATATCCCTTTGTTTTAACAGGTTCTCCTGTAACCTGAACCGGAACCAGGTCACCCTGCTTTATTCCAAAAGCACACTGATCAAGCGGCAAAAAACCGGTGTAGTTCTCCATAAAATCAACAAAGGCCGCGTTTAATTCTTTCTTTACCGCATTTACCCTTCCGACATAAATATCACCGACAGAAGCCGAATAATCTCTCGAGCAATTAATTCTGACCGGATTACCGCCTTTATATTCAATTAGTAAAATCAAATCATTATATTTTGTGACAATAATTTTACTCATCAAAAAATCCTTTTATTCAACACAATTAAGCGGGACAAGTTCTCCCTTTGAGTTTCGAAGAAATAAATCCTTTCTTAATATATGGAATAAATAGTCTTCGGGATTAAGTTCCATCATATTAAGCAGCGTATCAACCAAAAATTTAGGTTTCAAATTGCCGGCACTTGAGCAGTCACAGCAAAAAGAAAATCCTTTGTTTAGATAGTCAATTTCATAAACAAAATCTTTAATATTAAAAGTATGTTCTCCGGTTTTGGTTGTTTTTGTAAAAGGAATATCATCCAGGGTCTTAAACTTTGAAATTACTTCTTCATTAAGCGGATTGCCGTCAACAAACTCTATCTCATATGTTGCAGCAGCAACACTTGCCATGGCATTACCTGCTTTTTCAGGAAGGACTGTTACCTCCAGTACAGTAATGCCTTCTGCCATTTGAGCATTAAGCTTATCCTTCATAAGACTCACATCCTGGCCGTCCTCAACCTCAACGTCAAAGTATTCACCTTCACTCTCTACGCCGACCCCAAGAGCCTGAGCAAAGCTCATAATCATATGCGGTGAAAATCCGGTTGAATATTTAACACGGATATCTGTTCTCCTGAAGGCTTTTTGGAAATACCTCATCAGATCCAGATGTCCGATATATTTTAAAACTCCAATTTTGGAAAATTTAATTCTTAGTTTCATCTTTTCATCCTTGTTAATTTTTTAAACAAGCCATGCGCACTCACAGTTTGCTTCGCAACCTGTTTCGTGTCGGGCTGCGCCCTATATGCTCTCGCAAAAGCAAAGTTTATATTGCAAGCAATAAACTTTGCTTTTGCTTCGATCATGCATGGCTTAGTTTACGCATATCCCACACTCGAAGCTTAATGCTCCGCAGCCGGAGCATTGTTTTTGACAGTTGGGTGTTACTTTTTCTTCTTTAGCTTTATGCCATTCACGAAGTAAATGAGCCTTTGTAACTCCGCAGCTTATGAAATCCCAGGGGAATACTTCATCCTCATAACGCTCTCTGGTTGTATAGAAATTAGTATCTATTCCTTCCTCGTCAAAGGCCTTAAGCCATTCTTCGTTCTTGTAAAATTCACTCCAGGCATCAAATATGCATCCACGTTTATATGCATTTAAAATGACCTTGGATAACTTTCTGTCACCTCTTGCAAATACACCCTCAAGAAGGCTTACATCAGCTTCATGCCAGTTATATTTAATATGCTTCTGATTAAGTTCCCCCATAATATAACGCTTGGTGTGTTCCGCTTTATCAATAAACTCTTCCGAAGTATTCATACGAGCCCACTGGAAGGGGGTGAAAGGTTTCGGTATAAAGAAAGAGGTACTGGTAACTACCTGTACATGGCCGTTAACTCTTTCTTCCTTGGGAACCGTATCGTAGAAGGTAGCACATATCAAATTGGACAGGTCTGCAATACCTTTGATATCCTCTTCTGTCTCAAATGGAAGTCCAAGCATAAAATACAGCTTAACCTTTGTCCAGCCGCCTTTAAATGCCATTGTGGCACCATTAATAATGTCTTCTTCTGTAAGTCCCTTATTAATAATATTTCTCATACGCTGAGAACCGGCTTCGGGAGCAAATGTCAGACTTGATTTCTTGATATCCTGAATCTTATTCATTACATCAAGTGAAAATCTGTCAATACGAAGGCTTGGAAGCGCAATATTTACTTTTTTGTTATTGCATTCTTCAATAAGCTTATTAAGCAGTTCATTAAGTCCTGAGTAATCCGATGAAGATAAAGAACTTAAGGTTATTTCTTCGTGTCCCGTATTATTTAATAGTTTAACTGCTTTATCAAGAAGATAATCCACGCTTCTTTCTCTTACCGGGCGATAAATCTGACCTGCCTGGCAGAAACGGCAGCCTCTTATGCATCCACGCTGAATCTCAAGAGTTATTCGGTCCTGAGTAATTTTTATAAAAGGAACTACCGGTTTTTCAGGATAATATGTATTATCCATATCCTTAACAATTTCTTTTAAAACCGTTTTGGGAACATCGTCATATTTGGGAATAAATGAATCTACGGTTCCGTCTTCCTTGTATGTTACATCAATCATGGACGGGACATACATACCCGGAATACGGGCAGCTTTATGAAGAAATTCTTCTCTGGAATCTCCTGCAGCCCGTGATGCTTTATAAACATCCAGAAGCTCCCTGTATCTGGTTTCGCCTTCGCCTATATAAAACATATCAAAGAAATCGGCTAATGGTTCGGGATTGTATGTGCAGGGACCTCCCCCTATAACAATAGGATCTTCCCATGTACGTTCAGTTGACAGCAACGGAATGCCGCCCAGTTCAAGAACCTGTAATATATTTGTATAACACATTTCGTATTGAATGGTTATTCCAAGAAAATCAAGGTTCTTAATAGGCTCCTGGCTTTCCAATCCAAAAAGCGGAATATTCTTTTCCCTCATAATCTTATCAAGATCGGGCCAGGGAGAATAAACACGTTCACACCATGTGTCTTCAAACGAATTAAACATATCATAAAGAATCTGTATTCCAAGATGAGACATTCCAATTTCATAAACATCCGGGAAACACATTGCAAATCTGATATCAACTTTATTTTTATCCTTGATAACACTGTTAATTTCATGTCCGATATATCTTTCCGGCTTGGAAACAGACATTAACACCGATTCCGGAAGAGCTAATTCTCTCATATAAACCTCTCGTCAACCGTTATATATGCCCAACGGTTATATAAATTAATAAAAAAGAAAAAGGGCGATAAAACCATCGCCCTTAATTATACCATATTTTATTCCTTACGTATCTAACAGATTTAAGTAAGTAACCTTATTATCTGTTGGCCAGTTCTCTCATGATCTCTTCCCAGGTAACACCCTTCTCAACCATAAGAACCATAACATGATAAAGGAAATCAGAAATCTCATACTTTATTTCATTGGCATTGGGATTCTTTGCCGCAATGACAATTTCAGTAGCTTCTTCTCCTACCTTTTTAAGAATCTTATCCACACCTTTGTCAAACAGGTAATTTGTATATGAGCCTTCTTTTGGATTAACCTTTCTGTCTTCAATTACTTCATATACATCAGATAAAACACTGAAGGGATTCTTCTCTTCATAATCGTATGTAATTATATCATTGAAGAAGCATGAGTAATTGCCTGTATGGCAGGCAGCACCAACCTGTTCAACTTTGGCAAGCAATGTATCTGCGTCACAGTCATAGGATAATGACTTAACATACTGATAATGTCCGCTGGTTTCGCCCTTTATCCAAAGCTCATCGCGGGATCTTGACCAGTAAGTCATTACTCTAGTCTGAAGTGTCTTATTATAGGCTTCCTCATTCATATAAGCCATCATAAGCACTTCATTGGTCTTATAGTCCTGAACAACAACCGGAATCATTTTATCACTGTTTAATTTAAAGGTTGAAAAAGGAACCATTTCAACTCCAAGCAGTTTTCTTATTCCGTCAAACTGTTCGGTATTTTCATTAACAACGTCACCGGTAACTGCGCAATTATCAGTATAAGAAAACAGTTCAATCAGCTTATCAAGACTGACATCCGGTGCCATTAAAATTGTGTTCATGGGATTTGTCTTAATATTACAGGTATCTTTAATATGAGAATCAAGAATAAGTACTTCGTTTACGCTGTCTCTGATGAGTTCCTCATTGTCATTGAACTCTTCGGCAGTTTTAATACAAACAACAAGCTTATCCTTTCCAAACTTCCCGGAAACCTCATTGGTAATTTCAATATTATCTTCCCTTGAATAATTAAGAACCGCCTTCTTGCATCCTGCATATAAAAGCTTTTTAATGTCTTCCATTCTTTTTACGTTACCGGCGCCGATAACAGGAACCTTTACAGCCGCACATATATCTTTAATGGTGTCTAAAGCCGCTTCATGTTCATTATCAACATTTGATAAATCGAAAACAAGAATTTCATCACATAGGCTTTCGGAATACTTCTTGGCAAGTCTTACAGGGTCTGTATCAACAATCGTTTCATCATTGAAATACTTTACTGCCATTCTGTTTTTAAGATATATACAGGGAATTAACTTTTTACGCATTATAACATACCTTTCGTTGATAAAACTTCATTGGATCTTGAATCAAAGCTTGTTGCAGCATCCAGCGCCTTACCGAATGCTTTAAACATTGCTTCACAAATATGATGATCGTTAACACCTGAAAGAACCTTAATATGAAGATTCATTCCGGCGCTATATGAAATAGCATAAAAGAATTCTCTTATGGTCTGTGTTTCAAGATATCCGATTCTTTCTGATGAAAATTCACATTCATAGTTAAAGTAGGGTCTTCCGCAAAGATCGATTGCACATAGAACCAATGCATCATCCATAGGCAATATAAAACTACCGTATCTTTTAATTCCGACTTTATCACCAAGAGCAGCTTTAATAGCCAGTCCAAGAACTATTCCTGTGTCTTCCACAGTGTGGTGGGTATCCACAATCAAATCACCCTTAGCCGAAACCTTAAGATTGAAAAAGCCGTGCTTTGCAAAGCCCTCCAGCATATGATTAAAAAAGCCTATTCCTGTATCGACAACAGACTGACCTGTACCGTCAAGGTCCAGTGTAAGGGATATATTGGTTTCTTTGGTTTCTCTTTCAATTAACTTACATCTGCTCATATTAACCTCATTATTATTCAAATCTGACTGCAATAGAATTAGCGTGAGCTGTTAATCCTTCATTCTTGGCAAACAGTTCAACTTCTTTGTGTACCTTCTCAAGGCCTTCTCTTGAGAAAGCAATAATTGAAGACTTCTTAATAAAATCATCAACACTTAAAGGTGAAAAGAATCTGCTGGTTCCGTTTGTGGGCAGGATGTGATTAGGTCCTGCAAAATAATCTCCAAGCGGTTCGGATGAATACTCACCTAAGAACATTGCACCTGCATTCTTTATCTTTGTCATGGTATCAAACGGGTTCTTAGTAAGAATTTCGAGGTGTTCACTGGCGATTGCATTAACAGTATCAATAGCCATTTCTATGTCCTGAGCCAAAAGAATATAGCCGAAATTATCAAGTGACTTTCTTATAATAGCCTCTCTTGATAATTCCCTTGTAAACAATTCAACCTGCTCAGATACCTTCTCAGCCAGTTCCTTTGATGTGGTTACCAAAATTGCTGACGCAAGTTCGTCATGCTCAGCCTGACTCAGCAAGTCAGCGGCCACATATCTGGGATTTGCGGTCTCATCGGCAAGAACAACAATTTCTGAAGGGCCGGCAATTGAATCAATACCTACGTTTCCGTATACTGCCTTTTTAGCCAGGGCAACAAATATGTTACCGGGGCCTGTAATTTTATCAACCTTTGGAACTGACTCTGTTCCGAAAGCAAGTGCTGCAACAGCCTGTGCTCCGCCGACTTTATATATTTCATCGGCCCCTGCAATATCTGCGGAAACAAGTGTACCGGGATTAATTTTACCCTCTGCATTGGGAGGTGTAACCATAACTATCTTTTTAACACCTGCAACTTTAGCGGGAATAATGTTCATCAATACGCTTGAAGGATATGCGGCTTTTCCGCCCGGCACATAAGTTCCGGCCGATTCAATCGGAGAAATACGCTGACCAAGAATCGAGCCGTCCGGCTTGGTGTCAATCCAGGTATTTCTGACCTGCTTCTCGTGATAAGCTTTTATATTATCACGTGCGTGCTTCATTACCTCAATATATTCGTCATCTACAAGGCTGTATGCTTCTTCAATTTCTTCTTTTGTTACTTTAATATTTTCTGCCGTTAAATCAAACTTATCAAACTTCTTTGAGTATTCAAATAAAGCAGCATCACCGTTTTCTTTAACATTTTCAATTATATCGGCTACAATTTTTTCGTAGTCTCCGTAATTTCCCGTACTTCTTTTAAGAAGATTTTTCAGTATATCATTAATACTGTCTTTATTAATTTCAACGATTCTCATTTTTATAACCTCATATTTGATTCGCTTCTTATATTATAAACCTAACGGAAACGAATTTCGACAATTACATTACTTCCTTAAGTCGGCTTATCAAATTATTAATTCTTTCCGATTCCATCTGCATGGAAACCTGATTAACAATCATTCTTGCGGAAAGAGGACAAACCTCTTCAAGAACCATAAGCCCGTTTTCCTTAAGAGTTGATCCGGTCTCAACAATATCCACAATAACATCAGAAAGACCTACAATAGGTCCGAGTTCTACCGATCCGTTTAATTTAATAATATCAACAGTCTGATGCTTAACATTGTAAAAATAATCTTTAGCAATAACCGGATATTTCGTGGCTACTCTGATCATCTCATGATGCTTAAGCAGATCTTTAGCAGATTCCGGCCCGCATACACACATGCGGCACTTTCCAAAGCCAAGATCCAGCACCTCGTAGGCCCTGCGGCCCTCTTCCAGTATAGTATCTTTACCAACTACGCCGATATCGGCAGCGCCGTATTCAACATAGGTAGGTACATCAGGACCTTTAGCTAAAAAGAATTTAAGCTTAAGCTCCTCATTAACAAAAATAAGTTTTCTGGTATCCTTGTCTCTTATTTCTTCACAGGTAATACCTATTTTTTCCATAAGATCAAGAGTTTTATTAGCAAGACGACCTTTCCCAAGGGCAAAGGTTAAATACTTTGTTTCTTCAATACTCATTATTTTCTTACAAGCGAAACCGCTTTGCCCTCCTTTCTTAATTGCTGAGCTTTTATTATTGATTCTTCATATGATGAATCATCATATTCAATAACAGTAATGTCATTATTCGTTACAATCGAAATATTCTGTCCTCGAAGTGCCATTAAAAGATCATCGATAACAACTACAAAGCCTATAGCCGGCTTTGAAGAGCCGAAGCTTTCAAGAAGATTGTCATATCTTCCGCCCTTAACAAGAGCATCACCGATTCCGTAAGTATAGGCTTTAAAAATAACACCGGTATAGTAGTTATACTTACTGAGCATACCAAGGTCAAAAGAAATGTATCCTTCATTACCGTATACCTTAAGAACATCAACTATCTTTTCAAGTCTCTCGATTGCAAACTTTGATCTTTCATTGGTAACAAGATTTTTCATTTCACGAATTTTATCGATTCCGCCGATACAATTAACACAACCAAGAAGTTGTTCTTTGATTGCATCACTACAGTCAAATGACTTAATCATTTCATTGGCGGCAAAGGAATTCTTTGTGGAAATAGCTTCTCTTAATGTAAGTTCGTCGTCCTCATTAATTCCGGCGGCTTCGCAAAGACCTTTAAAAAAGTTCATTTCGCCCAAACTGATTTGAAAATTCTTAAGTCCTGTAGAAAGAAGAACCTCAATAACAAGATTAATCATTTCGGCATCAGCCTGAACACTTCCGTCATTCATCAGTTCGCAGCCAACCTGTGTGGTTTCCTTCAACTTACCCTGAAGACTTAAGTTATTAATAAAAGTGTTTCCTGAATAAGTAAGTCTTATCGGGCTGGTTTCTTCATCAAAATACTTAGCCACACATCTCGCTATAGAAGGAGTAAAATCGGACCTTAAACAAAGTGTATCGCCCTCCTTGTCAAAGAACTTATAAAGTTCCTTACTGGGAGTCGTACCGATTTCATTGGAAAACACATCAAAATATTCGAATGTGGGAGTCTGAATTTCATCATATCCATAAGTTCTTATAATCGATTTAACTCTGTCTTCAACGATAACTTTTCTCTTAAACTCTTCTCCGTATATATCACGTACGCCATCGGGAGTATGCACAAGTTTTTTCATAAAAATAACCTCTGTAACAATAAAAATGGTTTTAAATTATATCATTTGCTGTAGCACTTTAGTGCGTTAATGTGCTACCTAATTATCATAGTAGCATAATAAATTAAATCCTATTGTTTGTCAAGCATATTGTCAAATTGTCATATACAATTCAAACAACTACGGAAAAACTTATTTACGTATATAAAAACAGTACTTAGATTCAAGTACTGTTCTTAGCAGAAAGATATTTATCTATCATGTCAAGATAAGGCACAAATACGCCTGTCTTCTTCGGTAAGTAATACTCTTCCTTCAGTTCTTCTCTTCGAAAGCTTTTACGTCCTCCGTTTTTTGCTCTGTCTGTAAAAAACTTCATATCCTCTATCGGGCAAAAGTACATCTTTTCAATATTAGTATAATATATCAGAAAAAACGCAACGCCGCCCTGCTTTTTAAAGTCCATCATAAATTCAACCTGATGGTCATGTATATTCTGAAGTGAAAAAGTGTCCACGGCACTTTCTTTGGCGTCAAAACAAATAGGAATTCCCTGACAGGCTCCGATATAGTCTACGGTACTTTTATGGTCAAAATAAGCCAGCGTAATGTGCCTTGTTTTTTGATCAATCTCGATGGGCGTAATCGGCGTAGGAACTTTTTGTATTAAAGCCAGGCCCTTGTCTCTGTATATGTCATTAGTTCTGTTTACCATATCCTCAAAGGCAGAGCCCCTAAGGCCTCTTGAATTAAAGGTAGGCATTGAACCCTCCCGGTACAATTAATTTCTTATTTTTGAAAAAACAGCCGGTTCATTAATTGAAACGGTCCTCATTGAAAGCTCGTCATAATTATCAAGTTTTGGAAATACAACTTCAACACAATACAGAACCTGATTCTTTATTCCGTACTGCTTTTTTACAGTTTCATTGACAGTCTTTTTTCCGTATTTCATATCACCGATAACAGGATATCCAAGATA
>JAKSRT010000079.1 GCA_024403485.1 Lachnospiraceae bacterium
TGAATTTAGGTAACCAATGCACTAAATGCGTAATCATTACCTAAAATTACCGAAATCTCGAAGCTTGGCTGGTGAATTTAGGTAACCAATGCACTAAATGCGTAATCATTACCTAAAATTACCGAAATCTCAAAGCTTGGCAGATGAATTTAGGTAACCAACACCCAAAATGCGCGATCATCACCTAAAACTGCGGGCCCGACTTATTTGCCGGCATCCTATTTTTCTTCTTCTTTTTTCTCTGCTTCCTGGGGCTTATCTTTGGGAAGAACAATATTAAGTAAAATTGCTACTACAGCGGCAGGAACAATACCTGAACCACCGAATACAAGCTGAATAAGCTGGGGAGCGTGGGAAAGGATTGCTGTGTTAGCACCCATTCCGTAACCTACGCCTAAAGCAACGGATACGATGGTAAGATTACGACCGGTAATAGGAGTCTTGGTAATTAACTGGATACCGCTTACTACAATCGAGGAGAACATAATAACTGCTGCACCGCCGAGAACGGGCTGGGGCATAATAGATACAAGGGCTCCAAGCTTAGGGCAAAGACCGCATAAAACCAGGAAGATGGCACCGGTTGCAAGAGCAAAGCGGTTAACAACCTTTGTCATGGCTACAAGACCGACATTCTGGCTGAAGGAGGTGTTGGGAAGAACACCGAAAACGGCAGCAAGGCTGGAGCCAAGACCGTCACAGATAACACCGCCGGAAAGTTCTTTGTCGGTAGCTTCACGATTAAGACCGCCTTCCATAACACCGGAGATATCACCTACTGTCTCTACGGCAGTAACTATAAACATAATCATTACGGGAATAATCGCTCTTAAATCAAATACGGGCTTAACGGGCATAACCTTGGGCAATGCAATCCATGAAGCATCTTTAATCTTATTCCAGTTAATAACCCAGCTCTTGGTATATTCGATACCGTCTTCGGTTATTCCTGTTTTACTGAAAATGAATCCCATAATAAATGCAGCTATATAACCGCAGACAATACCAAGCAGAATTGAGGATGAACTTGTGAATCCCTTTGTACCGTGCTTGAAAATGAGTATCATTATGAGCACAAAGAGTGCCAAAAGAATATTTTCAAGAGAACCGAAATCTTTGGCGTTGTTTCCGCCGCCAAAGGAGTTGATACCAACGGAAATCAAACTGAGACCGATTGATAAAACAACCGTACCGGTTACAACCGAAGGGAAGAACTTTCTTAAAGGCTTTAAGAAGAAACCTAAAATACCTTCAAAAACACCACCGATAATGGAGGCTCCCATGATTGCACCATAGGCAAGAACGCCACCGCCCATTGTTGCGGCTACGGAATTGAAAACTCCGATAAATCCTGAAGAGGTTCCCATAATAATCGGAACCTTTCCGCCGATGGGGCCGATTGAGAATAACTGAATAAGTGTAACAACACCTGCAATAAGCATTGCATTCTGAAGTAAACTAAGCTGAAGATCAGCAAATTCACCACCAGCAAGGCCGCAGGCACCGGTAATGATAAGAAGAGGAGTCAGGTTTCCAACGAACATTGCAAGTACATGCTGAAGTCCCAAAGGAATAGCCTGAGAAAGAGGCATCTTGCCGTCAAGCTTGTATGCTTCTTCCGAGAGTTGATTTGAATTGCTCATTAAAGTAATCCTTTCGTATGTAATTATTTATGACAATAAAATTGCGGTGCAATTAATTGTTATTTTTGCAGGCACCCATGGCAATTGCTTCCGGTGTTATGGGCAATTCACGATGCCATACTCCTGTTGCACGATAAATGGCATGTGCCAGTGCAGGAGCGGGAGTGTTAATAACTATTTCACCGATTGACTTGGCGCCAAAGGGACCGGTCGGCTCAAAACTGTGCTCAAATTCAACCTTAAGATTGCCCATATCAAGTCTTGTAGGAAGCCTGTACTGCATAAGTGAGGACTCGATGGGGCGTCCCTTTTTGGTATATGTAATATTTTCATACAAAGTATGTCCGATACCCTGAACAATGCCGCCTTCTGCCTGAATGCGGGCAAGTGCCGGATTAATGGGAATACCGCAGTCAACTACGGACATAAAATCAAGAACAGTAACTTCACCCGTAAGTTTATCCAATTCGATTTCTACCATACCTACCATGTAGGGCGGAGGAGATACCGGTGAGGAATGGGAAGCAGTTGCCTGGGGTACAATATCATTATTAAGCTGAGACTTTACACCGACTTCTTTAATGGAAACGGTTCGGTCGGTATTAATCTGTCTAAGCTGCCCCTCTTCGAAAATAACTTCATCGGGAGAACACTCCATCAGTCCGGCAGCTATTGCACACATACGCTTCTTTAAGTCATCACAGGCTTTCTCAACAGCCTTACCTGTTATGTAGGTGGTGGAGGAAGCGTATGAACCGGAATCGTATGGAGATGCATCCGTGTCTGCCCCGAATACGGTAACATCGTCTACGGAACAATCCATACATTCGGCCATCATCTGGGCAAGAATGGTATCGCAGCCTGTACCCATGTCGGCTGCACCGATCATAAGTGTATAAGTTCCGTCATCGTTGAGCTTAACGGTCGCGGAACCTACATCGAGGTTTGAAATACAGGAACCCTGCATTGCCATACCCATTCCGGCACAGCGAACCTTGCCGTTACCCATATCACGGACGGGATACTTCTTATCCCAGTCAAACATTTCCTTACAGTGTGCAAGACATTTGTCGAGAGCACAGGCATTGGCAATTTCGTTGTAATAAGCAGGCATAAGCATGCCTTCTTTTAACATATTCATTTCGCGAATTACGGTAGGATCAATATTTAAGGTTTCGGCCAGTTCATTAACGGTGGACTCAAGAGCAAATATACCCTGGGTAGCACCGTAGCCTCGATATGCTCCGGCTGCCATGGTGTTTGTATAAACAACGTCATAATTGAAACGGTGTGCTTCAAGACTTCCGGTGTACATGGGAATTGACTTATGCCCTGAAAGACCTACTGTTGTGGGACCGTGTTCACCGTACGCTCCGCTGTTTGAAAGAGTATACAGGTCAAGAACTCTGATTTTGCCGTCTTTATTGGCCCCAAGTCTGACTCTGACTTCCATCTCATGTCTGGGAGAACCGGCAATCTGGGATTCTTCTCTTGTAAATACAATCATTGCGGGACGGCCTGTCTTCATGGTAACAAAGGCAGGATAAACTTCACTTACCGCAGTCTGCTTCGCTCCGAAACCGCCACCGATACGGGGCTTTTCCACGCGAATCATATTCTTTGGGATACCAAGGGCATGGGAGAGAATTCGACGCACATGGAATACAATCTGTGTTGAAGAAATAACATGCAGCCTTCCGTATCTGTCGTAGCTTGTGTAGGTTCTGAAGGTTTCCATCATTGCCTGATTAAAAGCTTTTGTGTGATATGTTCTGTCCAGTACGATATCGCAGTCAGCCATTACACCGTCTACGTCACCGTATTCGCTCTGTTCACTGGCAACAAGGTTTCTTTTGTTTGTTCCGCCTACTTCGCAGGGGGCAACCCAGTTGTCTTCGGGGTGAACCAGAATATCGCTGTCTTTTGCTTTTCTGAAATCCAGAACCGCTTCAAGCACGTCATATGTTACTTTTATCAATTTTAATGCTTTATTCGCCGCTTTTTCGTTTTCAGCTGCCACTATGGCAACTACATCACCGATAAAGCGAACATGTCTGTCGATTATTAGTCTGTCATAGGGAGATGCTTCGGGATAAGTCTGGCCGGCATTGGTAAAGCGGTTGTTTGGTACATTCTCCCAGGTGAAAATATCAACCACTCCGGGAACCAGCTTTGCCACCTTTGTGTCAATGGTATTTACAATGGCATTGGCGTGAGGACTTCTTAAAAGCTTAACAACCAAAGCATCTTTAGGTGAGATATCGCCTGTATATACGGGTTTTCCGAGAAGAAGCTGCATGGCATCTTTTTTTCTTACCGACTTATTGATTGATTTGTAATCTTTATGTTCCATGTCTTCCTCCCTTACCTGGATTTTTTGCTGTCAAGAAAAGTCCTGATACCGCGAAGTTGTCCTTCGTAGCCGCTGCATCGGCAAAGATTACCGGCAAGAAACTGCCTGATTTCATCGTCGGTGGGATCGGGATTTTCTCTTAAAAGAGCAATTGTATTCATTACAAAACCTGGGTTGCAAAAACCGCATTGATCGGCACCCTGATCGGCAATAAAGCCGATAAATTCGGAAGCCTCGTCCTGTAAACCCTCAAGGGTTGTTATTTTATGCCCATTGGCGCGAACTGCAAGCACGGAGCAGGAAAGAACGGGAGTTTCATCAAAGAACACTGTGCATAAACCGCAGTTAGATGTTTCACAGCCGCACTTAACGCTGTAGCAGTTTTTGCTTCTTAAATAATCAAAAAGAGTAAGGTCGGGATCAATCTGATCGGTGATTTTCTTTCCGTTTAAAGTAAGTGTTATATCCATCACATTAATCCTCCCAATTTAATAAGATTTCTTTCGGTGAGCACTTTGACAAGCTGACTTCTGTAAGCTGCGCTTCCGCGGTTATTGCTGTATGTGGGAACCTGTTTTGCAAGCTTTTCTGCAAAAAGAGCTGCAGATTCATTTGTGATGCCAGAGGCAAGAACTGCTTCATCATCACCGTAAAGACGTGCTTTTGCGGGTCTTGCACCAACGGCAATTCGATATTCGCCGTCAAGCCGGCTTACAGCGCAGGTAAGAACGGGAAAATCGGTTCTTTGTATGCGGACACTGTCGTATACGCATTTGCAGGCTTTTTTGTTAATGATGATATTCGTAATAATATCCCTGTCGTATTTCATAGAGGCGAATTCTGCCAAAGAAACGGTTCCGCCTTTATAGAGTTCAACATAAGTATCAAGTGTCAAAAGGACGGTTAATACATCGGAAAAGCCGTAGCGTCCCCAAATGGTACCGCCCACGGTAGCAAGATTTCTGAACTGTACACCGATAATATCTTTTAAAGCGGTGCTTACGGCATTGTTTGTATAATCGTTGAGGCTTTTGTTTGTTTCAAGCGCTCTTAATGTAACCATGGCTCCAATCTTAAAGCAGGTTTCGTTTTCCTCGATTTTATCAAGGCCGAGCCCTGAAAGGTCAATAACGGTATTGTAGTTTGCGGTGCTGAGTCTCATCCAGAGCATACCGCCCACAATCTTGTTGTTCTTTGACTGATTCAGAGTGTAAGCTTCTTCAAGATTTTCTGCTTTTACATATTTCTGAAAGGTAATCATGTATCTCTCCCGAATTTACATATAAATAAGAAAATAGTTCACTGCATCCATTGTACTAAATTTACTTGCCAATTCAAATGTATTTTGTTATCATCCGTTGTAGTTTATAAAGTATAACGAGGTGAAATATGAAAAAGTTAATTAGTGTTATGTTGTGCGCAATGCTGATTCTTTCAATGGCAGCATGCGGTAAGGAAAATGCTCCTGTTGAAGCAAATACTTCGGTTGAGGCCGTTGTATCGGCATCGGAAGTTATTGAGGAGACTTCCGAGGAGGTTTCAGTAGAGAAACAGGAAGAAGCGGTTGAAGAAGTTGTCGAAGACAATACGGTTGTTTATCCGGTAACAGTTACCGACCAGGCAGGAAGAGAAGTGGTTATTGAGAAAGAACCCGAAACTCTTGTAAGCGGTTATTATATTTCAAGCAGCCTTTTAATTGCACTGGAACTTGATGACAAGATGGTTGGTATTGAAGCAAAGGCAGGCAAGAGACCTATTTACAAGCTTGCGGCAAAAGAACTCATCGATTTACCCAGTGTCGGTTCAGCCAAGGAATTTGATCTTGAAGGCTGTGCAGCATTAAATGCAGATTTGGTTATTCTTCCTTTAAAGCTTAAGGAAGCAGCAGCCACTCTTGATGAACTTGGAATGACCACCGTTTTGGTTAACCCAGAAAGCGACGAGCTTTTAATCGAAATGATTGATATTATTGCTACGGCAACAAACAAGGTTGGCAGAGCAGAAGAGTTAAAGAGCTTTATCAACGAACAGAAGGATATGCTCAATGATAAGCTTTCGGGAGCGGATAAAAAGAATGTTTATCTTGCAGGCAACTCTAGTGTTCTTTCTACAGCAGGCAACAAGATGTACCAGTGTGGTATGATTGAACTTGCAGGTGGCGCAAATACTGCGGCTGAAATCGAAGATAAGTATTGGGTTGATGTGGATTACGAACAGATTCTTGCATGGAATCCCGATTATATTATTATTGCAGCTGAAGCAGAATATACTGTGGAAGATGTCCTTGCCGATGAAGCACTTGCCGCATGTAATGCAGTTGTAAACGGTGATGTGTATAAGATCCCTTCGGACGCAGAAGCATGGGACAGCCCTGTTCCCAGCGGAATATTAGGTTCTGTATGGATGGCTGGTGTATTGCATCCGGATGTGATATCATCAGAAGAAAGCAATGGTATTATTGAGGAATTTTATGAGAAATTCTACGAATTCAGTTACAACGAAAAATAATATTTATTTGTCTATAGGGGTGATAATTCTTATCACCCTTTTTTGTTGCAGTCTTTTTGTGGGAAAATACCCACTTTCTTTGGCCAAAATTCTGCAAGGCGACGAACTTCAGATTAAGGTTTTTATGACACTTAGGTTGTCAAGAGCGGTTGTTGGTCTTATAGGCGGTTTTGCCCTTGGAATATCCGGATTTATATATCAGACAATATTCAGGAACCCTCTGGCCGCTCCGGATATTATCGGTGTATCCTCGGGAGCCAGTGCCGGAGCAGCATTTGGAATACTGTTCTTTTCGGGAGCGTTGTCTGTAACTCTTTGTTCCTTTGGAGGAGCGCTTGTTTCGGTAGGCCTTGCAATTCTTTTTTCAAGCCTTGATAAAACAGACAGGAAAAGTACGGTTATCCTGGCCGGAATCGCAGTTCATTCCCTGGCTCAGACCTTTTTGATGATTTTAAAAACCATGGCTGACCCGGAAAAACAGCTGGCTTCCATAGAATACTGGATTATGGGAAGTTTAAACGGGATTAACAGTCACATCATTGCGGGAAATCTGATTCTTTGCGCAGCTTGTCTGGCAGTTTTGTTTTTGCTTCACAGACAGTCCCTGCTTTTAAGTCAGGACGAGGCGGAAGCCAGAATGCTTGGTGTGGATGTTTCAAAAATGCGTTTTATTATATTGATTGTGTCCACATTGGTTGTGTCGTCGGTGGTCAGCCTTACCGGTCTTATAAGCTTTGTCGGTTTGCTGGCACCACACTCTGCAAGAAAACTTACAGGCAATAATTCGGCTAAAACCATGTTTTTAGGCGGTATTGTCGGAGGAATAATTCTTTTGGCAGCTGATATTCTTGCCAGAAGCGTCGCGCAGACAGAACTTCCGGTAAGCATATTTACAAGCCTTATCGGTGCTCCGTTCCTTGTTCTTTTGATTTTTAGAAGGAGGGATAAGATATGAGTCTTGCAGAAATCAGAAATATAACCGCCGGATATGATAAGGAAAATGTACTGGAAAATGTTTCTTTTGACATAAACTGCGGTGAACTTGTGGGAGTTCTCGGTGCTAACGGAAGCGGTAAATCAACACTTGTAAAAGCGGTGTCGAATCTCCTTCCCCATAATGGAAACGTGGTTGTAGGCGAAAAGACAATAGAAAACCTAAAGCCCTATGAAACCGCAGGGATAATAAGCTATATACCTCAGCACAGCGGACTCAATATAGATATATCCGTGCTTGACGTGGTTTTAATGGGATTTAACTCAAAACTTAAAATACTTGAAAATCCAGGTCGGGAAATGCTTGAGAGAGCCAAAGCAACAATCGAGCTTGTGGGTCTTAAAGATAAAGCGGAAAGCAACTATCTGACTTTAAGCGAAGGTCAGAAACAACTGGTTATTCTGGCAAGAGCCCTCGTAAGCGACGGAAAACTGCTTGTGATGGATGAGCCGGAAAGCGCCCTTGATTTTAATGTAAGATACAAGATTATGAGCCTGGTAAAAAAACAAATTCAGGGCGAAAACAGGGCAGGGCTTTTAGTTCTTCATGATACAACTCTGGCCCTTAACAACTGTGACAGACTGATTTTACTTAAAGATAAAAAAATTGTTGGAATCATCGACTTACATAATGATACAATCGAATCAGCGGAAGAAAAGTTAAGCCTGATTTACGGTGAGATAAGTCTTGTTAAAACTGCCGGCAAAACAGGAAGAGAAAGCCTTATTATGATTTGTGATTCGGAGGGTGTATGAAGGCTCTGACAAGGCTCATATTTGTTGATGATAATAATGAAAAGTTTTTTGGAGAGGGTCCCTACAGACTGCTTCGGGGTGTGGAAAGAACAGGCTCGTTAAGGGCCACTGCCATGGAAATGGGAATGTCTTATACAAAGGCACTTAAGCTGGTTAACAATGCCGAGAAGGAGCTTGGCTTTCAGTTTACGACCCGGGTGGTAGGCGGTAAGTCCGGCGGAGGCAGCATGCTGACCGAACAGGGTAAAGAGTGGCTTAACAGATATGAAAAATATCGGGATGCCTGCCTTAAGGAAAATGAAAGACTGTACCGGGAGTATTATGGAGAATAGGGATACAAAAATCGGCCTTGTGATAATGGCTTCCGGCCTTGGTAAGAGATTCGGCGGCAATAAACTTATGGAGCCTTTTGGCGGGAAACCGCTTGTTAAGTGGATACTGGATGCCTCTGAGGCGCTTTTCGATAAGAGAATTGTCGTAACAAGAAGCGAGGCGGTAAAAGAACTTTGCCGTGAGCTTAATATTGAATGTATATATCACGAACTTCCGTATAGAAGTGACACAGTAAGGCTTGGCCTGAGTGCACTTAATGAAGATAAAGATATCGATTACTGTTTCTTTTGCCCGGGAGACCAGCCGCTTATCAAAAGAGATTCGCTGGTTAAACTGACTGATAAGGTCAAAGAACAAAAATATCCCATTGCGAGGAGCTGCTTTGGCGATACAATGGGCTCTCCCATGGGCTTTTCAAAGGCGTTTTTTGAGGAACTCCTGAATTTACCCGAGGGCAAAGGCGGCAACTACGTGGCAAAGAACAATCCTGAGTCTGTATATGCTGTTTCGGTTTCGAACGAGTGGGAACTTTGGGATGTTGACACAAGAGAGGATTTGGAGAAGATAAATGATATTATTAAATGACTATCTCTTTTCGGGAGATACGGTTTTAAAAATATTGCAGAAGTACTCGGCGGATTTAAAGCAGAGTGCTTTGGACAATCATAATCCGATTGATATGGTTCATTGCAATTTTCTTCTTCAGCAGATTGATATTCTGGAGCACAATGACTTCCTGACTTCCCAGTCCCAGCGAATAAGAGAACTGTATAAGCTCATGGCAGGGGAATATCCTTTTCTTGCTTTTACATTTAAGGGCCGCATCAAGTCCCTCATAAGGGCTGAAGAAAAGTTTAACGGATACATTGTTGAATATGTGTATGATTATTACAAAAAGAACAATGAGTTTCCTTCATTGGACAATTTGAAGCAGAAACTTAACTGTTTCAGAGATCTAATTGCGTACAGGATTGTAATATCAATGCCACAGTGCCACATAAAAGAAGGTGATAACAGAAACGAAATAGAACTGGATTACCTTTACAAAGTAGCAAACATTTTGCCGGAGTTTCTTGAGGAGAGAGGCTTCAGCGTCCAGATTTCCGAAAAAGAAGGTGCGTCCGCATCAAAGAGACTGGATCCGAATTTGAAAAAGTATTTTAGGGATTACATTGAAAATCCAAGTCCCATCGGATATCAGTCGCTTCATATTACTTTGTATGACAACATTGCAAGAAGCTACATCGAAGTTCAGCTACGTACAAAGGAGATGGACGATTATGCCGAAATAGGACCGGCCAATCACCTTGGCTACGAAAAGAGACAGGAAGAAGAAAGAACAAGGCGGGATGAAATCCCGAACGGCGCTTATCCGGCTTTCGATGAAGCTTATGAGCGTCTTGCCAAGCTTCATGCACTTGACTTATCCGAAGTAAATGTTAATATGTTTGGTGCAATAAGTAACAGTGTTGTTAACGACGGATGCGGATTATTCAGAGGAAGACTGATTTTGCCGTATGAGCATTTGTCGAGATTCCAAAATGATATAATAGACTGATAAAGAACAAAGAGGTTCGCTTAGGCGGGCCTCTTTTTAGTTTGCGCGCCATGGGCGCGCTCTAACGGGTGCAAGTCCCGAACACGCCCAGATAGTGGGAAGTGTATAGCCGAACAGCAAGGGTGTC
>JAKSRT010000008.1 GCA_024403485.1 Lachnospiraceae bacterium
AAGAGCTGTGAGCATCTGCCTTTGACTTCTGAAGTATCATTGCAGAAATCTGCTGAGGAGAGTAGTTCTTGTCATCGATATTGCGGCCACGATCTGTACCCATATCTCTCTTGATTGAAGAAATTGTCTTTTCAGCATTTGTTACTGCCTGACGCTTTGCAGGTTCACCTACAAGTCTTTCGCCTGTCTTTGAAAATGCTACAACTGAAGGTGTTGTACGTGCGCCTTCGGTGTTAGCGATAACGGTGGGCTTACCACCTTCCATAACAGCTACACAGCTGTTGGTAGTACCTAAGTCAATACCAATAATTTTTCCCATTTCTATGTCCTCCTAATGTTTAAATTACTTTATTCAACAACAGACACCATTGAATGTCTTACAACGGAATCTTTGTACATATAACCCTTTTGAAACTCTGCCGCTACCATGCCGCTTTCAAGTTCGTCGCTTTGCGCCTGCATTACCGCATTATGAAATTCGGGGTTAAATTCTTTTCCAACAGCTTCAATAGGTGTAACACCTATTTTTTCAAGTTCTGTCATAAGCTGTCTGTAAATAAGGTTCATACCTTCTACAAAGGCTTTAGCCGATTCATCCTGGGGGGCTGTATCAAGTCCTCTTTCGAAGTTATCAACCACCGGAAGAATCTTTTCGATTACACTTTTGGCTCCCATACCGAACATTGCAGCTTTTTCGTTTTCGGTACGGCGTCTGAAATTTTCAAACTCTGCCAACTGACGCTTGGTTGTATCTTCAAGTTCTGCAACCCTTGTTTCAAGAGCTTCAACCTTTTTGTCTTTTTTATCTTTTTTCTTTTTCTTGTCTTCTTTAGCGTTATCCTCGCCTGCAATAGGTTCAGCGGATTCTTCAGGAGTTTCACAGGCAACTTCTTCTGTTGCTTCCTCCTGCTTTAATTCTTCATCTGCCACTTTGTTTCACTATCCTTTACTATATAAATCATCCAACTGATTTTTAAGCTGTTTTAATGTACCCACTACTCTGTCGTAGTCCATTCTCTTAGGACCGACAATTCCGATGGTACCTTTGATTCCGTCTTCAATCTCATATGTAGCGGTAACTACGCTGCAGTCTCTTAAGCTTTCGACCGGAGCTTCATCACCGATATAAACTCTGATTCCGGTATTTTCGCTTGCCAGAGAACCAAGCGCAAGTTCCGTAAGCGGCTGCTTTTCTTCAAATGTATGTATCAGTTCGCCGGCTCTCTCTCTGTCCGCAAGTTCCGGATACTTTAATATGTTATTGGCACCGCTTGTATAAATTTCCAGATCATCATCGGATCTGATTGCTTCCGCTACGGCATCCAAAACATTTCCGATAATGTCCGAATGAACACCGGCCTGCTTTTTCAATACCGATATCATGGAAAGATTTATTTCTTCAACGCTTAATCCCGTTAAATTAGTATTCATCAAAAGATTAAGTTTTAGCAAAGCCTCATCATCAAAAGTTTCTGCTGTTTCAATTATATGGTTCTTGATAACATTGCCTTCGGTAACAATTACCGCAAGGAGTTGTCCCGAACCAACCCGGGAAAGCTGAATAAATTTCAATTTATTCTGATGAAATCTCGGTGAGGAAATCATTGTTGCGTAATTGGTATTAACTGCCAGTGCTTTTGCGGCCTGTTTTAAAAGGTCATCAAGCTTTTCTTCTTTTTCAAGAAGCAGCTCCTTGATTTCATCAACTTCCTTTTCTTTTTCCCTAAGCATACAGTCAACATACAATCTGTAACCCTTATCGGAAGGAATACGGCCTGCAGAAGTGTGCGGCTGCACTATATAACCCATTTCCTCAAGATCGGCCATTTCATTTCTTATAGTGGCGGAGCTTAGGTTCAAATCGGTATATTTTGAAATTGTACGACTTCCGACAGGTTCACCGGTCTCTAAATAATTTCTGACCACGGCCTGAAGGATTTTCATTTTACGTTCGTCTAATTCCACGTCCGTTCCCCTTATCGATATTCAAAGCTACCGGTTAACTGTTTGTTAGCACTCACCTCGTTCGAGTGCTAACATCTAAATGTAATCTATCACTGCCCCCCGTCAATGTCAATAAATAAGTGCTGTCAAATTATTAAAAAAATATAAAAGAAAAATCTCTTCATAGCAGCCAGAGTTTTAACTGTTTGCTATAAAGAGATTTCAATACCAAATTAGCATATTTATTATCTTATATCATACATTACAAAATAGTCATTTCGCGCAATTTCTTTGCCAATACCCGTTTCAAGCATCTTGCACTCAACCGTTCCGCCCGGAACAGTAGCTATAAATCCCGATTTTAGTGCTTCCAGATTTTCATATGTAAAATCCGACGTACATATATTTAATGCAAAACCGTCCGGAATTGCATAAAGCATGCGCCATAAGGTTTCACTGTAATCCTCTTCACCCGGAGAATGATCGACAGAAACCCACACAACCGTATTATCCCAACTTACACCTTTGGTAAGTTCCATCTTACCGTCCAACTGCTTTTCTATATTCTCAACCCAGTCAATTCCGTCGGACCTATAAGAAACATGGTAGTAGTAATTGTCGGTTCCTTTGTAAATAAATACCCAGCAAAATGCCAAAAATACTCCAAGCGAAGCAACAAGATTAATCTTATCAATACCATTATTGCCGAATGTTTCCATGCCAAGTATCAGACAACCGGTAAAAATGAAGCCAAACAGGTGCCTTGCACCCACTCCGATTTTATACATCAAAATAATAGCTAAAATCATTCCGATAAGCATAACCGCAAAAGAAGCTGTAACAGCGGCTTCTTTTCTTTTGCATTTAATACTTTTAATCCCAAGAAACGCAAAAAGAAGAATAAATGCAAAAAATATACCATAATAGGCCGAACCGCCTTCGCCGTAACGAAGACCCGGCCATATACATCCCACAGCCTGAGCACCTGCAGTTCTAAGTTTGTCTATAATAAATTTAAATCCCGCTCCGAGTCCCTCCGTAAAGAAGAGGGTCATCCAGGAAGTGCCCACCTCGTTGGTAAAGTAAGGCGAAGAGAGCATTTTTGTTATTACGGCATATATAAATAAAGAAACAACAAAGACTCCTGCCGGTAATACAGCTTTTATTTTCTTTCGCCTGAGTTCAATAATAAGCGGAATAAGAATCAGCAAAGCCAAATAAGGCCTCATTAAAACCCCTATAAAAAAGAAAATATAAGCGGTAGTCATATAAGTCTTTTTGTAGGTATTAAGACACGGATACCAGCATGCCAGCATAATAATAACGGTAAATAAAGCCGGAATTTCGGGCATACAGGACATCATAAATCTTGAAAACGGAGTCAACGCAGAAATTAGTAAAGCCATAACGGCAAGCTGCAGCTTACCCGGTCTGACCAGCCATACAAATATAAACAGCGCAATGCTCATCAGCAAAATATTGCAAAGAACCGGAGCCAACACATTCCAACCGAATATTACGCCAAACAGTGACCAAAAAATCAGCAGTAAAGGGCTCCAGGTACCAAATGTAAGATAGGGCGCCGCGCCTTCATTGTAGCCAAAGTACCCTTGGGGAATTCCATGGGATACCACTCCGGATGTCAATTGATAATAAAAAAGCTCATCCTGCCAGTTTGATCCGCAAAACCATACGTCGAAAAGACCCTCGCCATTGGCAAGAGCCCTTAATACACACAGTAAAATTGGAAGAAATGCCATTAAAGCGGCACCTATCAAACGTTCTTTGTTATTTTTCATTCAAATATTCCATCATGGCTTCATATTTTGAAGCGGCATCATTATAACCCTGCTCGTAAAGAACGGACAGTTTTTCTGAATCCTTTTCGAGTCTTGAAATCTCAAGATCGGTATGCGGGCGAATCAAAAACAATTTTCCCTGCGAAGCCTGTTCTTCAATGTAATCCACAGTTTCATTATAAACAACATGCCTATTTTTCATGAGTTCATAAACCTTAGGATACTTTCTGTATTTGGCTTTAATCAGTGAAACCGTCTTTTCGGGCTCTCTTCTGTAGCCTTCGGATTTTGTCATTACAACAATATTTTTTACGTTTCCGTCAGCTTCGCTTCTTTTTATGGGAATGGAATCGGCAATTCCACCATCAAGATAGAGATGTCCGTCTATTTTTACATTTTTTGAAACTAACGGAAGTGAACTCGAAGCTCTAATATAGTCGATGTCTTTTTCCATATCGGTAAGTTCATGGTAAACCGCCTCACCTGATTCAATGTCGGTTACAACCGCAAATGCCTTTCCCTCATGCTTGGCAAACGCATCATAGTCGTAAGGGTTTAAATAATTTGGAATCAGATTATAGTTGGTATCCACATTAAATATGTCTCCGGTGGTCGCCAGGCTGTACAAACCCATGTAATGCCTGTCATTTAAATAGTCAAGCATAACATCTCTTCCACGGCCCTTCTGTTTTGATAAAAAGCTTGACATAGTGCAAGCTCCGGCAGACACTCCGTAATAATATGCAAAAGAAAGATTCTTATCCAGGAAGAAGTCCAGCACTCCGGCAGTATATATGCCTTTCATACCGCCGCCTTCCAAAACAAGTCCTGCGTTAATCATACAATCCTCATATTCCGCATCCGAATATATTTAACATAGCTGATAGATGCTATGGATGCTGTTTATCTGTTCGGGTATTCGGTTTCAACAAATTTTCTCAAATTAGCAAGCGATCTTTCAACCTTTTCGGTTTCGATGCAGTATGCCATTCTAAAATAGCCGGGGCAATCAAAAGAATCAGCCGGAACAAGAACAAGATCGTACTTAAGTGCCTTCTGCGAGAATGCTACGGCGTCGTCTTCCAGGGCCTTGGGGAAAATGTAGAAAGTTCCGCCGGGCTTCACTACTTCAAATCCGAGCTTAACCAACTCATCGTAGAGAAGGTTCATGTTTTTCTCATATACACTTAAGTCCGAAGTCATATCAATAACCTGAGCACAAGCCTGCTGAATAATCGAAGCAGGGCAATTGTGACCGGTTCCGCGAGAAATCTGACCGCACATAGCAACAATAGTTTCCGAATCAGGGTCTGCAGGGTTACATGCCACATAACCGATTCTTTCGCCGGGAAGTGATAAAGACTTCGAGAAAGAATAACAGGTAAGAGTATATTTGTAATACTTTGCGGGGTAGGGATTATCTACACCGTCAAAGATTATTTCACGGTAAGGTTCATCGGAAATAAGATAAATATTGAATCCGTATTCAGCTGATTTTTCTTCAAGTTTGGCAGCCAGCTTTTTAATGGTCTCTTCAGAGTAAACAACACCGGTAGGGTTGTTGGGTGTATTAATAAGAACCGCTTTTACATTAGGATTCAGCAACTTATCAAACTTTTCAAAGTTAATTTGAAATGCCTTTGTATCTGCGGGAACGACTGTAATCTTTGCACCGGTTCCGGTTACATAGGGAATATATTCCGGGAAAAACGGTGCAAAAACCATAACTTCATCGCCCGGAACCGTAACCGCTCTTAATGCATGAGCAATTGCTCCTGCCGCACCTGATGTGGGAAAAATGTCTGAAGGTTTATATGTCATACCGAAACGTCTGTTAAGAGAATCCGCAACAGCCTTTTTGAATTCGGGATTACCAAGAGTAGGACTGTATCCGTGAAGTTCCATAGCTGTTTTTTCATCCATAAGAGCCTTCATTGCATTATTAAACTCTTCAGGAGCCGCTACGGAGGGATTGCCAAGACTGAAATCAAATACATTGTCATAGCCTATTTCTTTGCCTCTTTCCGTAGCAAATTCCGAAAGCTGTCTTATTACAGATTTTTTGCCAAGCATTGCTTTGTAATTTTCGTTAATCAATTGTGCACCTCCGCCATATATTTATATAAAATCGTTTTGTTATTCGCTCAAATTTCTTTACTGTTCGTTAGGAATTATAGCATTTTTTATATATTATTTCATCCCACTTATCGGTAAATCGACCGACTTATTACTCTGCTTCAAATTTTGAACTGAAGATATTCATATTCAATTCCGTTTACCTTTCGAATACCACTATTTAAAAATCCAAGCTTATTAAGAATATGTTTCGATGGTTCATTACCCTCCATTACCAAAGCATATACCGACTCAAATTCCAGCTTTTTTGCCATCTCAATACAGGCTTTTACCGCTTCGGTTGCATATCCCTGTCCCTGATAAGCCGTTCCAATCAAAAAACCTATTTCCACATCATCAAATCCGGCTCTTACAGTTAATCCGGCTCTGCCTATTACTTCGTTCGTGGCCTTTTCGATTATTGTCCAGATTCCAAAACCTTGCACTTTGTAAACTTTTTCTGCATATTCCAGCGCATATTTCTTTTCTTCTTCTATATCTTCATATAGCTTTTCATTAAATAGAGTCATAGCCGGATCTTTATATATTTCAAAAAAAGTATCCACATCCTCTTGTGTAGTTTCTCGAATTATAAGGCGGTCCGTCTCAATTATTTCCCACGGAATATTATTTATTCGCTGCCATATTTTTATGAAATAATCCGGTTCACAGTCACCCGGGTACATTACAAAATATTTGGCTCCCAAGAAAGAATCCATATCGGAAATGTCATTAATTAATATAAGTGAATCGGGATTTTTTAAATAAATGTCTTTGCTGTCAGTTATCAGCAAAGTGTCTTTTTTGCTATAAGCGCAGCAATCTCCGCATTCAACTGCTATGCCCTGTTCTTTCATTGAATTAACGAAATCTTCGCCGGGAACATATGATGTTGAAGCAAAACATATTCTCTTCATTTACATTCCTCCGGAAATATTTTATCATAACTTTGTCAAAAGAAAATGCTGTCCCTAAGCCGCAAATGCAATGAGGCTTAAATCCAATCAGACAGCGTAAGGAGTAAAATGGCTAAAAATCCTATCGTCACAATAAAAATGGCCAATGATCTTGGTACAATTAAAATTGAACTTTATCCCGATGTAGCGCCTATTACCGTCGATAACTTTGTTAAGCTGGTTCAAAAGGGCTTCTACAACGGACTTATTTTCCATCGCGTAATCAAAGGCTTTATGATTCAGGGCGGTGATCCCACCGGTACCGGAATGGGTGGTCCCGGTCATAATATAAAGGGCGAATTTGCTTCAAACGGAGTCAAGAACGATCTTGCACATACCGAAGGAGTTATTTCCATGGCAAGAAGTCAGCATCCCGATTCTGCCGGTTCACAGTTCTTTATTATGCATAAAACTTCTCCGCATCTTGATGGCGCTTATGCAGCTTTCGGAAAAACCATTGAGGGAATGGATGTAGTAAACAAGATTGCCGAAACCAAAACTGACTGGAGCGACAGACCTTTAGAAGAAGTTGCTATGGAAGAGGTTACCGTTGATCTTGGTGACTATGTTGTTGCGGAATAATTGCATTTAATAATTTGTGAATATAAAATAAGGTCGGATTTTTGTAAATATTCCTTTTTAGGAAATATTGCAAATAGACCGACCTTTTCTTATTACTCTGTTTTTAATAATTGCGGCTCGAAAAACTTACTAATCGCCAAGGAGTCCGCTGTCCCATCCGCAAACCGTACACTTTTTGGTTGTGGAACTGTCTCCCTCTGATAAAGTATGTTCTGTTATACCGTTTTCAGAAACTGAACAAACAAAAGAAATACAGTCACCCTTCAGTTCTTCAAATCTATCGATAACAGCCTGATTTTCTGTATTCTGCGCATCGACATAAAGAGATACCAGAGCTTTGTCGTATTCACCAAGGGAAATATAGACATCTGATTTGCCAATATATGCATCAGCGTTATTTGGATCTATTTCTGCAGCTCTTCCAAAATATGTAAGTGCCTGTGTGTAATCATTCTCATCAAGATATCTGTATGCCAATCTGACTCTGCTTTGAGCCTCAACCGTTATGTTTTGGCCGCAGGCTGTATTTCCGATTACTGTAGCCATCAATATTGATACTGCCAATATTTTATATAATGCTTTTTTCATTTTGTGCTCCCTTATTTTATACATATATCTAATAATACTAAAACATTTCTTTTAATTGTAAAGGTTATTTTTTATTCATTTATTCATGTACTCTTCTGCTTAGTTCCAAAAAACAATATCGCAATTGAGTGAATTAACCATATATTAATTATAATTGTCTGTTAATTTATTCTTAATATTTTAAGTTTTCGGCCTTAAATATACAACTTTAATGCGCTTGTTCATATTTTGTTAACATTTTGTTTTAAGTTCGTTTATTTACATAACATTTTTTAGTCATTATTGAAGTGTATATTTATATCATAAACAACAAGCAATACAATTTACTTAGTTTTCATCTAGTTTAATAAAAACTTTTTCATAATAAATGCCGGGCCAACACAGTTGTCCCGGCATCCTCCCTTTTATGGGGATATTCTGTAAATATTATCAATATATCACTTTGTTACAAATTACTCTTCTTCTGAACTAACAGCAATTTCCATAGCCTTAGGCAATGCATCTATCACAACCTTCGTTACTTTTCCTCCAAACTCACCATCAAGAGTCCATGGAATCTCTTCTTCACTTTCGAAAACGATATGGTCGGTTTTAAATGTGTACAATTCTTTTGCGGGCGAATCTTTAATTATCAAAGCATTAAGAACCTCGTTCAATTCCAGGGCACTGGAGGGTTTTCCGATTAAAGTTACTTCAAATAAACCGTCGCTCAAATCTATATTTTTTCCGGTTATATTTTTAAATCCACCGACAGAATCCGAATTTGTAATCATTCCATACAGGAATTCCTTCTCTATGATCTCTCCGTTGCAGGTTACTTTCAGTGCATAGGTCTTAACATCCTGAAGGCGCTTTAACCCTTCAATAACATAAGCAGCATGGCCAAGAACATTTTTAACATCCTGTGGAGTCTCATAAGAAACCTCCGTAAACAAACCAAATGCCGCAATGTATACAAATGACTGTCTGTTGAAATGACCTACATCACATTTAAACAGGTTTGAACCGATGGCAACTTTTGCCGCTTCCTTCATATTTTTGGGAAGCCCCAAAGATGCGGCAAAATCATTGGTACTTCCTGCGGGAATATATCCTATGGGAAGTTTTTCTTTTCGCTTTTCCATTCCGGCCACTACTTCATCAAGAGTTCCGTCTCCACCAGAACAAAGAACACGGTCGTATACATTCTCAGGAAGATTTTTCACAGCTTCCGCTGCATCTCCTTTAGCCAGGGTTGAATGAACACTAAGACTGTGTCCCGCCTTGCAAATAATATCAATAATATCGGGAAGGTTTCTTTTTACCTGTCCCTTTCCGGCGTGCAAATTAAAAACATAAAAAATATTCATACTTCTACCCATTGCTCCATACGGTAATTGATTTTACATATTATTATATTAACGCAAAAACCCGAAGGAATAAACCTTCGGGTCTAATTGTCGTCCATATAAGCGCTTTGAATTATTCTGCAACACTTAAATATTTGTCGATAGCTTCAAGAGCCTGTTCCTCATCGGCGCCTTCTGTAATAACAGTAAGCTGCGCGTCTTTTGCTATTCCAAGGCTCATCATGCCCATAATGGATTTGGCGTTTATACGTTTGTTTTCTGTTTCGATGTAAACAGAGCTTTCAAACTGGCTTGCAATCTGCACAAGCATTGCGCCGGGACGAGCATCCAGTCCGCCCTTAATTTGAACCGTTATGTCCTTCTTTGTCATTTTCTTTCTCCCTTTTTTCGCCGATTTTCTGCGCATATTCACTGATTTTGCGCAGCCTGTGATTGACCCCTGATTTCCCGACAGGGGGATCAAGCATCTGACCCAACTCAGCCAGAGAACTTTCAGGATTTTCAAGTCGTAACTCGGCTATCTCCCTTATACCTTCAGGAAGGGCCGAAAGGCCTTCCGTATCTCTTATCAGAATAATTTCTTCTATCTGCTTTGAACCTGTTTGCGATGCCCGAAGCAGATTTGATACATCAAAATTATTCCTTCTGTTTATATCGTTTCTGACGTCCTTTGTAATGCGAACATTGACAAAGTCCATCAAAGCTCTGTGCGCCTCCAATACATTAAGTACATCCTGTATGGTATCTGCATCTTTTACATATACCACATTATACTTTCTGCGGGTAGTACTTTTTGCACCAATATTAAAGTCCTCCAGAATTTCTTTTAGCATTTCTGCACTAAATTCATCCTGACAGACAAATTCAAGGTGGTATGCCTTCTCCGGATCGTTAATAAACCCTGCAGAAAGAAAAGCACCCCTTAAATAGGCACGCTTGCAACAGTCATTTGTCAAAAGATAGTTCGGAGCCTCTTTGGCTATTGCATCCATTACAGAAACCATACTCGCATCGTTTCTATCGAAATCTATTGATTTATGGCCGTTTGCGAAACTTTGTTCAAAATCAACGGTATTTATATTAAATGTTTTATTTAATAAAGTAAAGCATTTTCTTAACGCTGCCTGATTTTGATCATTTGTTGATACGGAAATAACGTTACCTGTCTTTTTGCCTGCAAATGCTAAAATAGCTGTAAGCTCCGACAATCTGCAGTGGCGGTCATGGGGAATTGAATTTATAAGTTCTTCCTTAACCTCTGACGAAAACGACATTACTTATCTCCACGTTTAATATCTTTATGGGTCAAATTTACCCCGAAATCTTCTTTATCTTTAATGCGAGCATATAACTTTTCAGCCAAAGTAACACTTCGATGGTGTCCTCCGGTGCAACCTATGGCTACCACCAACTGATATTTTCCCTCTTTAATATAATTGGGAATCAAAAACATCAGCATGTCTTCCAATTTGGACAGAAAAATCTCCGCCTCTTCAAAACCCATTACAAAATCCTGTACCTCTTTATCAAGGCCTGTAAGAGATTTCAAATTATCCACATAATAAGGATTTGGCAAAAATCGCACATCAAATACCAAATCCGCATCCTGAGGAATACCATGCTTAAATCCAAAGGATTCAATATTAATCATAAGGTTGTTGAATTTCTTATTTTCAACAAATATATGATCAAGTTCTGTCTTTAAATCTCTTGTCAGAAGAAGTGAAGTATCTATTACATAGTCCGCTTCTTTTTTTATGCCGGAAAGAATTACCCTTTCCTTTTCTATACCCTCTTCAACATGTCCGTCAATAGCAAGGGGATGTTTTCTACGGGACTCCTTGTATCTCTTCAGCAAAACCTTGTCATTGCTTTCCATAAAAAGGATTTCCAAGGAGACTCCTTTGCTCTTTATTTTTTCAATCGCTTTTACTACTTCATCAAAAGGCTGATCTGCACGGGCATCGATTCCAAGGGCAACCTTTGAAAGTTCACTGTCCTTAAGCTCAATCAGTTCAACAAACATCTCAATTAACTGAACAGGGAGATTATCTACACAGTAGTAGCCGCTATCTTCGAGCATTTTTATTGCTGTTCTTTTGCCACTCCCACTCATTCCTGTTACAATAACAAGTCGCATTTTGTTTCCCTGCCTTATCTTTATACAAAACTCAGCCGATCTGATTAAAACCGGCCGATTTTTATAACTTCCGTTTCAAGTTTAACACCTGAATTGTCGTATACTTTCTTTTTTACCGCATCTATCAAATCACTTATATCTTTAGCTGTTGCATTTGCATCATTTACGATAAAGCCTGCATGCTTAGGTGATACACAGGCCCCGCCTATTCTGAAGCCTTTAAGTCCGGCCTCCTCGATGAGCTGACCCGCAAAGTGACCTTTCGGACGCTTAAATGTGCTTCCGGCGCTGGGAAATTCAAGTGGCTGCTTTTCCACACGACGTGCCATAATATCCTTCATGGTCGCACGTATTTCTTCCTCGTTGCCGGGACTTAGTTTAAACGATACCATGGCAACAACTATTCCGGCCTTTGCGACATCACTCTTTCGATAGTCAAATCTAAGAGAATGCGGAGATACATATATTATCTCGCCCTCTTTTGTTACTGCTTCCACACCGTCAACAACCATGGACATATCTCCACCATAAGCACCTGCATTCATTACTATCGCACCGCCTACGGTACCGGGGATTCCATACGCGAATTCCATTCCTGTTAAAGAATAATCCGCTGCGGTCTTGCACACATTTGAAAGAAGTGCTCCTGCTCCGGCAGTTATTTTATTGCCTACAACCACCATATCGGTCAGTTTTCCTGACGGTTTAATCACTATACCTTTGTAGCCCTCATCGGAAACCAGAAGATTGCTTCCGTTTCCAAGTACAAAGTAATTTGCGTTGCACTTATTAAGAAATCCGATAACTTTAGCCATCTCTTCCATCGTGTTTACGATAACCATTATTTCAGCGGCACCGCCTACGCGAAAGGTTGTATATTCATTTAGAGAGACCTGCGCTTTTACATTATCTTCGCCGACAAAGCCCGCCAGGTTCTTTATCATAAATTCGCTCAATGTTTTATCTGACTTTCCTTTAGTTTGATTGCGTTACTCTATTACAAGCTTTGCTGCACCATACATTCCTGCATCGTTACCGAGGGTTGCAAGAACCATCTTTGCATTTTTACAGCCATGGAATGCATATTTGTCAAAAGAAGGAGTGATATAGCTTAATAAAATCTCACCTGCCTTGGAAACACCGCCTCCGATAACAAATACTTCAGGATTAACAACCGCTGCAATGAGAGCCAGTCCCTTTCCGAGGGTTTCTCCAAACTCTTTTGCAACTTCAATGCAAAGTTCATCACCTGCTTTTACACCGTCAAATACGGCCTTTGCAGATAAATCATCCTTTGTGAGAACAGTGCTCTTATCCCACTTTGCAAACATTTCCGATGCTGTTCTTGAAATACCGGTTGCGGAAGTGTACTGTTCAAGACATCCGAAATTACCGCATCCGCATGCAATTGTTTCGCCGTCTTTTACGTGCATATGTCCGATTTCACCACCGGCTCCTGAAGAGCCACTAACAATTTTACCGTCAACAATAATACCGCCACCGACACCGGTACCAAGTGTAACCATTACTACATCGGCATATCCGGCACCGCCACCCTTCCACATTTCACCAAGTGCAGCCACATTGGCATCATTTCCGATCATGGCCTTTAATCCGGTAAGCTTTGAAAGAGTTTCTGCGGCATTAAAGGTATCCCATCCAAGGTTTACTGCCTTGTGGACAACGCCCTTTGAGTCAACCGGTCCGGGAACACCCGCACCTACACCAATAACATCAGCAATATCAATACCCTTTTCTGCTATCTTTTCTTTAATGGAAGCTGCAACATCGGGAAGTATTTTCTCTCCACCGTTATCTTTTACGGTTTTTATTTCCCATTTATCAAGACATTCTCCGTTTTCACTGAGAAGACCCATTTTAACTGTTGTTCCACCTATATCTACACCAAATACGTATTTCATTTATTCTCCTTTTGTCACCGCTTTATCTCATTACGGCAGTCTTTATATTTTTAATCTTCTTCGCGCTTCTCCGCAAAGGATTTTTGAAGTCTCTTGTATAATTCCTGAGCTGCGTTGTATCCCATCTTCTTCTGACGATGGTTAACAGCTGCCGATTCACAAATGATGGCAAGATTTCTACCGGGACGAATCGGAATACTATGGCAGACAACTCTGTTTCCAAGATATTCGGTATATTCTTCTTCAAGACCAAGTCTGTCATATTCCTTGTCCTTGTTCCAGTCTTCAAGCTTAATGACAAGATCAATGTTCTGTGTGTCACGAACACTGGATACACCGAAAAGAGCCTTAACGTCGACAATACCGATACCACGAAGTTCAATGAAGTGCTTTGTTACATCAGGAGCCGTACCGATAAGTGTATCGTCAGATACTTTTCTGATTTCTACAACGTCGTCTGTTACAAGACGATGTCCTCTCTTAATAAGCTCAAGAGCAGCCTCTGATTTACCGATACCGGATTCACCCGTAATCAGAACACCTTCACCGTATACATCAACAAGAACGCCATGAACCGTAATGCAGGGAGCAAGTCTGACCTTAAGCCATCTGATAATTTCCGCCATAAATTCGGAAGTGGATTTCTTGGTCATCAAAAGCGGTACATTATGTGCCTGAGCTATTTCCATAAAAATTGAATCCGGAATGAGTTCACGACAGAATACAAAAGCAGGAATGGGATAAGAAAGAAGCTTTTCATATACTTCTCGTTTTTTCTTAACACTTAATCCTTCCATATATGTATATTCAACAAATCCGATTACCTGAAGTCGTGTAGCCTCGAAGTGTTCAAAATAACCGGTTACCTGAAGAGCGGGACGGTTAATATCGGGCTGTGTAATCTTAATTCCGGAAATATCAATATCCGGTGTAAGATTTTCAAGTTTCATTTTCTCAACAATCTGAGTAAGTTTTACAGATGCCATAAAAATATCTCCTCATTTTTATAATTCATAACCCTATTTTTTAGTTTATCACAATACAATTAATAAATTAATATAAAAGTTAGTGGAAATACTTATATACTTCCAATGCAACCCCTTCCGGAATCTCCGCCCGTTCTGCAATCGTCTCTACCGAAGCCTGCTTTATTTCCTCGACATTTTCAAAAGCTCGCAAAAGTGCCTTTCGTCTGGCAGGTCCGATGCCGGGAATATCTTCGAAAACAGAGTGAACCTGCTTCTTTTCCCGAAGGCTCTTATGATATTCAATGGCAAAACGGTGAGCTTCATCCTGAACTCTTGTAATAAGTTTAAAGCTCTCCGAGTGCCTGTCTATGGGTATCTCTGTTCCGTCCACGTAAAGACCTCTTGTATGGTGGTTGTCATCCTTTACCATACCGCAAACGGGAATATTAATTCCAAGTTCCGAAAGAACCTCCAGGGCCACATTTACCTGTCCTTTTCCGCCATCCATCAAAATCAGATCCGGAAATCTTGAAAAGCTTCCGTACCGCTCGTCCATCTTCTTTTCACGAAGCTGCTTTTTCTCCTCAAAACCGTGAATAAACCGGCGGGATAAAACTTCATGCATACAGGAATAGTCATCGGGACCTTCTACGGATTTTATACGGAATTTTCTATAATCGCCCTTAACCGGCTTTCCGCCTTCAAAAACTACCATGGAACCTACGTTTTGAAATCCGTTTGTATTTGAAATATCAAAAGCTTCCAGACGGTTCAATTCTTCCATTCCGAGAATTTTACCCAGTTCCTCAAGAGCTCCTTTGGTTTTCTTCTCCTCAAGAACTATTCTTTCCTTATCTTTCTTCAAAACAATTTCAGCATTATTTCTGGCAAGATCCACCAGTTTCTCTTTAAAACCGATTTTGGGAATAACCAGTTTGCAGGAACCGCCCCTTTGATTTGACAGCCAGCTTGAAATCATATCCTGCTCCGGAATATCCGCGGAAAGCATAATAATGGGTGGTATGTACGGAGTTCCCGTATAATAGCGTTTGACAAATTCTCCGAGTATCTCTTCATCGCTGAGCCCCTGAATATCATCCATGTGGTGATGTTCTCTTCCGATCATCTTGCCGTTTCGTACAAAGAAAACCTGTACAACCGCATCGGTTTCATCGTGGGCCTGAGCAATAATATCCTTATCGTCAAATCCGGTATTGTCCGAGATTTTCTGCCTCTCTATTATTCTTTTTGCACTTTCTATTAAATCTCTGTATTTAATAGCCTCTTCAAAGTCCATTTCCTCGGAAGCTTTTTCCATTTTCTCTTTAAGTTCGCGAAGCAATGCCTTATCATTGCCATTCATAAAATCGATGGCCAGATTAATATTTGCCTTGTAATCGGCTGAACTTACTTTACCCGAACATGGCGCAAGGCACTTCCCCATATGGAAATTTAAGCAGGGACGGTCATTTGCTTCTCCTTCTTTACAGGCCTTATTGCAGGTTCTGAATTTATAGGTATTGTTCAGTAATTCGATTATGTCATTTACGGCTGCAGAGCTGGTATATGGTCCAAAGTACTTGGACTTATCCTTACCCATTCTTCTGACAAAAGATATTTTAGGATAATCTTCGGTTACCGAAACCTTAATATATGGATATGTTTTTGAATCTTTTAATAATGTGTTGTACTTGGGATTGTATTCTTTAATCAGATTGTTCTCGAGAACAAATGCCTCAAGATCAGAATCCACCACAATATATTCAAAGTGGTCGATAAGAGAAATCATACGCTCAATTTTGGGCGTACGGTTATTCATGACACGAAAATATGACCGCACACGATTGAAAAGATTAACGGCCTTACCTACATATATAATGTTGTCATCTTTGTCATGCATAAGATAAACTCCCGGTTCCTTCGGGAGTTTATCGAGTTCTTCTTTAATATTAAACATTGTTATCCTGCTGGGTATTTTCTGTAGGAATGCTATCTGAGGTGTTGCCCTCACTTACCGGAGCCTCACTCTGAATGCTGTCTCCTGCCGAAGCTGATTCAAGAGCCTGTGCAAATACGGAATATGCAGTACCTTCATCGGGTTTTGCTTCTCCCTCTGCCGGTGAAGTCTCCTTTTTCTCTTCTCCACTGTCGGCAGAATCTTCCTTCTTTTCCTCTTCAGGATCGGGAAGGCCTTTTTCTCTTCGATAAATTTCCATAAATTCCTTACCGGTAATAGTTTCTTTTTCAATAAGGTATTCTGCAAGCTTATCAAGAAGTTCTCTGTTTTCGCCAAGAAGTCTTAAGGCTTCGTCGTAAGATTCCTTAAGCATCTGCTTAACCTCATCGTCAATCTGAGCCGCAGTCACCTCACTGCAATTAAGAACCTTATGACCGTCAAGATATCTGTTTTCAACAGATTCAAGTCCCATAAGTCCAAACTTCTCGCTCATACCATACATGGTAACCATGTTACGGGCGATAGATGTAGCCTTTTCAATATCATTAGCTGCACCGGTTGTAATATCATCAAAGACAATTTCTTCGGCTGCACGTCCTGCAACGTAGCCGACAAGCATAGCCTTAAGTTCTTTCTTAGAGTTAAGAAACTTTTCTTCTTCGGGAACCTGCATAACATAGCCCAATGCTCCCATTGTTCTGGGAACAATGGTAATCTTCTGAACCGGCTCCGAATTTTTCTGAAGAGCGGCCACAAGAGCATGTCCGATTTCATGGTAAGAAACAATTCTTCTTTCTTCCTTACTCATAATGCGGTCTTTCTTTTCTTTACCGACAAGTACCTGCTCAACTGCCTCAAAAAGGTCTTTTTGAGATACATACTCGCGCTTTTCCTTAACCGCATTAATTGCAGCCTCGTTAATCATATTTGCAAGGTCTGAACCGACTGCACCCGAAGTTGCAAGCGCAATGGCATCAAGATCTACCGTATCATCCATTAACACATTCTTGGCATGAACCTTAAGAATTTCAACACGTCCCTTAAGATCAGGCTTATCTACAATAATTCTTCGGTCAAAACGGCCGGGACGAAGAAGTGCCTTATCAAGAATTTCAGGTCTGTTGGTGGCTGCAAGGATGAGAACACCCTTTGAACTGTCAAAACCGTCCATTTCGGAAAGGAGCTGATTCAGTGTCTGCTCACGTTCTTCGTTACCGCCGCCGTACTTTGAGTCACGACTCCTACCGATTGCATCAATTTCATCAATAAATACTATACAGGGTGCGTTTTTGCTGGCCTCTTTGAAGAGGTCTCTTACTCTGGATGCACCTACACCTACAAACATCTCAACAAAGTCGGATCCGGTAAGTGAAAAGAAAGGAACATGAGCTTCACCCGCAACTGCCTTGGCAAGAAGCGTTTTACCGGTTCCGGGAGGGCCCACAAGAAGGGCACCCTTAGGAAGCTTTGCACCGATTTTTGAGTATTTGCCGGGATTGTGAAGAAAGTCTACGACTTCTACCAATGATTCTTTTGCTTCATCTTCACCAGCAACGTCCTTAAAGGTTACACCGGTTTCTTTTTGAACATAAACCTTGGCATTTGATTTACCTACACCCATTACTCCGCCTGAGCCACCCATTTTTCTGGAAAGCAGACTCATAAGCAGGAAGAAAAGCGCCAAAGGCAAAATATATGTAAGTATTATCGATATTAACCAACTTGAATTGTCCGGTATATCCGAGGAAAATTCCACATTGGCCTTAATAAGTCGTTCGGAAAGCTGTTCACTGCTCTCGACATATCCCGTACAGTAAGTAATCTCAATCTGCTGAGTATAAGGGTTTGTGTTGTCTTCGGATACCGGATGTATTTCTATCTTATCCGAATTTAAGAATACGCTTTCAATTTTGCCTTCATTCAGCATCTGAATAAATTCATTGTATGTAATCTCTTTGTTTATTGCATGATTAAGTGCTCTTGAGAAGTAGCTGATAATCAGCAAAACAACCAGAACCGCCACAAGCATGGGGGCAATGCGGGGTCCGTTTGAGTTCTTTTTCTGATTGTTATTTCCGTTTTCGTTGTTCATTAATTTACAAACCTTAAATCCTTTTCACGTCTTAAGACTGCCTTTTTAATTTTTAATTTCAAAAATGGGGCAAATCACGAATTTATTATATTTATTAGGCATGATAAAAGCAATATTTCAAATATGAAAAAACTCTAAAAGAATTCGCGTTTTAAGTGGAAAAAAAGGCATTTTTATGCGATAATAACAAATTATATTTATTAAACGAGGTTAAATATATGAAGATTGGATTTGATAATCAAAAATACCTGGATATGCAGTCGGAACACATTCGTGAGCGTATATCCAAATTTGACGGAAAGCTGTACCTTGAATTCGGCGGCAAACTCTTTGATGACTATCATGCCTCAAGAGTTCTTCCCGGATTTGAGCCCGACAGTAAGCTTAAAATGCTTCTTAAAATGAAAGACGAAGCAGAAATCGTAATAGCAATAGGTGCTGACGCCATTGAGCAGAACAAAAAGCGCGGCGACCTTGGTATAACCTACGATTTAGAAGTTCTAAGACTTATAGACTCGTTTACAAGTGTTGGCCTGTATGTAGGAAGCGTAGTCATAACAAAATATGCTAACCAGCCTGCGGCAGATGCATTCCGTGCAAAACTTGACGCTCTTAACATCAAATCTTATCTTCACTATCCTATAGAAGGTTACCCCAGCAACATATCATTAATCGTAAGCGATGAGGGATACGGAAAGAATGATTATATCGAGACCTCAAGACCTTTGGTTGTTATCACTGCTCCCGGACCCGGAAGCGGAAAGATGGCAACCTGTCTTTCTCAGCTTTACCACGAACACAAAAAGGGCGTAAAAGCAGGCTATGCTAAATTCGAGACCTTCCCGATTTGGAATCTCCCGCTTAATCATCCCGTTAACATTGCATATGAAGCTGCAACCGCAGATTTAAGCGATGTTAATATGATTGACCCTTATCATATGGAAGCTTATGGCGTTACTACCGTTAACTACAACCGCGATGTTGAAATTTTCCCTGTATTAAATGCAATGTTTACTCAGATTCTCGGCGAGAGCCCTTATAAATCTCCTACAGATATGGGTGTAAACATGGCCGGAAACTGTATCATCGATGACAGTGTCTGTGCCGAAGCTTCCCACCAGGAAATCGTCAGAAGATATTATCAGGGACTTTGCGAATTAAAAAAGGGAACCGGCACAAAAGAAGCCGTATACAAATTAGAACTTCTCATGAAGCAGTCAAACCTTTCCGCAGACAATCGTCCTGTTGTTAAGGCAGCTCTTGACCGTGAAGAAAGCACCGGTCACGCAGCTGTTGCAATTGAGCTTCCCGATGGACAGATTATTTCAGGAAAGACTTCCGACCTTATGGGGCCCAGCGCCGCCGCGCTCATCAATTCGCTTAAGGCTCTTGCCGGAATGGATCATTCGCTTCACCTCGTCAACAAAGAAGCATTGGAACCTATTCAGGCAATTAAAACCAACTATCTGGGCAGTCAGAATCCCAGATTACATACCGATGAAATCCTTATCGCATTAAGCGTTAGTGCTGCTACCAATGAAAACTCCAAAAAAGCCCTGGAGCAGCTTTATAAACTTCGTAACTGTGAAGTTCACTCTTCGGTTATGCTTGCATCTGTTGATGAAAAAGTATTTAAAAAGCTTGGTATGCATTTAACATGTGAACCCAAATACGAAACAAACAAAAAATACCACAATTAAGAGATTATACATGAACAAGAAATCACTTTTTTTGCAAATAACTGCATATGTACTCACAATTATTATCGTATTTGCGGTAATAATCAGTCACGGAACTATGACAATCGGTCGGTTCTTTTTGGCCATCATGGCAGTTCTCGCCGGAGCCGCTTTCATTTATTTCTGTAGCAAAAAAGCTGATGAAAACACATCAATAAGGAATATCCTGGAACAGAAGGTATTGGGACTCAGCGTTTGCGATATTATCAGTTTCCTGCTTGTGACTACTGCCGCCATCGTAATAAGATTCACGTTTTATCCTTTTATCTCTGCTGATACAGCTATTTTCCAGCAGTCCTGGTATGATACGGCAAAAGCAGCCGGCATTTCATCACTCGGAATGAGAATCGGAAATTATCCTCCGCTTTATATGACTGTTTTCTGCATCCTGGCTCAGTTTTTTCCCATGATGTTTGTTGTGAAATTCATTCCCATTATTTTTGATTTCATTATTGCAGTCTTCGGTCTTAAAATTTACTGTCTTGTTTGCGGTAAACAGACCGCGTTTAAAAAGCTGATAGTTTATTCCGTTCTTTTGCTTAATCCCATTTCGGTGCTTAATGCATCTGCCTGGGGACAAAGCGACTCACTTTATACCGGTTTTATAATGATTTTCATCTACAGTTTGATTAAGCTTTATGAGGGCAGCTATACAAACGGCGACCTTGTATTTATATTTCTCGGTTTGGCTTTCGCCTGCAAATTTCAAACTGTTTTGATTCTTCCCGTAATTTTATTATTATGGATTATCCAAAAGCAAAGAAAAATCAGTATCACATATTTTATTTGGATACCGATTATGTATTTTGCAACATGTATCCCTATGTTTTTATTCCATAGAACTTTAGGGGATTTGATTGGTGTTTATCTTTTCCAAGTCAATCAATACAAAACTTATTTAAGTCAAAATTATGCAAACCTTTACTCTCTGATTGGAAATACCGGTTCTGAGCTTTCCGAGGGAAGCGGCAAATTCGGTATGTTTTTAGGCATTGCCGTATTATTTATACTGTATCTTTATTTTTTTAAAAAGAATATTGATATCACATCGGAATTTATCCTAAATGTGACAGCATTCACGGTGCTTACTCTTGCTTTCTTTTTACCCAGCATGCACGAGCGTTACGCTATTGTCGGCGAGGTAATAATTCTTATTATTGCCTGCATTAAAAATAAATACTTGCCCGAAGCCTTAGCCACTGTTTTATGCACCACATTTTCATATACAAAATATCTTTTGTACAACTACGAATTATCGCTTCCGCCCGAATGGCTGGTGGCAATAGTACGTTTGGTAATACTTATTGTACTTTTAAGAAAAATGTTTTTATCGGATAACCCAGTTCAGGAAGGATCTTTATATAATGATTAAGAACAAATATCTCGAAACAAGAATGATAGAATTCAAGGACCTTGGTGACGATCGAGGAAGCCTTGTTGTTTGCGAAGGCGGGACCGATATCCCCTTTGTTCCAAAAAGAGTATTTTACATTTTCGGTTCAGATTCCACAGTTATTCGCGGACAACATGCCAATAAAGAATCTGAGTTTGTACTTATTAATGTGGCAGGGAAAAGCAAAGTTAAAGTTATGGACGGAATGGGAAATGAAATGGTTTTCTCACTTAACCGCCCGAATACAGGAATATACATTCCTAAAATGGTGTGGAAAGAGATGTATGATTTTTCATCGGACTCTGTTCTTCTCTGCCTTGCAAGCACACACTATGACGACACCGAATATATCAGAGATTACGGCGAATACCAAAAGATTGTAAAAGAAATCGAGAACAGCGCCAATGAATAAGTTTTTCAGTTTTATAGAAACCATAGTCAGATTTTTCATTTACAAGGTTTTTAGAATGAAACTTTCAGAAGAAAACTTTGATAAATTTATGCAATTCGTCAAATTTGCATTTGTAGGTTTATCAAACAGCCTTATCTACTATGTTTTCTATCTCATTTCGCTTAACCTTATTAACAAAGGATGTCAGGTGCAAAAGCATATAGAGCTTGGTCTTCATGTCCAGATAGCTAATTTTATCGGCTTTACCATAAGTGTATTTAACGCATTTTATTGGAGCAACAATTATGTTTTTACCGACGGAAAAGGAGATCGTTCTCTTGTTAAAACCTTTATCAAGACTTATATTTCCTATGCGGGAACCGGTCTGATACTTGCCGCACTTTTACTTATTCTTTGGATTCAAATTTTAGGTCTCCCGGAATTTTTAGGGCCAATCTTGAACCTGTTCGTAACCGTTCCTCTTAATTTTATCATTAACAAATTCTGGGCGTATAAAGACCACAGTGAACATACATAAAGCATCTGTAAATCTTGCTTGCGGGATTCTCATATAAAACAAAAAGCCTCTTTGCCGGACTGGTAAAGGGGCTTTCTTGATTTATTTCTTTTTCTTTTTAGCCGCAAACAAAGCAGCACCGGCACATACAGCCGCAGCTACAGCGCCGCCTGCCAAAGCACGTCCTCGACCGGAACCGCTTTTTTCATCTTTTAATTCATCCGGAGTTTTCTCAACCAAAGAAGCCTCTTCTTTTACCAACACAAGTGCTGATAAGGGCTGCACCACTGCAGTTCCTTCCACAGCATCAACAGCAATTACTCCTGAGGTCTCTCCGTTTATATATACATTCCAGTTTCCCGCAGGAAGGTTGATATCTTTTGATTCATTGTTTGCATTAAAGACAATATACATATCCTTGTCTATATCACCGCCCTTTATTTCAAAAGAAACCATATGGGATTCAGCTGTGTTAATCTGAGCAAAAGACGCTTCTACCAAAGAAGCATCCGTGAGTCTTAAAATCGGATGGTTCTTTCTGAAGTTTATAAGCCCTTTATAGTATTCAAATACATTGCGATACTCTTGATCTTCAAGAGAAGACCAATCAATTTTATTAACTTCGTCACCACTTGAATAACTGTTATGATCGTATGTTCCGTCAGCCTTTGTTTTTGAGCGAAGTATTTCTTCCCCTGCCTGCATAAAAGGTGTTCCCTCTGCAAGTATATATATAGAAGCTGCAAGATTATTCATTTTAATCGCATCTTCAAAAGAAGCATCAGGATTAGATATGCGAATTCTGTCAAACAAAGTATTATTGTCGTGGCATGATGCATAATTTATCGCCTGAACAGGAGATTTACACCAGTTATCTGCTCCCATAAAGCACCGTGCAATCTTTGATTCAAATCCGGAAGCACCCGAAACAAAGCCGCTTTCCGTATTAAATACGCTTCCTTTAAGACCATCTCTCATGGTGTCATTAAAATATGCAAAACCGGGTGTCAGCTGAGAATTCTGCTGCGTCGCAAGAGTAATGTTTTCTTTTGTTACCAGCGTAGACATAGTCCAGCCTTCGCCATAGAAAATAACATTCGGGTGCTTTTCATGAACGGTTCTTACAATCTCATTAATCAAATCTGTGTCCATAAGTCCCACAAGGTCAAATCTAAAACCATCGATATGATATTCATCGGCCCAGTAATTAACAGAATCAACAATATACTTTCTTACCATTGAGCGTTCCGTAGCAGTATCGTTGCCACAGCCCGAACCACCCGAATATGTTCCGTCTTCGGTTATTCTGGAAAAATAACCGGGTACTATCTGATTGATGCAAAAGCCTTCTGCATTATAAACATGATTGTATACCACATCCATTACTACGGCGATTCCACTATCATGGAGTCCCTTTACCATAGCCTTTGCTTCTTTTACACGAACTTCACCGTTAAACGGATCTGTTGCATAGCTGCCTTCCGGAATATTGAAATTAACCGGATCGTATCCCCAGTTATATGCATTTGAGCCGGGTGCTGATTCATCAACTGAGCCAAAATCATACATAGGAAGAACATGAAGGTGTGTTATACCCAGTTCTTTCATGTGGTCTAATCCGGTAGATATTCCTGAAGCGGTAGTGGTTCCTGTCTCAACGACTCCGAGATATTTGCCCTGATTTGTAATCCCGTTATCATTACCTACCGTCAAGTCTCTTATATGGCCTTCGTAAATAATTGCATCGGCAATTGACTCACCTTCAAAAGGATTACTGTCTTTTCCCCAGTCTTCAGGATTTGTGGACTCAAGGTCCAGTACCATCGACCGTTTACCGTTAGCACCCGAAGATCTTGCATAGGGATCCGCAGCTGTCTTTGAATTACCATCAATTGTTACATTGTAGACATAGTATGTACCGTTAAGATCTCCTGCTACTTCACACACCCAGGTGCCCTTTTCGCTTTTTGTCATTGCAATTTCTTCTATTAAATCGCTCTTGGCCTGAGTTCCGCTTTCAAATCTTTTTAGTGAAACGGCTTCTGCAGTCGGAGCCCATACTCTGAATGATGTCTTCTCTTTTGAGTATGTGTAACCTAAGTCGTTACCTGTATACGTATATTCTTTTTCAAACTCATCGGTTGAATAAATTATCGGCATAATAACGTTATAATCCGTCTCCTCGTATGTGATTGTATATTTGCTGAATATTTCAAGGCTTTCATCAAGCTTTATTTTGTAAAGGCCATCACCGCAATCGATTACTTCCTCAATATCAATTTCCTTATTTTTTCTGTTAAGCTTAAATGCCAAAGAAAAATCTGTGGGAATCTCTGCAGTCATTTTAACGTCGATTGTTTTATCACCATCATATCGGGCAGTTTTCAGTTTGACACCGATAATACAATCATCACCATACTCTTTGGCATAGCCTTCAACACCGGATTCGACAAATATATGGACGGTTCCTGAGACTATTTCAGATATATCAATGAACTGGTCCTTGTCCACATCCTTTGTCCAATCCTGGGTCCTAACAATATATCCTACTTCCATAGTACCCGGAGTCACATTAAAGGACGCTATATATTCACCGTTTTCTTCTTCAAAAGCATACCCCGAACCGTCTTTTCCGGCTTCCCAAAACCATACATCCCAGGGTGCATAATTACCATCATCTCGATGGTAATGCAGCTTAATCAAAGGGCCGCCTTCTGCATTGGCGGTTATTTTAAAGTTGAAAGTTCCCAGTAAAGTACAAGCCAAGTAAAAGGCCAGTGTCAATATTGCTTGTATTTGTTTTTTCATTTTTCACCCATTGAACAACGCGTAAATAAAGCGTTTTTATTAATTTACGAAAATTTGCGAAAATTTGTAACTACATAATATCACCGGACTGCAAATAATTCAAGATGAACGTACCATGGCAGCATACAAAGTAAAAAAGCCATGAATTTCCCATAAACGTAAAAAAGCCGAATCATACGATTCGGCTCCGTGTATATTAGTGTTCAAAATACGTCAAACATTTATGTTTTGTCGCGCAGATATATTTCGATTACAAACTGTATACCCAGATTTTCCAATACGAAGAATCATCGCAATACACATTAAATAAAGTAAGCCCTCCTGCCTCGGCATCTGTAATCTCACCACCTGAAAAAATGTATTTACAGTTCATTTCTCGCAAAATATCATAGTCAAATTCTGTTCCCGATATTTTTATATCATTATTACCGGGTATTAAATATGCTCCACCCAAATCAGCACAAAACAAATAGCAGCGATTACCCCATTCATAATAGTAATCACTTAGCTGGTCACTTTTCTCCAACTCTTTCTCTATTATCTTTCCAAATTCATGTTTGTACTCCAGGGGGTAATCATTAGAATATCCATCCACCGTGTAAAATCCGTTCATAAGTGACGGTATCGGACTCATAGCTATATGGGCGATACGATACTCACTTTGTTCCTCCCCGGTAGCAGATTCAATGTCTTTCTCAATCGTTTCCATTTGTTTGTCAGCATATAATGCTTCCCAGGTTATATATCCGGTCACGGCACTGCCGTTATTCATCTGATTAATATTCTGCCTCAATATACATAAAGGATTTTTTGCCACATATATCAGCGTAGGCAAATAAAGAATTGCCACAATAATAAGTCCGCAAATGGGCAGCTTCTTTTTCATTATTTTCCAGATTACACCCAAAGAAATTCCCAATATAATATACCAGCCGCCGGCAAGAAGCCAGTAAAAGCGCTGAAACTGAAATGTCTTAATCATTCCGCTCATATTATTTTTAAGATTCGCCATCTGCTCACAGGCAAAAACCGCGTAAAAGAAGCCCAAAAGAATCATGGTCAAAGCAGCAATTACATAAATTTTACCAATTGGTTCCGTGTTTTCTTCTTTTGAACCTTTATTAAGCATAATGTGCTTAACAGACAGGAAAAGTGCCGCAGCAACAATGGGAATATATATGTATATATGCAATGACTCATAGTGATCCATTCCTTCAAGCATTATTCCTTTAAATGAATTGAAGAAATTAAAACCGTTAATAACATATTCTTCGCGGTGACTGACAAATTCACCGCCAAAGAACAGCTGTGATACAAGATCTATGTTTAGTGCCGCATATATTATTCCTATCAAAATCAATGAGCAAAGCAGCGCCTTGTTTGGTTTTTTTGAAATAACCCAATCTGCTGTAAGATATAAGCCAGTCATTATAATTGCAGCATATCCAACGAGAACAAGGCTTGAGGCCGCTGCATAAAAGGCAATTCCCACAGCCGGAAGCAATATACTCCAAACACGAAAATTTCCGGTATTGTCTTTAACAGCCTTACTGTCCTTATGGCTTTCCATACTGTTGATTCCATCATTTAAAAATATAATGCAAGCAACAAGCCATGGCGTTCCGCTCAGTGAAATACCATATATACTTCTAAAAGGTAGAAGCGCAAATACCGCGCCGGAAAGAAGGGCGATAATGCTGCTGCCTGTAAGGCGCTTAACACACATATAAGTTCCAAGTCCTGCTACTAAAATAACAATGGCATACATTGCAATGAAGGCATAAAGTGGGGGCATTATTTTAAATAAAAGAACAAAACCGGGTGCAAAAGGTTTTAAACTTGTAGCCGGAACGCCGCACATCATCTGCTCATATACCAAAACCCCGGGGTAACGTGCCGGAAATACATAGTTTAAAATGGTTTCATCCAGCTGATCAAGAACAGGAAATACCGCCCCCTTTCCAAGCACAAGAATAGGGACAAGTATCACCGAGACGACAAGAAAGCACACTATTTCCAGGTGTGCCGAATCCATCCATTCTATTATTGAATTAACTCTTTTATATAGTTTCTTCGTAATGCATCTCTCCCTGTATAACTAAAAAGGGCTGTCAGACCGGGGTCCCGGCCGACGGCCCAATTATCATAATACTATTTTATCCAATCTTGCAGAAGTGTCTGCTAGTCTACTTCCGCCTCATTATCCGGTTTCTCCTGTGAAGAGGTTTCATGATATTCCTTCTCGGTATTAACACTCCAGATGTTATCCTTATTCTTTTCTCCGCTTATAATATTCTTGACGGTTTCAAAAGAAGTAACCATGGAATGATCGATGTTATTGTATCTGTGCTGTCCGTTTCGTCCTACACAGTAAAGGTTATCTATTGTCTTTAAATAGTCTATCAACGTATCGATTTCATCATAAGTATCAAAGTAAGCAGGATATGCTTTCTTAACCTTTTCCATATGAGTATCAATAACCTGATCGGCACTGTCGATAAGTCCCAGCTTAACCATTTCGGAAACACCGAGATCTGAGAACTGTTCTTCAGTCATATTCCAGAACTCATCACCTTCATTTACGAAGTATTCAAGACCTACCCACACGGTATTCTCAAGATCCTTAATCATATAAGGAGACCAGTTGTTGTAAATCTGGAAACGTCCCATCTTTACACGACGATCCTGTACATATACCCAACAGTCGGGAACAATATTTGATACGGTTTTTAAGTTCGTTTTATTTTTAAGATTAAGCTTCGGAACAAGAACACCCAGGGTCATATAGTCTCTGTACGGAAGACCTTCCGCTATTCTTGCAGGTTCCGCAGGAACATCATTCATTCCACCCACAAGATCCTTTATGGGCATTGATGAAATAATATAATCGCCCTCTACGGTGTGTTCCTGGCCATCCTTTTCATAAGTAAGAGAAGTAATAATATTATTTTCATTCTTATGAATTTTGGTAACCTTTGCATTTTTTAAGATGGTACCACCAAGCTTTTCTACTTCAGAAGCAGTAACATCCCACAATTCACCGGGACCCAATTTGGGATATTTAAACTCTTCAATCAAAGAGGTATTAACTTTTCTGTTCTTTACCTTAAATATCTTGCTGAATACATCTTTGATAATTCCGATAATGGAAAGACCCTTTGTGCGCTGTGCACCCCAGGAAGCATCAATTTCACTGGGATGTCTGCCCCAAAGATTTTCTGTATAGTACTCAAAAAACATGGAGTAAAGTTTCTTACCGAAACAGTTTATATAAAAATTCTCAAGATTATCCTCAGGACGTTTATGAAATACTGCTGCCAGATATGAAAAGCCTACCTTCATTGTGTTTATGAAACCCATATTTTTAAAGGTTTCCATCTTTAATGAAATAGGGTAATCATAAAACTTATCATCAAAGAAAATACGAGACACTCTGTGTCTTACAAGCATAACCCTGTCTTCCTTTTCAGGATCGGGGCCACCTTCTTTTAAGGGCATCTCACGGTTTAACAAAATGTCATCATAAGTTCGAGCACCCTGCATGGGAAGCATATTATCCCACCAAGCATTTACTTCGGGAACCTTTGAAAAGAAACGGTGTCCGCCCATATCCATACGGTTTCCCTTATAGTTAACAGTCTTTGAAATACCACCAAAGCAATCGCTTTCTTCAAAAACAATTACTTCTATATCATCAGACTGCTTTAACAATTCATATGCAGCTGTAAGACCGGCAGGACCGGCGCCTATAACAAGGGCTTTTTTCATACTTATCCTCGCATAATAGTTTATTTCTTTTTAATCAGTGACTGTCTTGCACCATGATTGGCTTCGCGATTTGCAAGAGTGTCCACAACCGCATCCATTCTAAGACCTGCATCAATAAAGTCGCAGTATTTGCAGAAAGGATAGTTGCTTCGTGAATCTTTAATTGCTTCACGAACTCTTTGATATGCCACCGAGTTCCAGGCTTCTTTTAACGGAACCTCGGTAAGATCTGCCAAATTGGTTACTTCAAAGTTATCGCAACAGCAGATTCCCATTTTTCCGTCAGGGAAAATGAACATGTCGGTATAAGGCATAAGGCAGGTTTCTTTAATGATTTTTACATCATTCTGCTTGTTTGGTGCGGAGCCGGCACGGTTTGTTAATACCGCATTCTTATATCGCATCTGCACAAGAAGTTCCACATCTTTAAATTCATCCTCATGAGCCTTTGCGTAGTCATATATTTCCTGCACATTGTCATGAAGCTTCATATTGTCACAATAGTTATTAATAATCAGCTGATTGACATAGGGAATTATTTCCTTAACCTTGTCAACATTAAGCAACAATCCGTTTGTAGACAGAAAAATAAAGCTGTCGGGAAGTTTTTCACGGCAATATTTATGGCGTTCAACCAGCTTTGTATCGATAAAAGGTTCATTGTTTCCGTAAAGAGTAAGATGACCTTTATATCCCCAATCCGCCAACTGATCGATGATTGATGTAAACAATTCATCAGTCATGAGCTTAAGAGGTCTCTTTTCCGCATTTCTGTTGGCTGTACAGAAGGCACAGTCGGAGTTGCAACGGTTTACCGTTTCAAGATTTACGATAAGGGGATGCGGGGGCTCTTCCTTACTCATAAACATATCTATATATTCTTTCTGCGTTTTATTTCTCGTAGAAAGCTGTAATTTTAAATAACTGCCGGAAGAAAGCTTCGGAAACCATTTCTGAAGGTTCCAGCCAAGCCAACCACCGAAATTGTGATAATTAACTGACATAAAAATCCTTTATGCGTATAAACGCCGACACTCGTCTGATTTAAGCTTAAAATACTTATATTTTGAGCCTTCGGATGTCGCAAAAATCCACTTTTTATTTTAACAATCAAATATGTTTTGGTCAACCAAACAGGAGGTTTCTTATATAATTCTTAATGAGTTCTTTCTTTTTTAATTACATTCAGCATGCATATTGGATAAGAGCAAAACTTACGGATAAATTGCATTTTTTATTTGTAGGCCTTATGATTAATTTAGCTTTTAGCAAAAGAACAGGAGCACTTTGTGAAAAATCTTATTACCTGTGCCTTCGCATTTAAAGAAGGCTTTCAAACTTCCAAACAATTAACTAAGCTTGCGGGAAAAGATACAACCGAAATGTATTTAAAGAACATTTTTGTAGCTCTTTCTTCCGCCAAAATACATAACCCCGAAGATGATGTAGTTCTCTCAGTCAACATTGATCTTGATGTAAACTGGATTACCCGCTTTGAGCAGGCAGGTGTTTCTGTCAGAAAGATGGAATTTAACTCATTTGTTGTTCCAAAGGAGTTTCTGTGGTCTTTAGCCTTCTTTAAGATGTGTGTTCTTAACACCTGGATTCGTGAAGGGAATTATGACAGATATCTTATTCTCGATGCCGACACTTATACTACACATTCCTACGAAGATATGTGGAAAGAAGCCGATCTTGGTATGATTTTGTATCCCCTTGGACATTCTTTCTCACATCCTGACAGAGATGTAATCAGAAGAGATTTTATCCGCATTTGTCCCGATGAAGCAGATAAACTCCCTATTACACATTTTGGCGGAGAGTATGTCTGCGGAAATAGAAAAATGCTCACAGAATATATGGATTGTTGTCTTGATCTTTTTGACCAAATAGCAGCTCAGGGCTTTAAGGTAGAGGATAAAATCGGTGATGAAAGCCTGTGGTCCATTGCAGCATCCCTTCTTTATGATAAAATGCCGTTTATTGCCGCTACTCCGTATATATTCAGATTCTGGACCGAGGATTTTTATCTTGTATCCACTCAGACCGTTTCAAATCCCGTGTGTATCTGGCATCTGCCCCAAGAAAAAGAAACAGGCTTTATAAGACTATATAATTATTATCAGGCAAAGAAATGTTTTCCTCCTGCAGAAGCCTGTGCAAAAATGTTTGGAATCGTAAATGCAAAAAGGCCCTTTGACAGATATACTCTGGCAAATAAAATAAACAGAAAGCTCAAAAAATGGAATCTAAAAAAATAAGTGTTGTAGTTCCTGTCTACAACGTAGAAAAATATCTGGACAATACAATCACTCATATAACCGGTCAAACCTATAAAAATCTTGAAATTCTTTTGATAGATGACGGTTCAACGGACAAAAGCGGAATTATTTGTGATGAATATGCGAATAAGGATTCCCGAATCCGTGTTATTCACAAAGAAAACGGCGGATCAAGCTCCGCCAGAAATGTAGGAATCAAAGAAGCTACAGGAGATTATATCGGATTTCTTGACGCCGATGACTGGGCCGATGAAACCATGTATGAAGTCCTTTATAAGGCTATATCCGAAAATAACGGTGACATTGCCGAGGTAATGTCCCGGGATTTCAGCGAAACCGGTGAATTGCTGAAAGGTCCAAGACTCAACACAGGAAAAGTTACTTTTATACCAAGGGAAGAAGATTTCAGGCTGTTGATGATGCACGAGGGAGATTCATCCTTTTGCACAAAATTAATCAGAACCGATTTTTGCAAACAGTTTTCTTTTTCAGAGTATAAACTCAACGAAGACTTTCTCCTGATTGTGGAAATGCTTCTTAAAACAGATGGAGTTTATTCCATAGAGGAACCGCATTACAATATATTAATTCGAAACGGTTCAAACCAAAGAAGCGGTTACAAGGCTCATCTCTACGAAGCCGTTATTGACAACAGCGATTATGCCTACGCCGTAATGCAGGACTATTTCCCCTCCTGTGTAACCGAAGCAGAGCGATTCCGCTATGTTCAAAGACTTATGTTTCTTTTGCATATTCCCGTATCGCTAATGACCAGGGATAATAAGTGCTACCAAAAGGTTATAGGAGAAATACGAAATGAGAAAGTCCTTTGGGCGCAGAATCCATATTTAAGTGCAAAAGAAAAAAAGAACCTAAGCATCCTGGCAAAAGCACCTAAATTGAGTAAGCGTGCTCACAATGTGCTTATGGTTATAAAAAAACGTAAATAGAATTGGGAACAAACAACTTACATATCTAAAACCGCGCCCAGCAATCGGAGCGCGGTTTTTATTTGTTTTTCATAAAATATTAGTTTCTTTCTATATCGAAGAAAATACCACATTCTTCAATTTTCTTGTATAAGGTGTAGTTCCTGCATTTGTAAGCTGCATACCTACAAGCATGGTCACTTTATTTACGGGATCGTTTATGAAATAGGGACCAAGCCAGCCATCCCAGCCATATTCTCCTTTTGACGAAATAGCAATGGCTTTTGAAGGGTCTTTCATAATCTGAATCAAATTACAGTATTCATAACCGTCATTTCCCATCTTTTTATGGTACATATCAAGGGTCTGCTCCTCCATGGAAGCTTCCGTCATAAATTTGACTGTTTTTTCACCGAGAATTCTTACACCGTTTGCGGTGCCTCCCTTTTGAAGCATTGTTGCAAACTTGGCATAATCGTCAAGGGTTGTCATTAATCCGGCGCCACCCGACTCAAAAGCAGGAGCATGATCCGCTTTTAAATTTATAATAAGGTTGTTGTAATTGTACTCTTTGAGTCCGTTTTCAGTCTGCTCATAAACCTTTGAAAGGCGGTTCTGCCTGTCAGCCGGAACATAAAAATCGGTCTCATTCATGCCAAGTGGCTTAAAGATTCTTTCCTTCATAAAGTCACTAAGACGCATTCCCGAAACTTTTTCGATTACTGCTCCCAAAACATCAGCACTGAAACTGTAGTTATAGCCCTCTCCTGGAGAGAACAGAAGGGGTATCTCTGCAATTCTTTCGGCAAATTCCATTGTAGACATTTCATTGTCACTGCCGATTCGATTTATACCTTCGTCCACAAGTCCGCAAAGCATGGCCTCTGTAGTATTAAGGATTCCGTTATAAGTAAGTCCCGACGTCATGTTCAAAAGGTCTTTTACACGCATGGGCTTTTTTACCGGAATACGATTATACCCATCAGCGTATGTCTGATCCTTAAAAGCCGGAATGATGTCACAAACATTGTCATGAAGCCCTAATTTTCCTTCTTCCAAAAGAATCATTGCCGCAACAGCGGTAACCGGTTTACTCATGGAGTATAAGCGAATTACGGTATCGCGCGTAAATGGAATTTTGTTCTCGATATCGCGGTAACCCTTTGCATTAAAATACTGTTCTTCTCCGTCCTTAAGTACAAGGATTGAGCAGCCTGCCACAAAGCCGGTGTCTACCATTTCCTGCATTACATCATCAAGTTTTGATAAATGATTTTTATCCATCGTTTTCTCTTTTCTTTCGTAATCAGCTTCTTTTTGCTTTCATAAACAAAATCTTTTCACCGTCTTCGGTGTAATCTTCTTCACCCTCAATCAAAATAAAACCGCATTTTTCATAATTTCTTATTGCGGCTTTATTTTCGGAAAGGACTCTTAAGTGAACTTCTTTCATATTCATCTCACCGAATACCACATCCATGGAAAGCTTTTGGGCTTCATACCCGTAGCCTTTACCGGCCATTTCTGCTTCACCTATAAATATACCGAATTCACAGGTGTGATTTTCGTTGTCTATGTCACGAAAATATATACTTCCGAAGCCTCTGTCATTTTCTTTTAAACAAATAACAAACTGCCTTACAAGACCGGTTTCAACCTTGTTTTTAATCCAGTTTAAGTGATCTTCGTTGGTCAGCGGTTTTCTGTATATGAAATTTTTAACCACATGCGGGGCATTTCTCCATCTTACGATATCCGATGTGTCTTCGACCGTCATTTCTCTAAGATAGACACGCTCTCCTTCAATTATACGATTTCTTTCAGTCATAATATATCTCTTAAAATTTCCCTGCTGTCTATAAACTTTTCGCAGCTTCTTTTGCTCCCCCGTCACTTCCCGGCTGAAGCTGAACCAGAAGAACTGCCGCAAACATTATTATACATCCTATTCCTTCTCTTAACGAAAGTTTTTGATGAAGAAGAAGGAATCCAAATATTACCGAAAATACCGATTCAAGGCTCATAAGTATGGATGCAACCGCAGGTTTAACTTCCTTCTGTCCCACCATCTGAAGAGTATATGCCACTCCGCTCGAGAAAAATCCCGCATAAGCTATCGACAACCATGCTCCCGAAATCTGAGCCATAGTAGGTTTTTCATATATCATAAATCCTGTACTTAAAATGCCTGTCACAAGAAACTGGATGGAAGACAGTTTAAGACAGTCAAAATCAGGTGCAAAGGCATCCACCGAAAGAATCTGAAAAGAAAACAGAATTGCACAAACAAAAATGTATATGTCGCCTGTCTTTATGGAGAAATCTTCGCCCCCGCTTATGCAAAGGAAGTAAAGACCGATTACTGCCAGAACAACGCACAGCCATACGATTTTCCCGGGTTTTTTCTTTAAAAACAGTGAAAAAATCGGCACAAGAACAATATAAAAAGTAGTAATAAATCCCGCCTTTCCGACGGAGGTGGACATTATTCCTATCTGCTGCGCGGCGCTTGCCAGAAAAAGAAAGATGCCGCAAATGATACCGCCTTTCCAAAGAGCTTTATTCGACCATTTTGTGGTTTTTTCTTTGGAATACCTGTCTCTTATTGTAATAATCGGAAAAAGAACCAGAACCCCAAGAAAATTTCTTATACATATAAATGTATAAGGTCCTACATATTCCATTCCGGCGCTTTGAGCTACAAATGCCGCTCCCCAGATAGCCGCTGCCAGCAAAAGCAGAAAGCTGTATTTCATTGACTTATTGTTCATATAAATCTCCGTACAAAAACCGCGATGACCTTATATGACCATCGCGGTAAGTTTTAAATTTCATAGTCCTCCATCTCGGCATCGCTGATTGGTGCATAACCGCCTTCGACTATGGCAACCATATGCTTAAGAATGTTGGGATCGAACTGAGTTCCGGCATTTCGTTTTAATTCATCAAGAATAAAATCATAAGAAAGGGAATTTCTGTAGCAACGCTTACTTGACATTGCATCGTAAGAATCCGCTACACAAATTATACGGCCTTCGAGAGGAATATCTTCACCGCTTAAGTGCTCATTATATCCCTTTCCGTCATATCTTTCGTGATGATACTTAATTCCGTTTGTTACACCGGGAATAGAAGAAAAGTCTTTCATAATGGAAGCTCCCATAGAGGGATGCTTCTTTATTATCTCAAATTCCTCATCGGACAAACGACCGGGTTTTGTAAGAATACTTACCGGAACACCAACCTTACCGATATCATGCAAAAGTCCGATGTAGTATATACGCTCCTGGTCATAATCGCTCATTCCCATTCGTTCCGCAATCATCCTGGAATATATGGCAACTCGAACGGAATGACCTTTTGTATATTCATCTTTGGTATCGATAATATTTGCAATGGTACGAAGAGACTCACTAACCAAATCCTTATATGCGGCATGAGTTTTCGCATACTTTGCAATTCTTAACTTGATAACAAAAGCAATAGTAATAACTACTATACAAATGATGGATACAACATAGAAAATATCAAACAACGGATACGACCAAACACTTCTTACCGCTTTGAAATTCAATGTTATCTCGGTCATGTCAAAAGCTGTTTCTGAGTAAAGAACAAGACCAAAACTTTCTTTTTGCCCCTTTTCCACAAAGTGATTCGATGTATCCGGAACAAACATAAGCTTGTCAACACCATGGGTCCACGTACCGTTCCAGGAGTTGTCTATTCTGTAGTCCTCGTGGGTTTTCACCGTAATGAACCAGTCGCTGACACCATACTTTGAACTGTTTACCAATATGCAATTGTACTGGGTTCCAACACCGTTCTCATCCTGTGCAAAAACATTACTGTAAGCAACAACATAAAGGTCCTCTTTTAGCGGGTCGTCTATGGACCAGTCAAAAGAAAGTTCATGAAGCTCTTCTTTTGCATTCAAGGCATATATAAGAGTTGTAACCAATCCCACTAAACTAAGTACCAATACTATCAGTACGATTAGTATTCGGTCAGACAGGAAACTGTATTTTTGCTTCAACGCTTTATCCTCACGGAAATAATAAATGCTCCAAATTGGCCTGCTACTCCAATATGGGACATTAGCCTACTATGACCCATTATGTCATAGAATTGCAACATCTGCAAGTTATTATATACCTCTTATGTCAACTATTTTTACTTTTTCTCTCATTAACCCTCTGAAAACTTCCAGTTCCTCTGCTGAATATGAAGAAAAACCGGGGCTGATAACCCTGTCGGAATCAATATATGCCTGAAGATAGTATTTGTCCGCTCCCGATATCAATTCACCAATTTTCAAGAATGTATCTGCATCGTGAAGTTCCCTTACAACGGTAGTTCTAAATTCATAATCAATTCCGCTGTTCATTATAATATCAATACTCTGCCTTATTATATCCGTGTCTGCGACAATTCCCGCAGCCTCACTGTACCTTTCCGGCGAAGATTTGATATCCATAGCAATATAATCAATAATTCCTTCTTCCAAAAGTGCCTCGATAACCTGTGGACGGTATCCATTGGTATCGAGTTTGACCAGCAGGTCCCTTTCCTTCAGCTTTATAATGAAGTCTTTAAGATCGGCTTGCAGAGTCGGTTCTCCTCCCGTGATGCAAACTCCTTTTACAATTCCTTTTCTTCGATCCAAATGTTCAAAAACTGCTTCTTCGGAAATAATGGGCTGAGAGCCCGGATTCAGAACCAGGTCTGCATTGTGGCAGAAAGGACAACGAAAGTTACAAAGCCCCGTAAACACCACAGAAGCAACCACTCCCGGATAATCCAATAATGTAGTTTTGTTTAACCCATGTATTTGCATTTGATAAAACCTTACTTTTTGTTTATTATCAAATTATAACACTTTTATTGAGGAAACACATATGCCCAAGGTTTTCACAGCTGACGAAAAGTTCATGAAGGAAGCTCTTAAGGAAGCAAAAAAAGCTTATAAACTCGGAGAAGTTCCCATCGGCTGCGTAATAGTTTATGATGGCAAAATAATCGGTCGTGGATATAACCGCCGAAATACCGATAAATCCACTCTCTGTCATGCAGAAATAACTGCTATCAAAAAAGCCTCAAAAGTCCTTGGCGACTGGCGACTTGAGGGATGCACGCTGTATGTTACGCTTGAGCCTTGCCAAATGTGTTCAGGAGCAATCGTTCAGGCAAGAACCACCCGAGTAGTTATGGGTTCAATGAATCCCAAGGCCGGATGCGGCGGATCTCTTGTTAACATTCTTCAGATGGACTGTTTTAATCATCAATGTGAAGTATCAAGGGGGGTACTGGATTCGGAATGTTCCGCATTACTCACTGCTTTTTTCAAAGAACTCCGAATTAGAAACCAGTTGGAAAAAGCCGCAAAGCGTTCAGAATAATTGACATTTAAATCATAAATAGGTATTATTGTTATCGCCGTGTTGTATTTACACAGCTTGCACATCCGATTCGGTCTCGCGCAATGGGAACCCACGAACCGTGTCAGGTCGGGAACGAAGCAGCACTAAGAGGAATTTCTCATGTGCCGTGAGGACGCCGGGTTGGTCATGTGCAGGCTTTGTAAGTACAGCACGTTTTTCTTTACATTACAATCATTAATCCGGTATTTTCCAATGACAGACAGAAATTATTCTTTTCTTTATAAAAACTGCACATTATGCCCGAGAAAATGCGGGGCAGATCGTACTAACAAAGAAACCGGAGTTTGCGCTATGTCAGACACATTAATGGTCTCAAGGGCAGCCCTTCATATGTGGGAAGAACCCTGCATAAGCGGAAAAGAAGGCTCCGGAACAGTATTTTTCTCGGGCTGTAATATGCACTGCATTTTTTGTCAGAACTACGAAATTTCAGGAAACGGTTCTCATTTGGGCAAATCCGCTCCGGATAGTACAAAGGCTTCTATGTCAACAATATGCGGAAAGCAAATATCCACGGAAAGGCTTGCCGACATTTTTCTTTCGCTTGAATCAAAGGGTGCAAACAACATTAACCTTGTCACACCTACCCACTTTGTTCCTTCTGTCGCAGAAGCATTAATGTTATCAAAAGACAGAGGCCTTGATATTCCTGTTGTCTATAACACAAGCGGTTACGAACTCCCGGAAACCCTGGCAGTTTTAGACGGACTTATTGATGTATACCTTCCGGATTTTAAATATATGCGAAGCGAAACCGCTCTTCATTTTTCAAAATGTCCCGATTACCCCGATGTTGCCAAGGTGGCAATAAAAGAAATGTTTCGTCAGGCCGGTGAACCTGTTTTTGAAGATAACGGACTGATTAAAAAAGGGGTTATTGTAAGACATCTTATTCTTCCCGGACACACAAATGAAGCCAAAGAAATAATATCTTATTTATATGATACCTACGGTGACTCCGTTTATTTAAGCCTTATGAGTCAGTTTACGCCAATTGGTGAAAATCTCGATAAGTGTGCTTCTTATCCCGAACTGTCAAGAAAAGTATCAAAACGAGAATACGAAAAAGTTGTCACCTTTGCCTTGGAAAAAGGCGTAAAAAACGGCTTTACCCAGGAGGGCAAAGCCGCTTTGGAAAGCTTTATTCCGTCATTTAAGGACTGCGAAGGAGTATAGATTTACATTCCAAAACATCCGAATGTACCCGGCCATGCCCCCAAAAGATATGCAATAACATAGAGAATAAACAGGTGTACCGGATAAAAAGCATAGAAAATGTACTTCAGCTTAAGGCCACGCTGTCCGTTGTATTTTTCCATAAAAAACAGGTTAGCAAATGCAAACATTTCTATAGGATTGAAAACCGTAAGCGCTGCGCATGCACCGACCATAGATCTCATGTAACTGCTTCTAAGGTAATATGCCATGGCAATGGCAAGAACACCAACTCCTGAGTAATCAGTCATCGCAATATCGGCAATCCACATAAGAACAACTATTGCAGCGAATCCTGCCGCCATTGCAAACATTTCTTTCACAGGTTTTTTCTTGTTTACAATCAACAGCAAAACTATCAAACCTATGCCGAAAATGACTGTCATTACTATTATTACAGGCCAAATATTCCTGTCAACGATTCCAAGCACAGCCATTACCCGATATACATTGTTTGTAAGCCAAAAACCTCCAAATAAAGCTGTAACCGCCATTGAGAGAATACCCAAAAGCTTTTTAACTTCTTTTCCTTTAACCCATTCGGCAAACCAAATTCCCAAAAAGCCAAAAAACAGAGTTAAATACACACTTTGATATCCTGGATTAAACCATTTTCCCGAATTTGCAAGATCAAAGGGGACCTCTGATATTAATGCAAACAGGAGTAGTCTCGACGCGTATTTTCTTCGGTTTTTTGTATAAATTAAGCCTTCAACCAAAAGAAAAATGAAAATAGGAAATGCCAGTCGGCCAATACATCGAAACAGTGTATCTATAAGCGACAGGGTAATCATCTTCTGCGACGGAGCCTGAAGCAATTCAGTACTTACACCGTTTCCCTGTATTTGATTCATAATAGGTTCAAGAACCACAGCGCCTATATGATCGATAAGCATCATAGAAATAGCCGCAAGTTTTAATGTACTTCCGGGAATACCTTTTTTGCTTTTATCCATATTATATGTTTGAGCCTCACTCATACTGTTTTTACTCGCTTAAATCAAGATATTTAATATAGTTTGAAACCATCATCGCTATCTTAAATGTTAGTGCATCATCAAAGTTTCTGATATTGAGTCCGGTTGCCTTCTCAAGTTTTTCAAGGCGATATACCAGTGTATTTCTGTGAATATACAGCTGTTCTGCTGTCTGTGTCACATTCATTGTGTTCTCGAAAAACTTATTTATTATCTTCAGGTTTTCCTCATCTATATCCAAATCGCTTCCGTCTTTGAATATTTCTTCAAGGAACAATCTGCATAAATTTTCAGGTAGCTGATATATAAGTCGGCCTATTCCGAGCTTATTGTAAGAAATAACGTTTTGATCCACATAAAATATTTTTCCTACATCAAGAGCAAGTTTTGCTTCTTTATATGACTTGGATACATCTTTAATTTCGCTTACCGCAGTTCCGAAAGAAACTCTTACTTTGAGCATGGCCTCGGTGTTCATCAGGTCGACAATCGACTTTCCGATTTCCAAAAATTCCTCATATGAAGCAGTAGGTTCTACCTGCTTTACAAGAATAATGTTTCTCTCATCAACTGCTGTAACGTAGTCTCCATACTGATGTGTAAACATCCCTCTCAATATTTCCATCGACGAATCATCATGCTTTATATCCGATTCAATCAAAAATACAACTCGGCAGGCATTTATATCAATATGAAGTTTTCTTGCGCGATTATATATATCCACAAGAAGCAGATTATCTAAAATCAGATTTTGGAAAAAATTATTTCTGTCAAAGCGTTCTTTATAAGCAACTATAAGTGCCTGCAGCTGCGATACGGCAATTTTAGCCACCATATAAACATCATCGGAATTGCCCTTTGCAAGAAGAACATATGCCAGTTCACTTTCATCGTATATCTTCAATAAATGTTCCCCGCTTATTACCTGGAAGTCCGCAGGAGAATTAATAAAGGAAGATGCGTATTCTTTTATTTCCGCATCAGGAGAATAAGTAGAGGCAACATTAATAAGTTCCGTATCGTATACGCAAAAATCTACTTTTGTGATTGCTTTTAATGAATCTATGCTTGATTGAATAATAGTTCCCGTAATCATAAAACAGTTTCTCCTTATTTCGAAGATATTTATTATTTTATAGTAAATATCTTCTTTTAACAAGAAAAAGCACATCCTCCATTTCAGAGATTAATTTCCTTGTCATAACACGCGGCTCATTATAATAACAAAAAAGCGTAGGCATTTCTGCCTACGCTTAAATGAATCAATACTAGTTGGTAATGATCTGTTCGGTTTCTTTATCGAATACGTGAATCTTTTCGATATCAAGAGCGAACTTGATTGCATCGCCGGGTCTTGAATTGGTTCTGGAATCAACTCTAGCGGTGATAGGGAACTCATCAAGATCGAAGTATAAGAATACTTCAGCACCAAGTAATTCGTAAACCTTAACGGTTGATTCGAATACGCTTTCAGGTGAGTTAGCGATGAACATTTCTGAATCATATACATCTTCAGGACGGATACCGAAGGTAACAACCTTTTCATCATAACCGCCATCGATAAGCTTCTTAGACTTAGCAGGAGGAAGGGGAATTTCCTTACCGCCTACACATAACTTAGCAACTTCGCCTTCAACCTTAACAGTTGCATCAAGGAAGTTCATCTGAGGTGAACCCATGAATCCTGCAACGAAGAGGTTCTGGGGCTTTTCGTAAAGGTTCTGAGGAGTATCAACCTGCTGGATAACACCGTCCTTCA
>JAKSRT010000080.1 GCA_024403485.1 Lachnospiraceae bacterium
CAATCTTCTTAGCCATATCTGCCCAATACTCAAGAGTATAAGCATCACCAAGTGTGTAAGAAAGAGCAATCTGAGATTCACCGCGGCCTTCCTGAGCTTTGATCTTGTTTGTAGCATCAACAGCTGCCTGAAGGTTTCTTAAGTCGTTAAGACAGTCAAAGATACGGATTACATCAATACCGTTTGCAATTGACTTTTCAACGAATGAATATACAACGTCATCAGCGTAAGGACGATATCCTAAGATATTCTGTCCACGGAATAACATCTGTGTCTTTGTGTTCTTAAGACCATCTCTGATCTTACGAAGTCTATCCCAGGGATCTTCTTTTAAGAAACGGAGGGAAGCATCAAATGTAGCACCACCCCAGCATTCAACTGAGTGATAGCCGACTTTATCAATCTTGTCCAAAATAGGAAGCATAATCTCGGTAGGCATTCTGGTTGCAATCAGAGACTGATGTGCATCACGGAGAATGGTTTCGGTTATGCCTACAGGCTTCTTTTCGATTTCTGCCATTTTTTTATCTCCTTGTAATATGTTAGTCATTAAGGCGTATACACGCCAACTCCAAAGCGTTGATACAAGCAACGCTAGCTGCGTTTGCTAATCAAGCAACGCATATTGCGTTCGCATAAAAGCAACGCCAACTCATAGGTGCTGCGCACCTATTTCGTCGCGCTATGCGCGACATACTTTTGTCATTTCACAAACATGCCGTTTTGCAAGCAAAGGCATGTTTGTTTATTCCAAAAGTGCGTTGCTTAAAAGATTCCGAAGATTGCCATGAATGTACCGGCTGCAACTGCAGTACCGATAACACCGGCAACGTTGGGTCCCATTGCATGCATAAGAAGGAAGTTTGAAGGGTCTGATTCAGCACCTACCTTCTGTGATACACGGGCTGCCATAGGAACCGCGGATACACCTGCGGAACCGATAAGCGGGTTTGTCTTACCTTTAGTAAGAACGCACATAAGCTTACCAAATAATACACCTGCTGCAGTACCGAATGCGAAAGCGATAAGTCCTAAAGCAACAATCTTTAATGTTGAAAGGTTTAAGAAAGCTTCAGCACTTGTGGTAGCACCAACAGAAGTACCAAGTAAGATAACTACGATATACATCAAAGCATTTGATGCGGTTTCTGTAAGCTGTCTTACTACTCCGGATTCACGGAAAAGGTTTCCTAACATAAGCATACCAACAAGGGGAGCTGTGGTAGGAAGAAGCATACATACAACGATTGTAACAATGATAGGGAAAAGAATCTTTTCAAGCTTGGATACGGGACGTAACTGAGCCATCTTAATCTTTCTTTCCTTTTCAGTTGTAAGAAGTTTCATAATAGGGGGCTGGATAATCGGAACCAGTGACATGTAGGAGTACGCAGCAACTGCGATAGGTCCAAGCAAGTTTGTCTGTCCAAGTTTTCCTGCAAGGAAAATGGAAGTAGGTCCGTCAGCACCACCGATGATTGAAATAGCTGCAGCGGCCTTGTCGTTGAAACCAAGTGCAATAGCACCAAAGTATGCAGCGAAAATACCGAACTGAGCTGAAGCTCCCAAAAGGAAGCTCTTGGGGTTAGCAATAAGGGGACCGAAGTCGGTCATTGCACCTACACCCATGAAAATGAGTGAAGGCATTATTGCCCATTCATCAAGTACATAGAAGTAATATAACAGTCCGCCTGCTGTTCCGTCGGGACCGGGCTCTGCGATAATATCGGGATAGATATTAACGAGAAGCATACCGAACGCGATAGGAAGCAACAAAAGGGGCTCGAATTCCTTGGCAATAGCCAGATAAAGGAAAATACAAGCAACTACGATCATTAAGTAGTTTCCCCATGAAAGACTGAAAAATGCTGTCTGATGTACCAGGTTATTTAAAGTATCTGCAATATAAGACATTTTAATTCCTCCCGGTTTACAAAACCTTTATTTTTTTAAGTCTATTCTCTAAGGGAATTACTTTAATGTAGCTAATGTTGCGCCAGCTTCTACAGCATCACCAACAGATACTGCAATGCTTGCTACTGTACCATCCTGAGGAGCAACTACAGGGATTTCCATCTTCATTGCTTCAAGAATGATAACTGCGTCGCCCTTCTTTACAGCGTCGCCAACGATCTTTTCGATCTTAAAGATCTTACCTGCTGCACCGGCTTCAACCTTGATGCCGCCTGCTGCTGCGGGAGCTGCTGCCTTGGGAGCTGCGGGAGCTGCCTTGGGTGCTGCCTTGGGAGCTGCTGCTACGGGAGCTGCTGCGCCATTTTCTTCTACGGTTACTTCATATGCTGTACCGTTAACTGTAATAGTATAATTCTTCATTTATTAGTTCCTCCTGTTTGCTCTTCTGATGCTTCTTACTACGTAACCATCAGTAGAGGCATTGCCTTCATAAGCGCTGATAGCTGCCATAATAACAGCAACAAGTTCTGTATCATCTGATAATTCTTCTTCAACCGGTGCTGAAGGAGTTTCCTTAACTTCTTCCTTCTTGGGTGCAGGCTTGTTAGCCTTACCGAATAATGAGAAGCTGCTGATAATTAAGCTGATAAGAATAAGCACTACGAATACGGTGCCCATACCAAGTACGGTGTTAAGTGCTGCGTTCTTCATCTGTGAGCCTGCCTTTGCCATATTCTGTGCAAAAGTAAGCTTTGCAAGCGCTTCAGCGCCTGTAAGTACTGCGAAACTGTCATTGGTAAATTCAAACTTAAATGTACCGTTTGCTTCATTACCTGTAAGTTCGTAGATAACTACGATTTCTTTTCCGACAATTTCTGTTGTGTGATTACCTACGGAAGTAATACCGCCCATGTCTTTGGATGCCTGAGCGTAAGTATTTAACATTCCTTCAAAAACTCCAAATTCGGCTTCAACTGCTTCGCCGTAATAGTTTGAAGTAATAGATTCAAGTAAAGCTGCTGATTCATGCTTTTTGTAGTTGTTTGAAAGTTCGGCAACCATTTCATCGGAGCCAAGCTGCTGAGCTACATTAACAAGAATTGAAGATAACTGTTCAGCATGAGCCATATTATACTGCTGAACTTCTGTATATGTGGGTTCTCCACATGCAGCTAAACCAAATACACAGGTAATGACACATAAAAATGCAAGAATTTTCTTTTTCATATGTCTTTCACCTTTCTATTATACTGTACCGTGCTTTTTAGCGGGACCTTCTTCGAATTTGGTAAATAACATTTCGAAAGCACCGATTACATACTTACGGGTATCCTGAGGTTCAACGATCTGATCAACGTATCCTCTCTTTGCTGCACTTACTACATTGTTCTGAAGTGCTGCATATTCAGCTGCCTTAGCATCAATAACTTCAGCATCCTGTCCGTTGTACATAATCTTTGCTGCAAGCTTAGCATCCATTGTGCCGATTTCAGCGTTGGGCCAAGCGATTGTAATATCACAACCGATTGCCTTGGAGTTCATAACAGTATATGCGCTTCCAAGAGCCTTACCGATTACAACATTTACCTTGGGAACGGTAGCATTTGCGAAAGCATATGTAAGTTTTGCAGCTGCCTTAGCCATCTTCTTTTCAGCTTCGATTGTAGCCTTGAAACCGGTAACGTTTGTGAATGTAAGTAAAGGAATAGAGAAAGCATCACAGAAGTTAACAAAATCTGTTGCCTTAGCACATCCGCAAGGGCAAAGAACTGTATCAAACTTCTTAGCTGCCTTACCGTCTTCACCGATAACTTCTGATCTGTTCGCAACAACACCAACAGTCTTTCCGTTAAGGCGAATAAATCCGGTAACCATAGACTGAGCGGATTCGCTCTTAAGTTCTACAAAGTTGTTATCATCAGCGATTAAGGAAGCAAGAATTGCTGTATCACCAACACAGCCTTCGATACCTTCAACCACACGGTTAAGGTCATCGGTGCAATCCTGATCATCTGAGTAACTTTCATTGTTGGAAGGTAAAATAGAAACAAGTTCACGGATAGAAGAAAGAACATAACCTTCTTCACCAATACCTGTTACAACACCTGCTTCGTTCATGAATGAAGCTGAAGCGGTATCGCACTTTGCAGTGTAATTTCCGTCAAGTGCATTGGGTGCATTAACGAAAAGCTTTGCGTTCTTTTCTTCCATGAAAGTGAAATCTGCCATGGATTCAGAAATGGCAAGACCACCACCACAGTTTCCGAATACAGCTGCGATCTGAGGAATAACGCCTGAAGCAGCTGCCTGCTTAGCATAGATAGATGCCATAGCGTCAAGTGCATCTGTAGCCTCCTCAAGTCTTAAACCTGCGGAATCAAGGAGTCCGATAATGGGAGCGCCCATCTTTAATGCTAAATCATAAAGATTAGCAATCTTTCTTGCATGCATTTCACCAACAGTTCCGTTTAATACGGAAGCATCCTGGCTGTACACATAAACAAGTTTGCCGTCGATTAATCCGTAACCGGTTACAACACCGTCAGATAAAGCGTCGGACTGTTTCAAATTGAAATCTGTATTACGTGCAGTAACCATTGCACCGATTTCAACGAAACTGTTCTCATCGAGAAGAGATAAAATTCTCTGTCCCGCTTTTGAAGTAGTACTCATTTGGTTTACCTCCATTAAATTATATTTAAATTAAGTAGTGATTTTCGGCTCAAAACAGCCTTTCACGCACTAAACCACATTCACATTGGAGTGTACCATAAATCAACCCCTTTTTTCAACAAAATACACAAAAATAACATTAAAAAAAGAGCCGAAAATACGGCTCTTAATTTCTTTTTTTTGTGTATTTTTATGCATATTAACTTTTGACGGTCAAATAACATGCCTCTTAAGCCGAATATTATCGACTATATCTTAAGCGTCAGCTGAACTTCCTGCTCCGCCTGCTGTTTAAACTCTTCTATCTGGAGTGTGTTCATCTCGGGCAGGTCTTTAAGACTCTTAACACCGAAGCTTCTTAAGAACTGCTCTGTTGTACCGAACAAAAGGGGACGACCGGGAGCATCTTTTCTGCCAAGTTCTTCGATAAGCTCATATTCAAGAAGCTTATTAACCGCATGGTCGCAGCTTACTCCTCGAATATTTTCAATCTCAAGTCTTGTAATCGGCTGCTTATATGCAATAATCGAAAGCGTCTCAATAACCGTATCCGTAAGATTCATTTTCTTTGGAGTCTTGGCAATTTTCAAAAGAACATCATAATAATCCGGTTTTGTAACAAACTGATAGGAGTCCTCAAGCTCAAGAAGCTCTATTCCGTGCTTTCCGCTCTTATAGTCCTTCTGAATCTCTTCAAGGAGTTTCCTGGTTTCCTGCACATCCTCTTCTATTGTTTCAGCCAGTTTCTTTAATTCAACAGACTCACCCATTGCAAAAAGAATTGCTTCAAGGGCAGCTTTTTTGTTTATTTCACTCATTACTTTGCCTCATTAGAAGTAATAATCAAATCGTCGTTAACATCTTCCTGTTCAACCGAAATCTTACCCACCTTCATAAGTTCGAGAATAACCAGGAATGATACTATTATCTCAGCCTTTGAATGCTGCTTTTCAAGCAGTTTTCTGAAAGAAAAACGCTTATTTGACAGAATGAAGTTCTCGATATACATCGCTTTGGCTTCCATATCGACTTCTTCCTTTTCCACATTGCCGAATTTGCTTCGGATAGGGTCGATTTTTTCTTCTTCCCTGGCCATCATGGCCTGAAAAATCTCATGAAGTTTGGCCAAATTCATATCACCGACCAAAGCTTCGTAATCAATGGGATCTCTGTGCTTTTTGACTTCCTCGGGAAGGTTTTCGCCTCGGGTCACGGAAATGCCCGCATCAATCTGCATATCACGAAGTTCAAATGCCATATGCTTGTACATCTTGTACTCAAGAAGTTTTTGAACAAGTTCTGCTCTGGGATCTTCCTCAACGCCTTCCTCGTCAACTTCTTTGGGCAAAAGCATTTTACATTTAATATCAACAAGAGTTGCTGCCATAACCAGAAACTCACTCATGATATTCATGTCTTCGGTCTGCATTTCCTTAATATACTCGAGATACTGATTGGTTATTTCAACAATCGGAATGTCGTATATATCAACTTTATTCTTTTCAATTAAATGAAGAAGAAGATCCAGCGGTCCTTCAAATACTTCAAGTTTAAAAGAAAGTGCCATACTTTGTCCTTATTGCTTTTCTGTTTATCATAACGTCTTTGTCGCAAACGTTATGCCTTTACATCACATTTCAAATCTATAACAACGATTTCGGCAGGGTTAAACATTCTAAAGGGAATGGTGTGCATTCCAAGACCTCTGCTTACTATCATCTTATTTCCGTATTTTTCAAACATACCCCCATCATACTTTGGAAAGAAAGTACACATGGGAGATACAACGCCGCGCCAGAAAGGAATCCTTACCACTCCGCCGTGAACGTGACCGGACAATGTCAAATCCGCTCCCCATTTAGCATACTGTTCAAAGTAATCGGGATTGTGTGCCAAAAGAACACAAAATTTATCTTTATCAGCCTCCCCCATAACAGAATTTAAATAACTGTCATCCATTGGAAACTGTTTAAATCTTTTGTAGTAGGGATAATCGATAGAAAGACAGTAAACCATTACATCGCCGTCTTCTACCGCCTCATTAACACATATTTTTACACCTGCGTCACCGATTTCCCTAATATAATCGGTATGCATGGATTTATATACATCCGGAAAAATCCTTGCCCTGAATTCATGATTTCCTTCGGCATAAATAAGCTTATATTTTTCGGAAAGACCTTTTACAAAGTTTGAAGCTACATAAAAATCATTTCCGGGATAGGCCGTAAGTATATCTCCGCCCACCAAAACCGCATCAGGCTCAAGCTTCCCAATCGCATCAAGAAGCCTTTTATTGTCTTTGCTGCCATACGCTTTTCCGTGAAGGTCGCTTACAAAAACATATCTTTTATCAGTTTTTATTTTGTCGGTTTTTATTTCGTATCTGCGTGTTACAAAGCGGTTGGAATCAACAATCATCACCGCCAGAAAGAACACCAATACTGCAATAATCACCCCAATTAAAAGAATGTTCAAACCGTATCCTTTCGAAAATTTAAGCCCTTGACATTCGCCAAGGGCTCAAAGTTTTTAGTTATATTTACGCTTTCTAGCTGCCTCAGACTTTTTCTTACGCTTAACGCTGGGCTTTTCATAGTGCTCACGCTTGCGGATTTCCTGCTGGATACCTGCCTTTGCGCAGCTTCTCTTAAAACGACGTAATGCGCTGTCTAAGGATTCATTTTCTTTTACGATAATGCTTGACATATTCTTACTTCCCTCCCTTCAGTCCCTTCACGTATATATCACTCGACATGACGGATTCAGGTTTTTCGTGTTTACACACATTTGTTATTATATCAAATTCTTATAATTCGTCAACAATATTTTGTGGGCAAAAGAAAGAATATTGACGATTAAAATTAAAGCTGTCCCTCAAGAGTTGTCTTAGCTGCTTCAATAGCCGCATCGATACCATCGGGATTCTTACCACCGGCCTGGGCCATATTGGGACGACCACCGCCGCCACCGCCAACCAAACCGGCAATAGCCTTAATAAGATTTCCGGCATGTGCGCCCTTGCTCATTGCATCATCGCTTGCCTTGGCAACAAGGTTAACCTTGCCGTCAACAGCTGAAGCAAGAACAACAACACCGCCACCGATTTTTTCTGTAAGCTGATCTGCTAAATCTCTGAGAGCATTCATATCAACTCCGGGTACGTTAGCAGCAAGAACCTTAACGCCCTTGATTTCGCAAACATTGTCAAGTACGGAACCGGCTGCGTTCTGTGCTGCCTTAGCCTTTAAGGATTCAACTTCTGAATTGAGAGCCTTAACCTCACCTGTTAATGCAACGATTCTGTCCTTTAATGCTGCAGGCTGTGTTTTAATAACAGCACATGCCTCCATCAGTTCTTTTTCAATATTCTTATAGTATGCGATAACATTAGCACCTGTAAGTGCTTCAATTCTTCTGACGCCGGCTGCAACACCGCTTTCTGAAACAATCTTAAAGTTAGCAATGTCGGAAGTATTCTTTACATGAGTACCACCGCAAAGTTCCTTGGAGAAGTCTCCTACCGATACCACTCTTACGGTATCGCCATACTTTTCTCCAAACAGTGCCATTGCTCCGGTGCTCTTAGCTTCTTCGATGGTCATTACATTTGTTGTAACATCCAAAGCTTCAAGAATCTTTGCATTTACAATATCTTCTACCTTAGCGATTTCTTCGGCAGTCATTGCCTGACCGTAGCTAAAGTCAAATCTTGTTCTCATGGTATCCTGATAAGAACCCTGCTGATGAACGTCCTCACCAAGAACTTCCTGCAAAGCAGCCTGAAGTAAGTGAGTTGCTGTATGGTTCTTACAGGTAGCACTACGGGTAACCGCATTAACCTGAAGGCAGGCAGTATCGCCGCTCTTAATTGTACCCTGAACAACCTTACCGATATGTCCGATTCTTCCTTCGGGAAGCTTAATTGTATCGGTCACTTCAAACTTTGCAGAGCCTACAGTGATGACACCGGTGTCGCCCTTTTGTCCACCCATAGTCGCATAAAAAGGTGTTTTAGCAACCAGAACAATTCCTTCATCACCTGTATTTAAGCTGTCAACCATAGCTTCATTGTTGGCAAGAGCCACAATTTTTTCTTCTAAAGCTAAGGTGTCATATCCTGCAAATGAAGATGTAACAGCATTGCCAAGCGAAGCGAACAAGTCTTCATCGGTTGATTTCTGAGAAAATGCTGCATTTTCTCTTGCCAGTTCCTTGGCTTCCTGCATGCACTTTGCAAAGGCTTCTTCATCAACGCTTAAGCCTTCTTCTTCAGCCATTTCAAGTGTTAACTCAAGAGGGAAACCAAAGGTATCATAAAGACGGAATGCTGATTTACCGTCGATAACCTTAGCATTTTCAGCCTTCTTTGCTTCTAAAATCTTCTTGTATTCTTTTAAGCCGTTTTCAATGGTAGCTTCAAAACGGTTAATTTCTTTTTCCAGTTCCTTTAAGATGAAATCCTTGTTCTTTGTAAGTAAAGGATATGAATCGTCATAGATATCTCCTACGTAAATAGAAGCAATCTTCTGATAATCGGCTGTCTTTAAAGAAAGTAAACGTCCGTGTCTTACAGCACGTCTTATGAGTCTTCTTAATACATAGCCCGCACCTGCATTGGAGGGAAGAAGCTTTGCTTCATCACCGATAAGCATAACCGCCGTACGAAGGTGATCGGCAATAATTCTCATGGACTTTGTAAGCTTTTCATCGGACTCATATTTAACACCTGATACTGATTCAATATAAGCAATAATAGGTGCAAAAAGGTCTGTACGATATACATCATCAATACCGTTTAAGAAAGCAAGGTTTCTTTCAAGTCCCCAACCGGTATCAACATTTTTCTTTTCAAGAGGAGTTAAATGTCCGTCCTGATGCTTTTCGTACTGCATAAATACGTCGTTACCGATTTCAGTGTATTTACCGCAGTGACATCCGGGCTTACAGTTAGGTCCGCAGGGAGGAACATCCTTTACAAAGAACATTTCAGAGTCAGGACCGCAGGGACCGTATTCAAGGCCCCACCAGTTATCTTCTGCAGGAAGGTAAAATACGTTTTCAGGCTTAAAACCGGATTCGATTCTGTACTTGGCACCTTCTTCATCTCTGGGCGCATTTTCATCGCCTTCAAATACGGTAGCTGCAAGATGATCTCTGTCAAATTTAAATACTTCAGTTAAGAGTTCATAACTCCACTGACATCTTTCTTTCTTGAAGTAATCTCCAAGACTCCATGAACCCATCATTTCGAAGAAGGTTAAGTGGCTCTTGTCACCGATTCCGTCGATATCGTTGGTTCTAACACAGCCCTGAACATTGCAGAGTCTTGTTCCCATAGGATGCTTCTTACCAAGTAAGTAAGGCATAATGGGCTGCATGCCTGCAACGTTAAACATAGCACCTGTTGAACCGTCGGATACCAAAGAAACTGCGCCACAGTTAACATGGCCGCGCTCTTCGTAAAACTTAATCCATGAATTTCTAAGTTCCTTAGAAGTAATATTGTTCATTTCAAACCAACCCTCTAATAGCTAAAATTTATGAGAAAGTAAACTTATCTGCGAAATATGCATCAAGATCAGCAATAGCAACTACTCCCTCTACCATGGACCCA
>JAKSRT010000081.1 GCA_024403485.1 Lachnospiraceae bacterium
GTTCGGCATTAGAGGCCAAAGAACGGTCAACCGTTGACAATGTTTTCTTACGAACTCTCTGAACATACTGATGAAAATCTCTCAAAAGGTGTTCAAGCATCTTTGAAGCACATGCTTCATACAATATTTCATGAAATCTTGAATCCAGTTCAGACATCTGCTCAAAGTGTCCTTTTTCCGCATGGAATTTAGCCAGATAAATATTCTCTTCCATTTCTTCGAGCTGTTCTTTTGATATATTCTCACATGCCCAGGCTGCGCACAGTCCTTCAAGTTTTGAACGAATCATATAAATGTCTTTGACATCGTCCATGGTAATTCCGGTAACATAAGCTCCCTTATTGGGGATAATCTGGATGAGTCCTTCAAGTTCCAACTGTCTGAACGCTTCCCGGACAGGAGTTCTTGATACACCGAGTTCCTCGCCGATAGCGATTTCCTTCAGTTCATCATTCTCTTTGTATTTACCGGACAGAATATCTTCCCTTACTTTATTAAATACTCTTCCTCTTAAAGAATACTTATCTGTTACTTCCTGTTTTAAATCATATCCTTGCATAAGTAATCTACTCCCAGTTCTTTGGAAAACCTGTCAATAGCATCAATTAACTCATTGTCGGTCATTACTGTTACACGACCGCCTTCATATTCACTGTCAACCCAGGCCTTAATTGCATGTACAAGATCACAGCTCTTATCAAGTGCCTTATCGCCTGTAAGCTTATACTTTGTATTAATCCAGTGTGCAATTCCGGCAAGACCGGAGGTGTTTGATATAGCGCAGATAACCGGTCTGTTAAGGAATTTTTCTGTATCAAAAATATTATAGATTTCTTCGTTTTTAAGAAGTCCGTCGGCGTGAACTCCAGCTCTTGTAACATTGAAGTTCTTTCCTACAAAAGGAGTTCTTTCGGGAATATGATAGCCTATCTCTTTTTCATAATATTCTGCGATTTCGGTAATAACTCTTGTATCCATACCATTTAAATCGCCCTTTAACTGCGCATATTCAAATACCATCGCTTCAAGAGGAGTATTACCTGTTCTTTCTCCTATACCGAATAAAGAAGTGTTTATACCCGAACAGCCATACAGCCATGCGGTTGTAGAGTTCGATACAGCCTTATAGAAGTCGTTATGACCGTGCCATTCAATTAATTCATGAGGAACACCTGCATGTGTGTGAATCGCATAAATAATACCCTGTACAGAACGGGGAATAACCGCGCCGGGGAAGTTTACACCATATCCCATTGTGTCACAGGCACGAATCTTAATCGGAATCTTATATTCGTCCATTAATTTCATAAGTTCAAGACAGAAAGGAACAACATATCCGTAAATATCCGCTCTTGTAATATCTTCAAGGTGGCATCTTACTGCAATACCCTCGTCGAGACATTCCTTAACTACAGATAAATAGTGCTCCATAGCCTGTTTTCTGGTCATCTTAAGTTTAAGGAAAATATGATAATCCGAACAGCTTACAAGAATACCGGTTTCCTTCATACCGATTTCCTTAACAAGCTTAAAGTCTTCCTTACTGGCACGAATCCAGCTTGTTACTTCAGGGAACTTGTAGCCTCTTTCCATACATTTATAAACGGCATCACGATCCTTCTTTGAATATAAGAAGAATTCGCTGGCTCTGATCATTCCGTTAGGTCCACCCAGTCTGTGCAGATAGTCATAAATGGTAACAATCTGTTCTGTGGTATAAGGGGCTCTGGACTGCTGACCGTCTCTGAATGTGGTATCGGTAATCCAAATATCCTTTGGCATGTTATGCGGAACAATACGATCGTTGAAGGGAATCTTCGGAATTTCTGAATAAGGAAACATATTTCTGAAAACGTTGGGTTTCTTAACGTCATCAAGAATATACATATGTTCTTCTATCTGAAGAAGATTATTTTTTTCGTTCATTGAAACCGGACGATTTGAAAACATATCCGGAGCTTCATTTACAAGTGATTCATTATAATCCATAATACACCTCCAAAAACAATTTTAGATTGTGTATTATTGTATACAATAATAATGCATAAGTCAACCCCCAAAACCTCTTTTAGGCTATGGGGGTCTTCTTTTTCGCTAATATTAAGGCTATACCGGCTAACAGTAATCCTATGCTCAGTACAGTTTTGGGATGTACACCATCTCCTGTTTCCGGAGACTCATCCAAATTGTATTTTGAAACTTCACCGGAATTAAATGAATATAATCCATACTTTCCGGTATGTGAAATATCAAAAGAAACATATAACTTTCCGTTATCACTGACTACTTTATACGGAATGTCCTCCAGCTGCTTGTCCTCATCAAGACATATAACATGGAGATTATTTGATGGCATATTACTTGGCAGCGACAATGCCACATTAAGTTTTTGCTTTCCAAATTTAGATAACAAAACAGCATTATCTTTTTCTTTTAAAGCTATATCATATGTGCACAAATTAGCCGGAACATTCTCGGCATAAATAGTTTTATATGCTGTCACGATATCAGCATTCGGAGTAGCATCACTGTCAATAAATAATTCATACTCTTTTTGAGAACCATCGAAATATGCCGAAATACCCGTATATTCTTCCGATGAGTCTCCCTGTTCGAAACTACCTGCCTTTGCCATTTCAAGCACCGAAGACAGCTGACTCATATTAAAGTTATAGCCTTTACCGAAAACAATCATAGTTTCGGGAACGGTAAACAATTCCGCTTCAGCAGGTGACAGTGTACAGTCAATTATATTTAATCTTCCATTAAAATATTCATTATTTTCCTCAGAGATTGTACAAACAAGCCCTGAAAAGCCTGCCACGGAACGGTCCAGAACAGTACCGACTCTTTCTGTCGATTCAGAATTAACAATAGCAACCTTGCAGCCTGCAAGAGCATCTACCCTAAAATTCTCATTAGAGAGCCTCGTGGTGGTATCATTATAGGTAACGAATGGTAAGTCGTCTCCCAAAAATACTACCGCTCTGTTTTCATCGGGAGCATTGGTTATATCATAATTAAAGGCTCCCATACCAATTTCTTTAACTGAATCCACAACCCTTACGGAATCAAGGGGACATCCCCAAAAGGCTCTGTCTTCAATAACAGAAAGATTGACTCCTCCTGTAACCTTCTTTAAATTGGAACATCCGCTGAAGGCTTCTTCACATATTCGCCAGAGAGAATCCGGCAATGACACATCAACAATACCCTTATGATCTTTAAACGCTTCGGGGCCAATCTGCTTAACTCCTTCCGGAATATTGATTTTTGAATCTTTACCGCGATATGCCACTAAAATACCATCACCGCAAATAAAGTAATCCCCGCTTCCGTAATTAAACCAATTTTCCATCATTCTGGTTTTTGAAAATGCCGCAGGTTCAATATTTACAACCGTAGATGGTATTGTAATATTTGATAAATCATCACAATGATAAAACGCGCCATATCCTATATCAGTTACTCCGGCAGGAATTTCTATCGTTTTTAATGCAGACCGGGCAAAAGAAAAATCGCCTATTTTTGTTATTCCTTCATCAAAAGTATAATTTGTGAGCGATAAATCGTCGTAATAAGCTTTACTAGCTATAACATTGTTTACTTCAGCGAATTTGGGAAGCGAAACACCTTTTCCGTTAGTTTCTATCGGTAAAGTCTCTACTATTTCAGCCAATGACGAGTCGGATGATATTCCGGAAGTATTATTATTAAAGCCGCTGGAACCACTTACAACTGTCTGTGCATCATTTTTTATAAATACTACCGCTTTTCTTCCTACTATTATGGTTTCTCCGATTAAGCCCTCCGAAGAAACGTAAGAATTGGCAATATCTTCGATTGTATTAGGTTTATTTGTTGGTTCCTGCTTATCGGGTTCTGCGTATTCACTCGGGTTGGGTTCTTCGTTTGGAGTTTCATCAATCGAATTCTCACTGTCCAAATCGCTGTCATCAACTAAATTTTCTTCTGAATCTATTATAGCCACCTGGCTTCTGTCCATAGAATCGAACCATCGCTTTGCATATGAAAACTCCGGTGCTTCCACATCAAGTCTCGGACATCCGTCGAAAGCCGTATCATGGATATAGGTTACACTTTCAGGTATTTTTACATTTCCGAGATTTACGCAGTTTTCAAATGCTTTAGCATCTATATTTTTAACAGAATATGGAATATAAACCTCCGAAAGGCCTGTACAGTTTGAAAAAGAGTATGCCGGAACTTCCATAATATTAGGGGAAATCGTAACCGCATTTAAATTACTCAATCCATAAAAAGAATAGGGCATTATCCTGTTAACAGTGTTTGCCATAGAAAAAGCATGTTCTTTTTTCCCCGGAAGCACCTGATAGAGCCGCTCATAATCCTTATCGTATATAGCCGAATCTTTACATACAAATCTGGGATTATTGAATTCAACCTTTTCAAGTTTTTCGCAGCCTGTGAACACACCGTTTCCAAGCTTCTTAAGTCCGGAACCGATTGAGACTTTGGTCAGATTTGAACAATTGCAAAATGCCGCTGTACCAATTGTTTCAACCCCATCCGGAATTGTTATCTCAGAAAGGTTGTTGCAGCCTGAAAAAGCGGCATAACGAATTTCTTCCACTGAATCGGGAAGAGATATTTTTGTAATATTTGAGTTATCCGAAAATGCTTCATTATCAATTACTTTTACATTAGCAGGAACAGACACGGTGGATGCCGTGCCTGAATATTTAACCAATGTAGTTCCATCCAACTCAAAGTCGGTGGTTGATGCCGTTACCGCATCGACCTGCTCTGAAGGTATGATGTATACCACCAGAGCAGATACGATTAAAAGTGCACCAATTATTTTTCGGATTACTTTTTTTGTCATAATAATCTTTTAAACAGAAAGAGCCTTCTTTGCAGGTCTCCTATCCTTCTTAAAGAATAATGCAATACTTAATGCTGCAAGTCCGATTGATAATAACCACTTAGGCTGGAAATCTCCGGTCTTAGGAGTTTCATCAAGTGTTGTACCTGCTGTAAGGTTACCTGTGTCAACATAAATCGTATAAGGTGAGAAGTGTGTAGCAGTAAATGTTACGCATGGAACACCGTCAATGGTAGTAAACTTTGGAGTCAGCTTATCAAGTCTTTCGTTCACTACGCCTGCCACTTTATTATTACCCGCATAAGATGTAAGTGCATCGGGAATCGGAATTGTAATTGTAATACTAAGTCCTGTAGTATCGGTAATCTTTGTAGATCCGGTTGAATCATAAAGACTGATATCCATTGCACTGTACTTAATGTTGTCAAGGTTTCCGTATTCGTTGGTAAGAGCCTTTTCTACTGCCTGAGTAGCTACAGGCGACTCTGTAATTCTAATAACATAATTATCTGTTGAACCATTTACGGTTGCCGATGAAATTCCGGTATTTGAAATTCCGGGTTTTGAAATAACAATTGTATTACCCTGGTTTCCGTTTCCGGCTGTATTATTGTTATTTGTTCCACCGTTTGAGCCGCTGTTTGATCCGCCGTTATTGCTTCCACCATTTGAACCGTTACCGTTTCCGGATGTTCCTGCGGGTTTAAATGTAGCAGAGACTTCGGCATTATGTGCAGGCATTGTCATAGTTGTTGCAGCAACCGTTACACTGGCTATGCCCAAATCATCTGTGGCAGGTACCCATTTATCAAAGCTTTGTCCGCTGGGAGGATTTGTACATGAGATAATAACTACCGCTCCTGCTGCATAGCTTCCTGATCCGTTACCGTTATTAACGGTTAATGTGTACATGGTGGAATTGTTATTTCCACCGGGGTTATCTCCACCACCTGGATTGTTAGGATTATTCGGGTTGTTAGGATTGTCCGGATTATTAGGATTATCCGGGTTATTGGGATTATCCGGATTTGTGGGATCGTCCGGATTATCCGGATTTTCGGGATCCACATTTTCATCCTGCACATAGGTGGCAACAATAATTGTGTCTTCAGTAATATTGGTTAACGGCTTATTCCATCCGGTAAACTTATGCCCGGGTCTTACGGGATCCGCAGGAATATCTTCAAGCTTAAGGCTTTCGCCAACAACCACATAAATTAGTTTGGATAATTCCTTACCGTCATAGTCTATAAATTGAACCTTTACGGTGTCATCAAGAACTTCCGAAACATCCGCGCCTATATCTCTTGCTGCTTTTCTTACAGCAGAATCTTTGTAAGAAATAACTCTGAAAGAAGTAGGATCTTCGCTGGCATCGCCAAACGCATCTTTAGGAAGATATACTTCTCGACCATAAACCACAAGTTCAATACCATTCATGGTTCCAAGGAAAGCATCATGACCGATAGCTGTAATATTTTCAGGTAGAATAACCTGATTCAATTTATCGCAATTCTTAAAGCAATCATTGGGAATCTCATCAAGATCCTCGACGCCTCTCAAATCTACACCCGTAATATAATCGCAATCTTCAAATGCACCGTCTCTTATGTTGGAAACACCTGAAAGATAAGGATCCTCGTCACTGGGTTTAACCTTCTGACTACCTACAAGATTGCCTCTTGCGGACAATACCTCAACAAGTTCGTATGTTCCGTCAGGATTCTTTGAATATACAATTCCGTTATAGCAAACAAACTGGTCAGTACCGCTTCCGACTGAGCTTAAAATACTACAGCCGGTGAAAGGAGCCGTACCCAGTTCCTTTAATGCAGAACCTAAATTGAGACTCGCCAATCTTTCGCAGCTTTGGAAACAATAATCCGGAATATATTCAACGGAATTTAAGTTAACTGATGTAATTCTGTCATTTCCAAGATCAAGCTTTTCACTGGGATTGCCTGATTCATATTCTCTGTCACCGTCGGTGCCTGTATGCGGACCGTAATATCCGTTAAACAAGCCATACTTTTTGTATGTTACGTAATTATCACCCGTAATATCTTCGGGATGATTAATTGGATCGTCAGGGGCAGTCAAATACTTTGAAACATTGCTTGAGTTAGATGCTGTTGCAGAAACTCCTTCGGCAAGTTTTGAAGTATTATTCATATAACCCTTAGCGTCGATGGATTTAATTCCGCTGGGAACATCTATGTTTAATGTAGCATTAACAAGTTTTTCTTCGTCAAGAGAAAGAATATATGTATATACTACCGCACCTGTAACAGGATCTACTATTTCTTCCCCGAGGTGCTCATATCGTGTAATCAAGTCTGTATCAACAACTGTTGATGAGCCGTCCGAAAAGTCTACAGTGGTTTTGTCTCCTGCCGTTTGTGAAAGCTTGTTAAGTTGTTCGTAATGAGGATAATCAACAAGCGTAGGCAAACCGTTTCTGTTATCAACAATTACCTTTAAGTTATAAGGCCAACCGGTCTTGTAGCATACTCTTGTGCCTTCAGTTTCATTTACATAGTTTGAGGGGTCTGTTGCCCATACAAAAGGACCGTACTGTTCATTAATATCACCCTCAAATGTAAGTTTAGGAGAGCCTGTGCTGAAAGCCTTGTCCCCAAGATTTTCAACCGGGAATGCACTGTATCCGGCTGTAGGAGTTTCAAAATTTACATATGTAAGCTTAGGACAATTTTCAAATGCCGAAGCTCCGATTTTTGTAACCGAATTACCGATGCTTACTGATTCAAGCAGACTGCATCCCTTAAATGATTCGGGCGCAATTTCGGAAATTGTATTATCGGAAATCTTTAATGTCTTAATATAATCATGGATTTCAGGATCGGAGAAGCAATCGGTTGCAATACCTGTAACAGGGGTATCTCCTACAGTCTCCGGAATTACAAGATCGAGCCCATTTGTCTGAGCATCGTCTCTCATTTCATTGGTAGCATATGTACAAGACTGAAGCACACCATTCTCATCAATGATAAGAATATACTGACCGTTTGATATTTCTACCTGCTCGTCTCCCGATGTATCTTTATAAATATAAGGAACATCATTTCCTAAAGCACTCTTAAGTCCCCAGGTTGATTTTCTGGGTGATGCAATATTACCTGCCAAATCCTTTTCAGGACCGTAAACGCAGAAATCTTTCGTCTGGATTGTATCAAAAATGGTTCTCTTGGTAGTGCCATCATCATATTTACCGAATGTAACATATCCGCATGATCCGCCCTGATCCGGGAAGGTAACATCAAGTAACGCAATGTCATTAAAGAATACACCGTAAGGAAGTTCTACCGCTGTATTTTTACCATAATCCGACGGCATTGTAACATGCTGTAAATTTGTACGTCCCGCAAGAACAAAATTACCAATAGGGTCTCTATCTACAACTGAGCCACCGGGCATTTTTTCAGTTACTTTATTACTGATGTGATCAGGAAATTTAAAGTTAAGCAGGTTGCCGGATACACCCATGGTGCAGGCAAAACATCCTTCACCGAGTCTTGCGATATTATCTGACATGTTGACGGTTGCCAGTGAAATATCGTTAAAGAAAGCAAAGTCACTAATATTACAAGCTTGATTAATTGCACTCAAATCAAGATTTGTAAGCTTTGTACAGTTTGCAAAGGCTCCCGGTCCAATATAGGAAATTGACTGCGAAAGAGCCGCACTTGTAAGAACGTTACAACCATAAAACGCTTCCGTACCGATATTTACGGTAGTATCCGAAATATTAATGGAAGTAAGCTTTGTGCAATCTTTAAATGCTCTGTTTCCTATATCCTGAATGTTGGAGAAGGTAACTTTATTTACAAATGAACTATAAAACGCATAGTCACCGATATATTTTACTTCACCGGCAAGATTAAGTTCGGTAACGTTGGTGGTTCCTTCAAAAGCGTGTGCACCGATTCCGATTACGGATGTGAGTCCGGTAATTCTAAAACCATATGCGTCATTCTTTGATGAAGAACTAAATGAAGCATTTGCCGTTCCACGAGGCATATACACATATTGGTTATTAAGTCCGCTTGTGCCTGTTCTTGAATCCTTTACTTCATCAAGAATATATTCGTCTACAGAAAGAAGCTCATAGTAATCCGGATGAACTACGCAGAAATAGCGGTATAAACCTGTTTTAGTCTGGTCCATATCACTAACCCAACATTCAAGCGAAGGGCAATAGCTTGTGGGATTATAAACATCTTGAGAAACAGGGCTTCCCACTGCCGTCATAGCAGCCGCAGGGTATGTATTGCTTGTACTGTAGGAAGGTTTAGCAGGAAGGAGCGGTGCTTCTGCAAACTCATTGTTTTCAGGATCTGCAATATAATTATCATAAGCAGCCTTCTGAATATTGTAGGCTTCCATAGCAGTAACAAACTGATTAAACTTGTTTAAATCTTCTATCCAATCATTGTACTTAAGCTTATATGCATTGTACTGAACATTAAAATAACGCTTAATCCAATAATCATCCTCAAGATTATTGTCTTCACGAGAAGAATCAATATTGGGCATTGTGAACTTACTCTTAGAGTGAATATCATGAGTAGTATAAGTTCCGCCTGCAAGTTTGGGAATTGATGCATACTCCTGATTTGCAGCCTTTGCAGCCTGATGCGCATCGGTAAATGACTTAAAGAAATCTTTCTCAACAATGTTATATTCAAGCGGAATGGACGCTTCAATTGAAACCGTGCCTGATGCATATGTATCATTGTACTTACATACAACCGCATAAGGACTTCCGTTTACATTCTGCTCATATACTTTAAACTGCCAGTTATAGTCAAAAGAACCGTCTGTAAGCTGTCGAACCATATATGTTTTCAGCAAATCAGTCTCATCAGAATATCCGAAAGTAGGGTAAGAAGCATTATTATATTTATCAAGCTGAACTCCGGACAGTCCATGATCGTAATATGAAAGGTCTGTACTGTCGGTTGCTTCTACTCCGTATGTATATGTTGTAGCCGTAGCAGTACCCGGAGATACATAAGCCTTTGTAGGTGTTGCAGGAACCGCAGCTACAATAATTGAGCTGACCATACATACCCCGGCAATGGACTTTCTTATGGTTCTTTTAGTCCTTCTTGTTAATTTTGATTTCTTTTTCAATTCAGCCATAACTTCTCCTTACTTTACAAGCGAAATGAAATATTAATCTATTTTC
>JAKSRT010000082.1 GCA_024403485.1 Lachnospiraceae bacterium
TGCTAATTTCCATTTAGTCCGCCTCTTTCACAATGTTAACTTAATGACATTGCCGGTCACTCCGGGGCGTTTTATTATTTAGCGTTATATGCATTATTGACTTCAATAATAATCTGGTCGTAACCATCGGTACGAACCTTGTGAAGTGCTGAAACAAATTCTTCTTTTGTAATAGCACCGCAAATATATTTATTTCTTAAATTCTGTATATTTTTGTCAAAGCCGTCTCCCTCAAGAGCGTAGGTTCCGGATTGTACCAGATAAGCAAGTGCCGGGTTTGATATTGCATAATGTGAGGCCTTTGTATAGGCTTCATTCTGCGCCTTTGAGAACTTATCCTCCAAAACAGGAACTACCGCTGCTTCAGTGGAGGGAAGATAGGGAAGCATCTGATTTAATCCAAGATAATCTCCTGAAAGAGAACTGTCATTTTTATCAGTATCAACCAGCAACTCTCCGTCCATTACATAATGGATTCCCTCGATACCGTACTGGGTTAAAATAAGCATTTCTCTGTCATTTAATTTATCCAGCAGCCTCAAAGCCGCCTCAATCTTCTCCGGAGTATCAAGCGTAGCAGCTGATAAGGTAAAGAATCCGTTATACCCTGCCGTTGCAAGGGTTCTGCCGTTAACGGCTCCGTATAACACCATTTCGGCAGCCTTTGTATTATCAATAACAGAAGGGGTAAAGCTTTCCTCCGCCTCAAAAAACTGCCATATTCTTTTGCCGCCGTCTAAAACATCAATAAACACGCCGTTTTCTCCGGATTTACATCCGTTTGACCAGGTATCCGTTGGTCTTAAGGCAAAATCCTTTGGCATCAGCCCTTCATCATACAGTCTTTTTATATAATCCACTGCCTCGAAATATTCATCCGTAGTCCATACAGGCATAAGTCTGCCGTCCACAAACTGCCAGCCGTTTCCACAGCCAAACCAGGTCTGAATAATATCGAAAACTCCTGTATAGCTGGTCATTTCCATGCCAATTGTATCATCAATACCGTTTCCGTCCGGGTCCTGATAGGTAAAGGCATAAAGCATTTTATAAACATCCTCGGGTGTGGCATTTTCCGGAAGTGTAACCCCCAGCTTTTCAGCCCAGTCCTGTCTGTAGGATAAACCTTCACGGCCTATTACTCTTGTTCTCGGTATTCCTATAAGCTTACCGTTTACCGTAAGATTTGCCGCAACATCCTTGCTCATGCCGGCCAGATTGGGATACTTTTCTACGTCCCATACATAATCGTTTAAGTCAACAAAAGCTCCCACCTTTGCAGCAGAGATTACCTCTCCTGTGATGGTTCCCCCCCAGGATACAATGTCAGGCGACTGTCCCGGCGACAAAAGGTAGTTTGAATTTCTGTCGGCAAGCGTATCATTAGGAACCCACACAGGCTTTACATTGACGTCACAATAATCCCCAATCATTTTGAGAATTCTATCACTGTTGTCTCCGTTATTGTTTCTTTCTTCACCGTACAAATCAATTAAGGAGAATGTTACAGTGTATCGGTCTTTATTTTCATTAGTTCCGGACTGATCATCCTTTGAACAGCCACAAAGCAACACTGCCGTGGCAAGCAGCATAATAACCCCTGATAATATAGTTCTTCTTCTCACTCAATACCCGCTTTCATGAATTAATACAGTTTTCTGAATTTAGCCGGCGACAAACCGGTTTCCTTTGTAAAAAGTCTGGTAAAGGCTTGGGGATTGGCATAACCCAAACGGTCGGAAATATCGTTAACAGACAAACTGGTTCTAAGCAGCAGCTCCTTTGCCTTCTTGAGCTTTACAAACTCAATAAACTCGCCAAAGGCCATACCCCTTTCCATTTTAAGCACCTTCCAGATGTATGTGGGATGAACATCCAGCTTCGCCGCACATTCCGTAAGACTGATTGCACCCTCCGTATCATCTATCAGCTTTTCAAGTCTTTCCATTACCACCTTGGTATTATCTTCAAGTTTTTCGCTTCTGGCCAAAAGAATCGGATCAATCAGGGCGTATTTTAAATATCTTCGCACAAAGCTTGGCTCAACCGCAGCAAGCATATCCCTGTAAATAACCCTTAACCCGTTGGGAAAGACAATCTTATATTCCAAACCAACACTTTTTGCCGCCTCAAGAATTGCATTTATCATCCGAAGGATAACATAGTAAATATCATCCATTGAAGAAAGTGTCTTTAAGTAATTGTGGAAATTATCTATGCAGACATAACACTGTTCCTTGTCGGAGGCCTTCACCGCAACCTTAATATTTTCCTCGAAGGAAGGGTCGAAGGCTTCTACTCTTTCAGTCATTTTTAAGAGATAGAACCTGCATTCGTCCTCATCCTTTACCGTTTCCATTGTGAGTGCATTTACGCTCTCTCTGTAGGCAGCATAAATATGCCGGTAATCAGTATGTGTGGCACTGACACCCATGATTATCTTATTGCCGTACACTCCGTCAACATGCTTCTGCATTCCGGAATGAAAATCCATGATTTTTTCAAGCAAAGCGCCTTCGTCATCTTCACCGAAAATACAGAACATTGTGCAGGCATTGTACACTAAAGGCATCCAGGTTAGGCTGTTTAAGTACTCTGGAAGATTTTCAACGATTTTTAAGCAAAGAGCATCCTCACTGATATTATCCTTTGTATCCAGCTCCCCCTTAAGGTTCAAAACCATAACCGCAGTGGCATAATATTTGCACTTCTTTATTGCCAGACCCTGGAAATAGTCATTCCATTCATCATCGTTCTTAACCTCACCTCTTATAAGACGGAGTTCGAACAATTCCTGAATCTTCTTTCTATCCCTGCTGACCTTTGCTTCAAGCTGCTTTCTGTTTTTCTTTTCCTGCGCGTAACGGTTTTCAAGGAAATCAAGATCGCTTCCCGAAGCCTCATCCTTTCCATCCTCTCTGAAGCTCTTTACAAGATTCTTTACGGGAAGATACATAAAATACAATGCAAGTCCCAGACAGAACAAGACAATTGCAAGCATTATCAGCATATTGTTCAGATTCAGCCTTGATATGTTTTTTACACCGTAGTTAATATCCCGCAGAACGTAATATCTCCACGACATAACATTGGAGGTCACTCCATGAATCATATAGCTTCTTCCGTCTTCATCCTGAAGGGATTCCGCATCATGGAATTTATCACCGGTTTGAAAAGCATCCGCCAAAGATTTGTCTGTGGCGTAAATCAATTTGCCGTTTTTATCTGTTACAACAACCTGTTCGTAATCGCTTACCAAAGCATTGATCCACCCCTGCCAGACAGACTCATTGATATTGACAATGAGAAGTCCGTAGGCTCTCGGAGTCTGATTCGGAAGCTTCATTACGATATCTATACCTCTGGTCTCTGCAGTAAGCCTGTAATCCCTGCTGGTTTTTGCAACCGGTTCCGTCACGTTATCATAATACCAGTAATTTTTATCAAGCTTTTCGTTGTTCATAGTCATCAGTTCGTTCAAAAAAGGCTTGTTTTTCATATCCACAAAGGAAAACATACCCTTGTTGCTGATGACCTTCCTGGTATTGAAATTGATAAAGGTATATCCGTTTATGTATTCTCCGAAAATCTTAGAATCCGCCAAAAGCTCCTGAACTTCCAGATAGTGGTCTATATCCTGATATTCCAGGTCGTTTTCAAGAGCGTAGTTCATGGCACTGCCGGAAATTGTCTTAAGATAGTACTGCCACAGGTTATCAAAGCGCTCGTCCACCTGGCTTACTATTCTTTCCGCAGTATATTCCGCTTCTCTTTTAGCAATTTCTCTGCTTTCTCTTCTGTAATCAGAAATGGTGATTACAGTAAACAGAAATACAAAAACCACCACAAGAAAAAACAGACTCATCAGCAGAACTACTCTGTATGGAATTTTTCTCTTTTTTGCTGTGTCTTTCATTGTCATTTATATACTGTATACCTTCAGGTTTCTGTAATCTCCGATCATCGGCGCCAGCTGTCTGAAGCCAATCTTTCCACCCTTTAACAGGGGGCCGTAGCTTACGCCGTCGTCCTCAAATCTAAAGACCTCAAGCTCATTTACAGAAAATGTTACGATATTTCCCTGCTTTTTTACCATCAGTCTGTAAAAGTCTACGCAATCATCCGCATCAGGTATTGGATCTCCCCCCTGAGTAACCAGATAAAAACCGTAACTCTTTCGTAAATTGCAGGTATGAAAAGCTCTCTCATCAGGCTCTTTTCGACGGAAATAGGATACATGAAATGCATTAATGTCCCCATGGTGATATAAGGGATATTCACCAGTTCTTGGCTGAAGATTTTTATCAAACAAATCCTCTCCATTGATTCCCTGTGCCGCGAAAAACATAATCGCAAGTCCCGGCTCTCTTACAGGCTTAAACTCCCAGGTAATAATCACATTTTCAGGAAAATTCTCCGGACACCACAAAACATAATTTGCCTTCTGTCCGTTTTCCGCAGCCATAGCATTCTCAAGCCGCATAACGCCCTGCTCAAAGCTTATATTTGCCTTTCCTTCAAGAACAAACCCCTCAATATCCTTTTCGGATGCTAAAGGATTATCATATATAAGTTTAGCATTTTCCATGGTGAACACTCCTCTCACATAGATAAAATAAATTCTACAATATTTGCAGACATAATAAAAGTAAAAAACTTCAAAGATTCACATCGTGACTTAGCAGTCCCAAACCTTCTTTTTCTATAAAAATTGAAAAAAACTATTTTTATATGCGATTTTCGCTATTATGTAAACTTTGTTTTTCAAATTGCCATCCAGCATGAACTTGAAATTTGCCTTGCATCATTGTTATGTAAACCATTTTGCCGATAATATTCTTTCAAAATCCATTTTTATAATAAGTAATCACCTATAAATATTTGTCTATATTATTTTTATCAAAATATTCTTGGTCATCCCAACATTATGTAAACCCATCTGCCACATTTTTCGGCATCGTGTTGTTATGTAAACCTTTTCTGTTATATTTTCGGCTAGATTATCTATAATATTTTCTGCTTTGTTTTCTATTATATTTTCAATGCTTTCAATTATGAAAGCCAGCATCCCATAGCCCTCTGCAACACCTCACAATTATACATTCCAACATCCCTTAGCTTTTCCTTAAACCCTCACAATTATGAAATCCGGCTTACCGTTGCTGTCAGCATTGCCTTTCAGATACGAGCTATTATTCTCTTCCACCTCAACGAAACACAAATACTTCTTTTGAACACATATACTGCTTACGCATTAATTGGTTTCTCAATCCTTTTCCACACGCAAAAAAGTTTTCCCGCATTATCGCAGGAAAACCCTTTATTTCAACCAATATTCATCCTCACTTCTGAGTAGTCAACGTATGATAAAATAAAACATATTTTTTACACATTCTTCTTTGAATGCCGATCAATCATGTAAAAAACTCCGCATATTCCCATCACTACCGCAATTTCAATCAATAATACAATACCGCCCGCAAATACATAGTACATATTCTTATCCTCTCCTTTCGAATAAACAAATCCTTGTTGATTAGTAAATTAGAAGCCTTCTGATTAATGCTTTTTTCTGCCAACATTTATGTAGTACAGCGGAATTCCTACCAGTAATGCCCCTCCCACAATATTTCCGAGTGTTACAGGTACAAGATTATTTATCAAAAATGTCTTTATATTCAAAGAGGCAAGCTGTGCTTCGGTTAACCCATATTTTCCCATTGAGACACTCACATAATCCGGGTTCAACTTGCAGATTAAGCCTGCAGTTATGTAATACATATTCGCTACGCAGTGTTCAAATCCGGAAATGACAAAAGCAAAAATAATAAAGAAAGATGCTAATATTTTTCCGGCAACATCAGTCGCACACATTGCCATCAACACAGCGGCACAGACTAAAATGTTGCAAAGAATGCCGGAGACAAATGCAGTTCCGAATGACAGACCTGTTTTCCCGACTGCAACCTTAATTGTATATGCTCCAAGTCCACCTCCGGAATAATTAAACTGGTTGGAAAAATATGTTAACGCGGAAATCAGTGCTCCTCCCGCAAAGTTGCCAATCCATATTGTAACCAACATCACAATAAGCTTCCGTAGGCTGATAATTTTTTCAGTAACACCTATAACAAGCATACAATCACCGGTAAAAAGCTCTGCTCCCATCAGAATAACCATCATCAATCCGATTGGGAAAACTACTCCGGCTACTGTTCTTGCCAAACCCACATCAGCTATACCGTGTGCCGCCACATTTGAAGCCTCTGCTCCAAAGGCAATCATAGCTCCGGCCAGTATTGCTCTTGCAAACAATCCCCATGCTGAATACTCCGCTTTTTTTACTATGTTTGTGGAATATTGTTCCATCACCTGAGAAATTGTATTTGTCACCTTCATACACCGCCCATATTAAGTATTGATATTCGGGGGAATTTTACCATTTGAAGCAGCATCCGGATAATATAAAAAAACAGCCGTGCCATATCATTTCCATATAGCCCAACTGTTTTTGCGTTATTTATATTTATATATATCGCTATATATATTTTTGTGTAGATACCTCTACTTTCGACTCGTACAATTTCTTTTGAAACAGCCGGTCCGTTTCGCTTAGCTCATAGTCGTTTCTGTAAATCAAAACATCCTTGTATTTATTATGAGCAGACTTGCATGCACGCTGAACAAGATTGTTTTTCTCAAGATAGCTTACCGGTATGGGGGATACCCACATATAAGTATCAGGCACATTTGCCAGCAAATCAAATTGTGAGCCTCTTTCATATACATAGATTACTTTCTCACTGATCTGCCCGTCAGCCCCGGCATCTTTGAAAAAATGTCCACCGGGTATTTCAATGTCTCCGTGAGTAATCTTTACATACGGTATCAAATCCTCCGGAACAATCTCTTCCTTTTCTGCCAGTGGATGAGATGCACTCATTACCAGCACATAATCAAACTCCCATATCGTTTCACTTGTCAGATTATTATTCCGCAGACTGTTTATAAAAAACGATTCTTCCGAAACCGGATACCTGATAATTCCCATGTTGTAGCCTCTGTCCGCAACATTTTCAATCGTTTGTAAAGCGTTCGTCTCATTAAGAGTTATTTCAAGCTTGTCACCCATATTAAGTTTGGATACAAATTCGGTAAAACCATTAGCGATATAACTCCCTCGCGGAATAGAAATTTTTATACGTCTGTCAGGCAAAGCCTGCTGTCCTGCAATCTTTTCTATTTCTCCCATCTGCTCAAGTATCTTTTTCGCATGATACAGGAACAGTTCTCCCTTATCGGTAACCTTAACTCCTGATGAAGTCCGTGAAAAAATGCCATAGCCTATTTCTGTCTCCAAATCCTTTATTGCTTTACTCAGATTTGGCTGTGCAACATATAGAGAGGCTGCCGCCTTCGAAATTGAGCCGGCTCTTTCAACCTCAACCGCATATCGCAAAGTTAATACGTTCATCTGGCATTTCCTTTCTTTACCCATTAGATATATACCATTTTATATATCAATTAATGCAATGATATTATAGCATATCGTGGTATATTCGGTTATATTATGTCTTTTCAACCATATATATATTATCATATATCTTCACCTTCACCAAATTGCATATCCTTATATCAAATTCAATATCCATTTCATATTTTCGCCAAATGACCTTCACAAAAAATTGCTCAAAGGACATTTTTCAGTCAAACTTCCCGGATAAATCTTCCCGATTACACATATTATCCTTTAAGTTACGGTTCATCCCTATGTTCTTAATGCATTTCAGTAAAATTGAGTACACCGTTTCAAAAGGCGAAGCAGATATATTCAAAGCCAAAAAAAAGAATCTCCTATGCAAATTTTGCAAAAGAGATTCTCCTTATCATTTCATAAAATAAAACATAATAAATTGCATATACCGGCATAGTTTTTCACCAAAGGCTAACTATTAAGAAATTACCGGCGTTATTCGTTTACGATGCGTGATAAATCACGCAGTCTTTCATGATTGCAAGCAATCACTGACGGATGCGGGTTAACACTTATGCGTTGACAATCTTACCAAAATCAGGCTTTAATGCAGCACCGCCGATAAGTCCACCATCAATGTTGGGCTTGGAAAGAAGTTCAGCTGCGTTGGAAGCGTTCATGGAACCGCCATACTGGATACGTACAGCTTCTGCAGTAGGAGCATCGTACATTTCAGCAATGGTAGCACGAATCATTGCACAAACCTCTTCAGCCTGGTCAGCAGTAGCGGTCTCACCGGTACCGATAGCCCAGATGGGTTCGTATGCAATAACAAGTTCCTTAACCTGATCAGCGGTTACACCGTCAAGATCCCAGGTAATCTGTCTCTTAAT
>JAKSRT010000083.1 GCA_024403485.1 Lachnospiraceae bacterium
GAACCCACGTATCCAGCTTGGAAGGCTGGTGTTCTACCATTGAACTACACCCGCTTATTAAATTATGCGTCGGGGTGACAGGATTCGAACCTGCGACCCCCTGGTCCCAAACCAGGTGCTCTACCAAGCTGAGCCACACCCCGAAAAGGGCTTGGCGCCCGTGACGCAAAAGTTATTCTACGATAAAATGTGTAAAGTGTCAATAAAAAATTATTGGAATTTAAAAGGTTTTTTACGAAGGTTTTTTATTGCTATTTATTATGATATAATAATTGCTTGGTTAAGGTCCTTTTGGGGGCCGATTATACATTGGAAATGCAGCAATTAACGGCAGTTTTTAGCCAACCGGCAGTACGGAGTGTGACAATGACCTTCAATTCCTTTGGTTTTTTAGGATTTTTCCTATTAATATGTCTTTTATATTATATATTGCCAAGGAAAGCAAGGACTGTGCTTATAGCAGCAGCGTCTCTTGGTTTCTATGCATTATACAGCGTTCGTCTTGCGTTCTTTTTACTTATATATATTATGTTTGTGTACACTATAGGTCGTGCTTTTCAAAAGAAAAAAAGCAGGCTTGTAGTTATAGTTGCTGTTGTATCTGCACTTCTTCCATTATTGGTGTGTAAATATCTTAACTTCGGCCTGAATATTATAGATCGTGCTGCTTCAATAATAAAGGGTGGCGCTTACAGTCATGAGTTTTCTATTGTGGTGCCTCTGGGCATTTCCTACTTTACATTCAAGTCTATAGGATATTTGGCGGATGTATATAAGGGTAAGACAGAAACCGAAAGCAATTTTTTGAGGTTTTTTGCCTACATCTCTTTTTTTCCGGAAATGCTCACCGGCCCTATTGATAGAACCGATAATTTACTTAAACAGTTAAAAGAAGACGGGACAAAGAGCTTTCGCAATCTTGAAAAGGGTGTCATTTTACTTCTTTTCGGATATTTTGAAAAAATGTGTATTGCCGACAGGCTTGGAATATTTGTCGACAGCGTTTATGCCAATCTCTATAGTTATCAGGGAATAGTAGTAATAATCGCAATAGCTTTTTATTCGCTTCAGATTTATATGGATTTTGCCGGATGTACGCATATGGCGCTGGGAGTCGGCAAGGCGCTCGGCTTTGATTTGCCGGAAAACTTTAAACAGCCCTATATGGCTGTCAGCGTTCAGGAATTCTGGCAGAACTGGCATATGTCATTAATGGAATGGTTAAAAGAATATATTTATATTCCGCTTGGAGGTAACCGTAAGGGAACCTTCAGAAAATATCTGAATATGATGGTTGTTTTTTTTGCCAGCGGTCTCTGGCACGGAGCCGGATTTAATTTTATAGTCTGGGGTTGTCTTAACGGAATTCTTCAGATTATCGGTATGCTGCTTGGCAAAGGAAAGACATTTGTGTATGAAAAATGCGGCATTGCTGCCGATTCGGAAGGCTTAAGATGGTGGAAACGGGCCGGCACATTTATTCTTATGTCCTGTACCTGGGTGTTTTTCAGAGCTCAGTCTCTTGGAGAGGCCATAAAGATTTTTAAGAGGGCGGCAGCCGGACTGAATTTGTGGAATCTTTCGGACGGTACCCTTTATACCCTTGGACTTAATGAAAAAAATTTCTGCCTGCTTCTTTTCTTTTTACTGTTTATCACTGTTTTTGATTATGCAAAAACCCGTGGCTTTAAGCCAATGGAATGGGTGATGACCGGTCACTGGATTTTTAGAAGCTTTGTGTTTGTGGTTCTTTTGTTTACGGTTATTGTTTTTGGTATATACGGTACTGCTTTTGATGCAGCTTCCTTTATTTATATGCAGTTTTAGAATGAGGTAAGGGTTTGAAAAAATACTGGAAAAGAATAGTCAAATTAATATTGCTTTTTTGTGTGACCTGCGTTCTTTTTGCTGCAGTACAAAATGTCTTACGACATAAGTGTATATATAAGCTGGATGAAACCCCGGAAACCGAAATGTGGGAAGAATTCTATTCACTTAAAAAAAATTCGGTCGATGTATTTTTTGTTGGAAGCAGTCATGTGTACAACGGAATCAATACCCCACTTTTCTATGAACTTACCGGTAACAGTGCATTTAACCTTGCATCATCGAATCAGGATTATTTCACCGCTTATTATATGTTAAGAGAAGGCCTTAAAACCCAAAATCCGAAGTTAATTGTTCTTGAGACCTACGGATGCCATCAGCGTCCCTTTGCTGACAAGGATTACGATAAGAATACATATTACAAGATGGCCTTTGACGATATGAAATTTTCGGGTAACAAACTTAAGGCCGTTACGGAATGGAAAAAGAATAATTCCGATATCAATATTATGGAAAGACTGTTTCCTGTATTTGAATATCATTCCAGATGGGATAACCTAAATTCTACGGATTATTCATCCAATGAGAAAAGAAGCGTAATAATGGGGTATGCCGGAACATTTAAGCGTGATATGGAAATATTATATGTCGGATACACCGGAGCCGACGAAGAACTGCCCTGTACAGATCTGGCACTTGAATATCTGGATAAAATAAAAGAATTATGTGATTCCAAAGGCATAGAGCTTGTTCTTACCACAGTTCCCGATTCCGTGCATAATCCCGGAAAAAGTCTTTCGATAGCTCATGAAGCAGAAAAGAGAGAACTGGTTTATATTGACTATAACGACAGTACCAATCTTTCAAGACTAGGTATTTCCAACAGTGGCTGGAGAGATAAGAGCCATATGAACTTTGTTGGGGCGGAATCCTTAACAAGGGGTGTTGCTGCCGATTTGACAGAAATGGGAATTGTGGAAAGCAAACCACTAAACAATGCCGAATTCAATCGGGCTGTTTCAAGATATGAGAGACTTGAAATCAATTACCGGCTCAGGCATATATCCGATTTTTCGGAATATCTTAGCGAAGTCTGCAAACTGGCATCGACTCCGGGTTATCTTGTGGCGGTAGGTGCCAAATATGAAGCCACAGCCGAACTGAGCCCCGAAGATATCGAATTGCTGAATATGCTTGTTCCGGTTATGGATCCCAACGATTATTACGGAAGAAGTATTGCGGCAATAAAAACAAGCGACTATAGTGATTCTGCATTTGATCTGTCTCCCGTAAGTCTTTGCGGTGAACTGCCGGGCGGTATCGCTTATGAGATAGAAAGCGTAGGATTATATGCGTGCGACGGCAATCCGGGTGCTGCATATGTAGCACTTAAAATTAACGGAATCGATTATGCTGTCAACGAAGATGGACTTAATTTTTGGGTTTATGATCTGGAAAATAAAGAGCTGGTTGATTTTTGCTGTTTTGCAACCTATGACAGCGAGAAGCCGGTAATCAGAACAGACAGATAAATCTGACAATAGTATCTTGTAATTTATCAACAAAAAGGGTAAATTATTGATTTAGTTAGTACTAGTTAGTATACAGAAAAAGAAGGAATAACTATGAGAAACGGTGAAAAAGTTTACAATCCAAAAGAGATAGAACCCAAGTGGCAGAAATATTGGGCAGAAAATGAAACGTTTAAAACAGATGTATGGGACTTTTCAAAGCCTAAGTTTTATGCTCTTGATATGTTCCCTTATCCTTCAGGCGTAGGTTTACATGCCGGTCATCCCGAAGGCTATACTGCAACCGATATCGTATCACGTATGAAGAGAATGCAGGGCTATAATGTTCTTCATCCCATGGGATATGATTCTTTCGGTTTGCCTGCAGAACAATATGCTGTAAATACCGGTAATCATCCCAATGGATTTACTCAGCAGAATATTGAAACATTTTCAACTCAGTTAAAGGAACTCGGTTTTGACTATGACTGGAGCAAGGTACTTGCTACATCAGACCCTTCATTTTATAAATGGACTCAGTGGATATTTAAGCAGTTGTATCTTGACGGATATGCAAAATATATCGATATGCCGGTTAACTGGTGCGAAGAACTCGGTACAGTTCTTTCCAACGACGAGGTAGTGGACGGAAAGTCGGAACGTGGCGGATATCCTGTTGTTCGTAAGAATATGAAACAGTGGGTTATCAACCAGCCGGCTTTTGCTGAAAAGCTTCTTGAAGGTCTTGAAGAAATCGATTGGCCCGAATCAACCAAGGATATTCAGAGAAACTGGATTGGCAAGTCCACCGGTGTTGAAGTTGAGTTTGAAATTGTAGGTGGTGGCAAATTCTCCATCTTTACAACCTGTATTGAAACTATTTACGGTATTACCTTTATGGTTCTTGCTCCCGACGGACAGATTGTAAAGGATTTGATGCCTCGTATTGAAAATAAGGAAGAGGTTCAGGCTTATATCGATGAAACTCTTAAGAAAAACGATCTTGACCGTACAGAACTTAACAAGACTAAGTCCGGTTGCGAACTTAAGGGTGTAACCTGTATTAATCCCGTAAACGGTAAGGAAGTTCGTATGTTTATCGGCGACTTTGTTCTTGCTAACTACGGTACAGGAGCTGTTATGGCTGTTCCTTCTCACGATCAACGTGACTTTGAATATGCTGTTGCTCATAACATCGATATGATTCAGGTTATTGAAGGCAGAGATGTTTCCGAGTGTGCATTTGAGAAGCATGATTATCTTGGCAAGGGATATAAGCTTATTAATTCCGAAGAGTTCACAGGACTTACCGTAGAAGAGGCAAAAGAAGCAATTACCTGTAAGTTAGAGGAAATGGGAGTTGCAAAGCGTACAGTTAACTACCACTTCCGCGAATGGATTTTTGCTCGTCAGCGTTATTGGGGTGAACCCGTTCCCGTTGTTCACGGTGAAGACGGTGAAATTCATGTTCTTGAAGACAGCGAACTTCCTTTGATTCTTCCCGAACTCGAAGATTATAAGGGCAAAAACGGTCAGGCACCTCTTGAAAATGCTACAGAATGGAAAGCATATGACAATAATGGAATTAAAGGTAAGAGAGAAACATCAACAATGCCCGGTTCAGCAGGTTCCAGCTGGTATTATTTAAGATACATCGATCCTAACAATGATGATGAGTTTGCAAACAGAGAACTTTTAAATCATTGGATGCCCGTTGATCTCTATATCGGTGGTCCGGAGCATGCTGTAGGTCATCTTATGTATTCACGTATCTGGAACAGATATCTTTATGACAAGGGACTTGTTCCTACAAAAGAGCCCTTCCAGAAGTTAGTTCATCAGGGAATGATTCTTGGTGCCAACGGAATCAAGATGGGTAAGAGATTCCCTGAGTTTGTTGTTAATCCTTCCGATATAGTCAGAGACTTCGGTGCAGATACATTAAGACTCTACGAAATGTTTATGGGCCCGCTTGAAGTTTCCAAGCCTTGGAACCAGGACGGTGTAGTTGGTGCCAGAAAGTTTATTAACCGTGTATGGACATTTGTACTGAACGAAGAAAATATAACTGATGACAATGACGGTACTCTTACTAAGCTTTATCACCAGACAGTAAAGAAAGTTACCGATGACTTTGAAAAGCTTGGTTTCAATACAGCTATTTCACAGATGATGATCTTTATGAATGCTGCATATAAGGCCGGTAAGTGTCCTAAGGAATATGCAGAAGGCTTCGTAAAGATGTTCTCATGCATTTGCCCCCATGCAGGTGAAGAAATGTGGGCAGAACTTGGTCACGATAATACAATCGCATTTGAAAAGTGGCCTATATATGACGAAAACCTGTGCAAGGATGATACAGTTGAAATCGGAGTTCAGGTAAACGGTAAAGTTAAAGGCACCATCGAGGTTGATGTAAACGAGGAAAGCGAGAGCGCAATTAAGAAGGCGCATGAACTTTCCGGTGTAAAGGCTGCTTGTGAAGGTAAGACAATTGTTAAGGAAATTTACGTTAAGGGTAAAATAGTTAACATCGTTGTAAAATAAATGCAAAAGAGAATATGCTATAATAGCAGCGGTCGGCAATAGTCGGCCGCTGTTTTGCAATATGAAAAATCAAACATAAATAATTATGAAAATGAGGAATTATTATGAGAGCTTATGAACGTTTTGCTGAATATGTAAAAATTAATACCACTTCAGATGAAAAGTCGGGGACTCATCCAAGCTTTAAAGGCGAATTTGACCTTGCAAGTCAAATAAGAGACCAGTTGATTGCCTTGGGACTTCAGGGAGTAAAGATGGATGACAATTGTTATGTATATGGATTCCTACCGGCAACTCCCGGGTATGAAAACTCAAAGAAACTTGGTTTTATAGCGCATTTGGACACATCATGCGATGCAAGTGGTGAGGGTGTTAATCCTGTATTTCATGAAAATTTTAACGGTGAAGAGGTTGTTTTTGAGAAGACCGGCTTTGTTATGAAAGCGGAAAAATATCCGGAACTGAGAAAATTGAAGGGAGAAACACTTATTACATCAGACGGGACAACACTTCTTGGTGCTGATGACAAAGCCGGAGTGGCTGAAATTATGACCATGCTTGAGATATTGACCAAGGAAGACAATATCCCTCACGGCCCAGTAAGAGTAGCATTTACACCAGATGAAGAAATCGGTGAGGGCACAGATTATTTTGATCTTGATTATTTTGATGCTGATTTCGCATATACAGTGGATGGTGGAGACTGTAACCTTTTGGAATACGAAAACTTCAACGCAGCCTCGATGACTGTTAAGGTCAAAGGCGTGTCAGTTCACCCCGGAGATGCTAAAAACACCATGATTAATGCTTCAAAAGTGGCTATGGAGTATCATAATATGCTTCCCTGTGACCAGTGTCCCGAGAAAACAGAAGGAAAAGAGGGCTTTTTCCATCTTACAGAGATGACGGGACGGGCCTCCGATGCGGAACTTTCCTATATAATAAGAGATCATGATATGAATCTTTTTTGCCAAAAGAAGGCGCTGGCAGAGGCTTTGGCCGGTGAACTGAACGAAAAATACGGTAACGGTACGGTAGAGGTGATAATAAAAGATTCCTATTATAATATGTTAGAGAAAATAAAGCCTCATATGCATTTGATAGAAAATGCGGTAAAGGCTATAGAAGCAGCGGGACTTAAGGCTGAAGAAGTGCCTATAAGAGGAGGTACTGACGGAGCCATGCTTTCCTATAAGGGACTTCCCTGTCCAAATCTTGGTACAGGGGGCTTCTATTTTCACGGTAATCAGGAATGTATTACAGTTGAAAGAATGGATAAAGCTGTGGAAATACTGATAAACATAGTGAGACTGTATGCCTTAATGAAAAATAATTAGCAAATTATTAGAAAATGTGAACCTTTTTTAGATTTAAGAAAGTCTTTACT
>JAKSRT010000084.1 GCA_024403485.1 Lachnospiraceae bacterium
GTCGAAGGCTAAAGCAGATTGCCCTTTTGAGGCTAAATCACTTTGCCCTAAAACAAGTAGTCTACTCAAGCTCTATCGTTCCCGGAGGCTTTGAAGTAAGATCATAGAATACTCTGTTTACTCCGCGAACTTCGTTAATTGTTCTGCTCATAACCTTCTGGAGAACCTCCCATGGAAGTTCTGCGCTGTCAGCGGTCATAAAATCAACTGTGTTGACTGCACGGAGGGCAATTGCGTAATCGTAGGTTCTCTCATCACCCATAACTCCAACGGATCTCATATTGGTAAGTGCTGCGAAATACTGGTCGGGAAGCTTTGTGAACTTAGGATATTCACCGCTTTCGAAGGCCTTTGCTACTTCTTCACGATATATAGCGTCGGCATCCTGTACTATTCTTACCTTTTCTGCCGTAACTTCACCTATAATACGAACTCCGAGACCGGGACCGGGGAAGGGCTGACGGAATACCAGGTACTCCGGAATTCCAAGTTCCAAACCTGCTTTTCTTACCTCGTCTTTAAATAAGTCACGAAGAGGTTCTATAATTTCCTTGAAATCAACAAAATCAGGAAGACCTCCTACATTGTGGTGAGACTTAATAACAGCTGATTCACCGCCAAGACCCGATTCTACAACGTCAGGATAAATTGTTCCCTGTGCAAGGAAATCAACTGCGCCGATTTTCTTAGCTTCTTCTTCGAATACACGAATAAACTCTTCGCCGATTATTTTTCTTTTACGTTCAGGTTCTGAAACGCCTGCAAGCTTATTGTAATAGCGTTCCTGAGCATTTACTCTTATAAAGTTTAATTCAAACTGGCCGTTTTCTCCAAAAATCGATTCAACTTCATCACCTTCGTTTTTACGAAGAAGACCGTGGTCAACAAAAACGCAGGTAAGCTGCTTTCCGATAGCTTTTGCCAGGAGAGCGGCTGCAACCGATGAATCCACACCACCGGATAAAGCCAAAAGAACCTTACCGTCACCTACTTTTTCACGAATGCTCTTAATGGTGCTTTCAACAAAAGCATCCATTCTCCATGAGCCTTCCGTATCACATATATTTCTTACGAAATTATTGAGCATGTTAATACCATACTCCGTATGAAGAACTTCGGGATGGAACTGAATTGCATACAAATTCTTCTCTACATTTGCACATGCTGCTACAGGACAGTTATCTGTATGAGCAAGCACCTCAAATCCGGGAGCAAGTTTTGAAATATAATCAAAATGGCTCATCCATACAACGGTTTCTTCGGGAACGCCTTCCATCAATTCGTTTTTGCCCATTCCGCCGTCAATATATGTAAGTGTCTTACCATATTCTCTCGCATCGGCCTTTTCAACCTTACCACCAAGGACATGCTGCATAAGCTGTGCCCCGTAACAAAGTCCAAGCACCGGAACACCAAGATTAAAAAGCTCGGGACCGCAGCTGGGTGCACCGGCTTCATAACAGGAGTTAGGACCGCCTGTAAGGATGATTCCCTTTGGATTCATAGCTTTAATTTTATCAAGAGGGGTCTTGTATGAAAAAATTTCACAATAAACATTACACTCTCTTACTCGGCGGGCAACCAGCTGATTGTACTGACCGCCAAAATCGATAACAAGTATTTTTTCCATGTTATTTAATCCTATCGTTATTATTTTTGTATGCTCACCATCGGCAAACAATATTGTTCAGTAAAACTTAGCCGGCTCAAAGAGTCGGCTAAGCATATTAATTTGCTATTACTTTCTTATAATAATACTGTCTCTTTCAGGTCCTACGGATACATAGGTAATAGGACATCCAATTGCCTTTTCTACATATTTAACGTATTCCTGAGCCTGAACGGGAAGATCTTCAAACTTTCTGATTGCGGTTACATCGCTCTTCCAACCATCCATATATTCAATAACGGGCTCACAGTCATTAAGCGCTACAGGGAAGGGGAAATAGTCAATTTCTTCGCCATCTAATTTATACTTTGTACATACAGGAATCTTATCCATGTAACTTAAAACATCAAGCTTTGTAAGCGCAATTTCGGTTGCTCCCTGAACTTCAACACCGTAACGGGTAGCTACAATATCGATAGGTCCGACTCTACGGGGACGACCTGTCTTAGCACCATATTCAAAACCTTCTTTACGAAGCTGTTCTGCTTCTTCGCCGAACATTTCGCATACGAAAGGACCTTCGCCTACGCATGTTGAATATGCTTTAACTACACCTACGATATCGTCAATCTTTACTGAGGGAAGGCCTGATCCGATAGGTGCATATGCTGCTGTTGTATTTGATGAAGTGGTATAAGGATGGATACCATAGTCAAGGTCTCGAAGTGAACCAAGCTGAGCCTCGAACATAATGCTCTTACCTTCTTTTTGCGCCTGCTTTAATACAGCACCGGTATCACAAACAAAAGGCTTAATCTTTGCGCAATATGTATCAATCCATTCCTTTAACATTTCAATGGTATAAGGCTTTGCTCCGTATACCTTTGTTAATGTGAGATTCTTCCATTCCATAATATCTGCAAGATGAGAAAGAAGGTGCTCGGGATAGAATAACTCTCCGGCCAAAATAGTTTTCTTCTGATATTTATCCGAATAGAAAGGAGCGATACCCTGTTTTGTAGAGCCAAACTTTTTATCAGCAAGACGCATCTCTTCAAGTTCGTCGAGATCTCTGTGCCAAGGTAAAAGAAGTGAAGCACGATCACTGATCTTAAAGTTATCGGGAGTAAGCTCAATACCCTGCTCCATAACTGTTGACATTTCATTCCAAAGGTTTTCGGGGTCCATCGCTACGCCGTTACCAAGAATGTTAATTGTTTCATTTCTGAAAATACCGGAAGGAAGAAGGTGAAGTGCAAACTTACCTTTTTCATTAATAACAGTGTGACCGGCATTGCCGCCACCCTGGAATCTGACTACAACATCATACTTTTCGGTAAGAAGGTCAACCATACGGCCCTTTCCTTCGTCACCCCAGTTGATACCTACAATTGCACAGTTACTCATTGATATCCTCCATGGAAAACATAATCATATTTTTACTAGAATAGATTAACACTTTCTATTATTAATGAAAACAAAAAAATTATCTATTTTTTATCGAATTTTTTACTTCATTTTCTACATCTTGTATACGCTGTATGTTACCGGCATATAAAAAACTTGTTTCTGCATAATTAGATGTATCTTTACACTATTTCAAGTTCTGTTCAGCATATAAAAGATCTCATTTCTGACAATTTAGATGCACCATTTCACCTCATCAAGCCCTTCTCAGCATGTTTTTGGCATATAAAATCCCCTATTTCTGCCGATTTAGATGTATCATTGCGCCTCATCAAGCCCTTCTCAGCATGTTTTTGGCATATAAAACCTACTATTTCTGCCGATTTAGATGTATCGCTGCGCCTCATCAAGCCCTCCCCTGCATATTTTTGGCATATAAAATCCCTATTTCTGCCGATTTAGATGTATCATTGCGCCTCATCAAGCCCTCCCCTGCATATTTTTGGCATATAAAATCCCTATTTCTGCCAATTTAGATGTATCATAATGCCCCACAGGCCCTTCCCAGCATGTTTTTGGCATATAAAATCCCCTATTTCTGCCAATTTAGATGTATCATTGTGCCTCATCAAGCCCTTCCCAGCATGTTTTTGGCCTGCTTTTGGCATATATAACCATATATGTTCCCTCTTCCCTTCGTCTTTACCCGCTTTTTCCACCGCTCGTAAACCACCGCACGAAAAAAGCAAGTGGCATATAATATTCCCCGTATAAACAGAATTAGTTATATATCTTCTCGACACACATTATCTTCATCTGTGGTCGGACTCGGCGGCTTAACTTCAACCCGGTTCGGCAAGCGCATTTTTTCTTGACAAAGAATCTTTTCCGATTTATCATTCAAGAAAGTAAACCGTTGAGGAAGAGTGAGTACCGTTTTGGTGAGCATCCGAGCTAGTCGCAGATGGTGTGAGTGCGATATGCAGTCATTACGGGAATGGACTTCCAAGGGCGAACGGAAAAGAATCTTTCCTAAAGATTCCCAGTATGGGAGACGAGTACAGACTTCTCGTAAAAAAAGTCGGCGTATGACGATTAATAATCAAGTATGCTTGAGAGGGTGAGAAATCACCAAGCCGGGTGGCACCGCAGGTAGTTAATAACCTGTCCCAGCAAAACAAATTGCAGGGACAGGTTTTTTTGTCCCTAAAATCACAAACAGGCTTTCTCATGGGAACAGCCAATAAATAATTATATGCTATCAAAAATGATAGCGGACGGAGGAAAAATGAAAAAGACACTCAGAAAAATCGCAGCCGGTATCCTTGCTGCAACAATGGTACTCTCCTTCACTGCATGCGGCAGTGAGAAGGCAGCCAAAAACGACAACGAATATGTAATTGGTATCTGCAATTACGTAGACGACGCTTCACTCAACCAGATTTGTGACAACATTCAGTCACGTCTCAACGAAATCGGTGCTGAAAAGGGCGTAACCTTCACAGTAAAGTACGATAACTGCAATGCTGACGCAAACGTTCTTTCACAGATTGTTGCAAACTTTATTGCCGATAAGGTTGACTTAATGATCGGTGTTGCAACACCTGTAGCAATGACAATGCAGGGCGCAACCGAAGATAACAAGATTCCCGTTGTTTTTTCAGCTGTATCCGATCCCTTAAGCACAGGTCTTGTTGCTTCAATGGATGCTCCCGGCGCTAACATTACCGGAACTTCCGATATGCTTAACACAAATTCAATTGTAAACATGATCATCGCTAACAATCCCGAAATCAAGAAGGTTGGTCTTCTTTATGATGCAGGTCAGGATGCTTCCACTTCTGCTATTAAGGAAGCAAAAGAACTTCTTTCTTCAAAGGGAATTGAAATTATTGAACAGACCGGTACAAATGTTGAAGAAGTTACACTTGCAGCAAATGCTCTTGTAACAGAAGGCGTTGAAGCAGTATTTACTCCTACCGACAACACCATTATGACAGCAGAACTTTCCATTTACGAAATCTTCGCTGAAGCAGGTATTCCTCATTACTGTGGCGCAGACTCATTTGCATTAAACGGTGCATTCCTCGGATTTGGTGTTAACTACGCAGATCTTGGTAAGGTTACTGCAGAAATGGCTGCTGACATCCTTATTAACAACCTTAATCCCGGTGAAGTAGCTGTTAAAACATTTGATAACGGTATTGTTACAATCAACGAAGATATTATGGCTCAGTTTGGTATGGATATCGATACACTTACTACTCTCTTCGAAGCATATGCAAGTAAAATCCAGACCATCAAAACTGCTGAATCTTTCAACTAGTTTTATCTAAGAAAAGGAATTATTCATGTTAGCACTTTTTCAAACTGCTTTGGAGCTAGGTTTGATCAGCTCCCTGACCGTATTAGCTTTATACCTAAGCTATACAATGTTAAACGTATGTGACTTATCCACCGACGGCGCCTTTACAACAGGCGCTGCGGTCGGTGCCGTAGTTGCAATTTCCGGGCATCCGTATTTAGCCATTTTCGCGGCTATGTTTGCGGGCATTATCTCAGGCTTTATTGTTGCTGTACTCCAGACAAAGATGGGTATAGACAGTTTGCTTGCCGGAATTATTGTTAACACCGGTGCCTATTCAATAAATATTGCAATAATGGGTAATTCCTCTTTATTAAATATGAATTCCACCGAAACGATTTTCACAAAAATGAAGTCATTAACGGATGGAACACCTTTAGCTTCTTACAGCAAATTAATTGTAGCTGTAATCGTGGTCTTACTAATATGCACCCTTTTGGCCATATTCCTAAAGACCCGCTTAGGACTTGCGGTTCGTGCAACAGGTGACAATCCCGATATGGTTAAGTCATCTTCTATCAACACAGCGGTAATCACAATTATCGGATTGTGTATATCCAATTCCTTCACCGCTCTTTCCGGTTGCTTACTGGCCGAATATAACAAGTCATGTAACATTGATATCGGAACCGGCATGCTGACGGTAGCTCTTGCTTCATTGCTTATCGGCAGAATGTTCTTTAAAAAGGGCGGTGCGGTTTTAAAAATTTCCGGTGCGGTTCTCGGTGCCGTATTATTCAGAATAGTTTATACGCTTGCGCTCAGACTTCATATGCCCGCATCAATGTTAAAGCTTGTTTCCTCAATAATTGTCATTATTGCCATCTCCGGTCCATACTTTGCAAAGAAGGCTCAGGAAAAGGCATTACACGCAAAATTATACGGTAATTCAGGGGAGGTGCAGTAATGTTACAGTTAAATTCGATTACTAAAACCTTCAACGAAGGGACCGTTAATGAAAAGAAGGCATTATCAAACGTAAGCCTGCATCTTAACAAGGGTGATTTCGTAAGTATCATAGGTTCGAACGGTGCCGGCAAATCCACTCTTTTAAATTCAATCAGCGGTGTATTTATGGTTGACACAGGATCAATTATCCTGGATGGTGAAAACATAACCTCACTTGCTGAACACAAACGTTCTCTTGTTATCGGAAGACTTTTCCAGGATCCTATGAGAGGTTCCGCACCTTCCATGAGCATTGAGGAAAACATGTTTTTAGCTTCCGGAAATCATGGTTGGTTTGGTCAAATCACAAGTAAAGACCGTGCTGAATTCAGAGAAAAACTGGCACTCCTTAATATGGGTCTTGAAGACAGAATGAAAAATCCCGTCGGTCTCCTTTCCGGGGGACAAAGACAGGCTCTTTCACTATTTATGGCAACATATCATACACCGAAGCTTTTGCTGCTTGACGAACATACCGCGGCTCTGGATCCTGCCACAGCTGAAAAGGTTTTAGCACTTACAGCAAAGGTTGTCAGCGAAAACAATATTACCTGCCTTATGATTACTCATAATATGCAGGATGCTTTAACTCTTGGAAACAGAACCATCATGATGAATGACGGTCAGATTGTCTGTGACATCTATGGAGAAGAAAGAAAAGGAACAACGGTTTCCGATTTGCTTAACCTGTTCAGTGAAAAAACAGGCGGAAA
>JAKSRT010000085.1 GCA_024403485.1 Lachnospiraceae bacterium
AGCCTTTAAAGGGAAAGTTTCCGCAAGCTTACCCGAAGGATTTACCGCACCGGTTACCAAATCGCAAACCGCTTCACCTACTGCCTGTCCTCCAAGATACATATGTAATATGGAAGAAACCTTGTCTTCAAAACTAAAATCAAAGGGAGCACCGCCAAAAGTGACAGCTGCCAGTTGATCCTTATTTACAATTTTTGCAACTTCATCAAGTAGCTCTGTCTGATTGCCCGGAATACTTAAATCTTTACGATCATATCCCTCTCCTTCAAAAGCGTCTGTAAGTCCTAAGAAGAACAGTACAACTGAGTTATCATCCAGTTCCTTTTCAAGTAACTCTTTTACTTGCGAAACCAGTTTTGAATCAGTGTTCTCGGTATTTCTGTCATAGCCCTTTGCAAAACAATATTTATAACCGGCTGATTCAAAAGCCTTTAGTGCGTTCTTTTGCCTTGCGGGATTGATATGAGAGCTTCCGCCGCCCTGAAAACGAACATTTTCAGCCAAATCACCTATAATAATAAGCTTCTTTTCTTTTGAGACAGGAAGGGCTCCGTCATTTTTTAGCAATACTGCGCCTGAAGCAGACAGTTTTCTGGCAACGGCATTGTGAGCATCAAAATCAACAGGATGATTTTCTTCGACTCTTTCCGATAAAGTGGCAAAAGAATCAAGAATCTTTAATGCCTTTTCGTCAAGCAGCTCATCGGATATTTCGCCATCCATATATGCTTTCTTAAGAACCCTTGTATGATAACCCTTGGGGTCGGGCATCTCCAGATTAAGGCCTGCTTTGATACAGGCCACAATATCAATCGATGCTCCCCAGTCAGATACAACAGCTCCTTCAAATCCCCATTCATCGCGAAGAATATCCGTGAGAAGATGCTTATTGGCGGCTGCATATGTACCGTTCACCCGATTGTAGGAAGTCATAACCGTATAGGGCTTTGCGGTTTTAATACAATCTTCAAAGCCCGCAAGATATATTTCTCTTAACGCACGCTCGTCTACAATGCTGTCAGAGGTCATTCGTCTTGTTTCCTGAGAATTTACCGCAAAATGCTTAAGACATGTTCCGATACCCTTACTCTGGGTTCCGCTTATAAAGCCTCCTGCCATTTTTCCGGCAAGGAGCGGGTCTTCACTATAATATTCAAAGTTACGTCCACAGAACGGTGAACGCTTAATATTCATTCCGCAGCCGAGAACTATGGAAATCTTCTCCATTAATGCTTCGTCAGCTAAGGTTTCACCTTCAAGATATGTCATCTCAGGGTCCCAGCTTGATGCCATTGCCGAAGCGGTGGGAAAACATGTAGCAGGATTGCTGGCTTCCACATCCCCGGCCTTTGTTACCTCAATTTTTCTGAGTCCGTGAGGTCCGTCGGTCATCATTACCTTAGGCACCTTGCCGTTACAATCATATATAAACCAGTCTCCCATTCCGCCAAGAAGTCTGATTTTTTCATCTACCGTAAGCTCTTTTAATATTGCTTTTGTATCCATGGAAACCTCACTGTTTATAATTTTGTAAAAATACTCTAAATAATATTATAAATGAAATCTTACTCTCTTGTGAACAAGGAAAGACCGGCAAATTCAGTTGTTTTTTCTGTATCCGGTTTTCATATCAACAATGTTCTCAAAGGGCTCATTATGCAGCAAATGATTTATATTTCTTGCTGCAATCCCAATAATTCTGTCATGGGTTTCTTTTAAATGATATCCTCCCGAAGCATGGGGGGTAATAAGAACATTTGGTATACTCCAGAGTCTATGATCCTTCGGAAGAGGTTCGGGATCAGTCACGTCAACTGCGGCTCCTGCCAGTATTCCCGACTCTAACGCATCACAAAGAGCATCCGTATCTACCGCCGTGCCTCGACCTATATTAATAAAATATGCGCCGGGCTTCACACGATTAAACGCTTCTCTGTCAAATAGCTTATTTGTCTCCGCAGTTCCCGGAAGACAGGCGGCAATAATATCCGCTTTTGAAAGACAGTCATGCAAATCGTCCACTGTGTGAATCGAATCTACGTAATCGGGCTTGTTCGCAACATTCTTTCTGATGGCTGTAATTTCACTTCCGAGGGCATTCATACGAGTTCCGAATTCGTTTCCGATATCACCGAATCCGACAATAAGTGTTTTAGACCCGTATATTGAAGTTACGGGGCCCTCGTCCCTCCAGACATGTTCTTCCTGATTAAGTCTGTATAAATCGAGTTTTTTCATAAGGCAAAGAAGTGCGCCCAGCATATGTTCGGAAATAGCAAGACCGTAGGCGCCTGTTGCATTGGTCAAAACCGCGCCTTCGGGCAAGACTCCGGCGGCGGTGTAACCGTCTGTACCTGCGCTGTTTAGCTGAAGCAGCTTAAGGTTCTTACAATTTGACAAAAGAGCCGGATTTACATTTCCGACTATTATTTCCACATCTTCAACATCCTGTGGTTTCACCTGCGCAGCCGGGATAAAGCTGATGTCCAAATCGGAATCAATGCCTCTTAAGAGTTCTTTATGTTCTTCCAATATTTGCATTACTACTAAAACTTTTATCATAAAACCTACTTTCGAGTATATTTATATCTCTTTACTCTTCGCCGCCAAACGATAATTAATATATGAATCCATACTTTTTAAGCAGTTTCCCGGTTCCGTCTCCGATTTCACTGGAAATAGAATTTAAATCAAAAAGTCCGTATTCGTTAATCGCATCGTAAATCTGCCCCAAGACAAAATCCTTGGATGCACTTCCCCTTGCCGAATATTCATTTCCCACCGTTTTTTCCAACCGGTCCATTGTACAGACAGGATATTTAAGATTCCTGCAAAGTCCTTCTATGACCGGCCTAAGCTCATTTTTTTCTTTGTGCAAAAGAAGCTCTATCGGATTATATTTCTGAATACAAACCATAGGCAAAACAGGCACATAGGGATCGTTTGTAAAAAGAATCCAATAGGCAAATTTTTCACTTCTCTTTTTCCACACGCCCTTCGAATAGCAGATTTTGTAAGCTGCTGCATATACGCTGTCCGCATCCACAAACACTCCGTCATAATCTACCGGTATCAGCAGGCCGCCCGCATAGCATGTTCCTATTGCTCTTTTTACGGTTTTGTCTCCTGAGTCGGAATATTTCTCCAAAATAGAAGCTCTGTGATCTATTATTTTCTGAAGAACGGTTTCGCTGTATTTTTCTTTTGACAATCTTTTTTTGTAATTAATATATCCGATTGTATCGATTTCCAAACTGCCCATTTATATCACCCCTAAATACTTTCTTCTACGTCGGCTTAATTCCTGGAACACTTTTCGGCATCAATGGCCAGCACAAACATTAATACATCCAATGCATTAATCGGATCAAATACATCGATCTCATAGGTGTCGGTAAGGTTAAGCAGGCGCTTACTAACACTTGCGATTTGACAGCCGCTTCTGTCAAGAACACGATAGTCCCATTCCATAACCGAACCGTCTATATGCCATCCGTTGTAATCAAGGTTGTAGTGCGGCACAAAGAAAGAAAATTCTTTGTTTAAGCAACCGATATACTGCCCATTTTTATGAATTTCAAATTTCGGTAGAAAAGTCAGAATACGTTGAACGACCATACCGATTTCCCGTCCGTATGCATCGTATATCGCAAGCTTATGTCCCCAGGACAGTTGTCCCTTTACGGTATATACCGTATTTCCCATTTCATCGTATATATCATAGCTGTCCAGCCATTGAAAAAAGCTTTTTTTAAACAGCAGTTTCATTGTTTGCATCTCTCCCATAGTTTCCTGTAAAGCTACCGGAAGTATCCTTCCGAAATAAGTCGCTCCATCAGCCAGGTTTCTCTCTCCATAAGTCGCGCACAGAAAGTGGCATTCTCCTGCTTTATATGACTGTGGTTCATGTTTGTTTCTATGGCTTCTTGCGGAGTAACCCATCTTAATATATATCGCTCTTCTGCCTCATAATTATCAAGCTTTTGAGGAAGAACCTTATCACTCACATCACAGAGATAAAAATAATTTTCCTGAATAAATAAATCGTCGATTTTCCCGTGTTCTCTACGTACAATTAAACCATATTCTTTGATTGATTCAGGAATAACATCCAGGCCAGTTTCTTCGCGAATTTCTCTGATTAGGGCTGTTTCTTTGGACTCTCCCTCGTCTATACCGCCACCGGCAAAAATATAATAATCATATTTTTCGCTATATACCAGGGCGAGCTTATCGTCTCTTATTATAATGGCTCTGGCAGACGGTCTTACACCTACTGTTCCATCCAGTTTGTAGTCTTTATAATCAAATTCTTTTAATAATTTCATAGTTGTAATACATCTTTTTCCATGTAGTTTTAATCCTTTTGCTCAGCTGCATAAATTACTTATTACATTGAATATATACTTTTCCTGCTTCCATTTCCTTGCCTCGAACTTTAAACAGTTCAGAAATGGTAACAACCTGGTATCCCTTTTCTTTAAGATATGGAACTACATACTCCATTGCTTCGGCTGTTGTGACATAAGTTTCATGCATAAGCACAATTTTACCGTCCAAGGATCCGTCTTCTGCGGCTTTTACAATTACATCAATAATCTGTTCGGTGGTTGCATTGTCCCAATCCTTGGTATCTATTGCACAGCTGATAAGAGGAACGTTTATGGTGTCCTTTACCGTTTGGTTAAATGAAAGGTAGGGAGGGCGTACCAGAAACTGCTCTCTACCGGTAATTGCTGTTAGTTCCGCATCAATCTTTGCAATCTGCTCTTCAATCTCTTCTTTGGTAAGCTTAGCCAAATCCGGATGACTTAAAGTATGATTTCCAAGCTCAAAGCCAAGCTCATAAGCTCTTTCCAATTCTTTTTTAGTATGATTGGTTAAAGTATTTCCCCAATAAAAGAAGGTAGCATGCATACCATTGTCTGCCAGAGCATTTTGTATGCGAATTGCCGTAGACTTATCTGATACCGGACTGACCGGTCCATCGTCAAAGGACAGTGCAACCATAGGCTTTCCCGGATCAATCCATGAGATGTCCGCCTCATTAATCCAATGTCTGTTTACTTCTTCCATCTCTGCTGGCTCCTCTGTGGTTACTGTTTCCTCATATATTTCTATAGAAGTCTCCTGCTCTGAAGCTTCCTGATTGTCATTATTCATATCCTTTTCTTCCTCATCGTTCACTGTATCGATTAATGATACGGTTTCGGCGGTTTCTGCCTTCGCCTCACCACAACCGACTGAAATCCATATCATTGCAAGTACCGCTGCAAAAGAAACATAATTGCAAAATATATGCTTTCCTCTTTTCATGCAAACCTCCCTTGTGGTCGCCAGGTGCTCTCTTTGAGACTGGGTTCATGGCTCATTTACAGCCATCGTCAGCAAAATTTTAAAATAATAAAAAACTTATCATCATGATATTCGGCGCGTATTTCTCCGTTCATTCTCTCAACAAAAATTTTGGCTATCGAAAGTCCAAGCCCCGAGGAATTTCTGGCGTTTTCTACCGTATAAAATCTTCCGAATAATTTTTCGGTAAACACCAGTTGTCACCATCTATTATAGCAACTAAAAAGAATTGTTTCACTAAACCATTTTATTTCTTCTGAATGCGTTAGCTATTGGGGAATTAGAAAAAGAGACGACCAAGGTCGTCTCATAAAATTGAAAAGACTGCCGGATGCTAAATGTTTTCATAGCGGCAGTCATTCCTCCATCAGTTTTTCTTTTTTCCATCACAAATTACCGACCAAATCAGGCAAATTATCCTTTTGTACGGTACACGCAAATAGTGTTAACGTGGTAGTCAAAGCAGTTCTTGAATCTGGCGATATAGAAAAAAAAGAAAATATTTGCACTTATCAAATATTTTCTTTTTTTTCTAAAAGTTCAATTAAATTTAAATCAATTTTTGTTTCTTTAATTTTATCAACTAATTCAGTATCAGCATATTCACAAAGTATTTCTTTCGTTTTTAATGATATAACGGAAAAACAATAATTTTTTCTTTCATGATCATCTTTAATATCAGATAATCTTTTTAACATTGTATTTACTATATCTGAAAAAATAGTATCTTCCCAATAATCTATAATATCTTCATAAATATTTATAAAGCCTATAACCTTAACCGGTTCGTCTGGACTTGCAAAATCACTCATTTTACATTTACTAAAACTACTATAAAATGGCATATTAAAAATCCTTTCTAATTTAATATCTTTAATATTAGTATTAAATTTTTATATAAATTTTGTTTTTATTATACAGTCTTTTTTATATTTCTTCTTCAATTAAATACTCTTGAATTTCTTGCTGGCAAATAAATTGCTTCAAAATTTTCTTCAGTTATAAAATTGTTCATCTTCTAAATTTATATTTAAAGAAAAATCATTTATTTCTCTTTCTTTTCTTGTTGATAATATTTTTTCCATAATGGCAAATGCAGCTTCAATAGATTCACTTTGTCTATATGTTCTATGTCTGCTTGTTTAAATTCCTTATAGGTACGGTACACGGAAAGCTTCAATTTCATGTTTAAAAACGACAGGTTTCAATTCCTTATAGGTACGGTACACAGACGTGCCGAATCTAAAAAGACAGCTTGCCGTGGTAATAAGTTTCAATTCCTTATAGGTACGGTACACGCAACGGAACAGGGTGAACTTTTCGTTAAGAGAATTTAGTTTCAATTCCTTATAGGTACGGTACACAACCGATTTCACTGCGGTTGCAGGTCATATA
>JAKSRT010000086.1 GCA_024403485.1 Lachnospiraceae bacterium
GGAACACAACAGAAAGACTTGCTGATGGTAAGGGTATGATCTTTACACCTGTTAATGATCAGTATTACTACACAACATCTGATACATACTATGGATCAGGCCGTTTATTCGGTGTTGGTGCAGGCGTTGAAGGCGAAAAGCTTGACAGAATTATGAAGTTCCTTGACTGGTATGCATCTCCCGAAGGCTGTGAATTCCAGCACGTTGGTATCGAAGGATTCAACTACACAAGAGATGAAAACGGTAAGTTCCACCTTATGAACGACAATGCACTTATGGATAACCTTCCCGTTCCTGAAGAGTACGGCGGAGCAGGTTACTCAGATGGTAACAATGCTATCAACCAGTGGATTGTTTCAGCTCTTTCAACTAACCCTAACTCAGGCGAAGGTTATGCAAGCTCACACTGGAGCTCATGGAAAGAAGCAACAGCTACAAAGACAAAGACCGAATGGAGCGAAAGATTTAACGCAGCAGAACCTGCTGAATGGATGAAGGCTAACGGCAAGATGCTTGTAAGACCCAGCGTTTCAGTTTCACTTCCTTCAGATACAACTGATATCGAAGTTATCAGAAACCAGGTTGGTCAGGAAGTTAAGGATGCTTCTTGGAGAATGATCTACGCAGCAGACGATGCTGAATTCGATGCAATGTGGGATGAAATGGTTGAAAATCTTAACAGCTTAGGATTTGAAGAACTTTACAACTTCGACGTTGATAAGTACACAATCGAACTTAAAGCTATGCAGGCTGCAAAATAATTGCATTAAATAATTAATCGATTACGAAAGGCCCTACCGATTCTTTCGGTAGGGCTTTTTTGTAAGAAGCAAAACAGATAATACAATTCCGGTTAGTATTTTATATAGTAAATTAGCTTATATAGTAATATAAAATATTATTGAATTTATAAAGATTTTTCTTCTTACAAAAAAGTATTTCGTAAATGCGAGGATAATAATAGAAATGATTACCGTAAAAGAGATTGCTAAACTGTGTGATGTGTCACCGAGCACGGTTTCAAATATTTTAAACGGAAAAAATAATATGTCTCAGGAGACCAAGGACAAAGTCCTTAAGTGCATTGAAGAGACCGGATACCGTCCGAATTATTATGCTCAGGGAATGAGACGTCAGAATAATAAAACTATTTGTATTATTGCCGAAGAAATATGTCAGTTTTCATCACCGGCAATTGTCGAGTCCATTATGAATGATTGTGAAGCGGCAGGATACAGAACCGTTTTGATAAATCTTGGTATGTATTTAAAATGGGATACGCTTGGACTTGATGTTGGTTCTGAGGCTTTGATGAATGAAAATACGGAACCGGCATTTACGGAAGCTGAAGCAATTCGTGCGGACGGAGTAATTTATATAGCAGCCCATGGCCGTGAACTTGATGTAGTTCCTAAAAACTTTGATATTCCGGTTGTATTTGCATACGGTCTGTCTAAAGGGAATAAATACAAGTCGGTTGTTATTGACGATGAACTGAGTTCAATGAAGGCTATAGAACATCTGATGGAAAACGGCCATAAAAAAATTGGTATTGTTTCGGGACGTGAGAATAATTTCCACACTGTTGAGCGATTAAAAGGTGTTAAACGTGCCTTTGATAAACATAAAATTGAACTCCCCGATGACCTTGTTTTGTACGGAAACTGGGAACGTGAAAGTGGATATGAGTGTGCAAAAACACTTGTTGATAAAGGAGTTACCGCCATTTGGTGTATGAATGATATTATGGCAGGCGGTGTTTACGATTACCTTTATGAAAAAGGATTAAAGGTAGGAGATGATATTTCCGTTATGGGATTTGATAACAGAGAGATATCAGGCTATTTTTATCCAAAACTTTCGACTATGTCAATTATGCTTGAACGTATCGGTTCTAAGGTTACGGATGTAATGCTTAGAGAAATCGAGGATCCGATTTACAGAGAGAGGACTATTGAACCCGAAAAGATAGTATGTGAGTTTGTCGAAAGAGATTCTGTTAAGAAAATTTGATATTTATGGTATTTGGGGGTTAGAAAGCGTCTCGGATTATTCCGAGGCGCTTTCTTTATTTGAAAACGAAAAGCAATAAAAGTTTGGACATCAAAATAAAATTTAGAAAAATATCTTGACACTCAAAGCATTGTGTAAAATATGCCTATTGGAAAGTTTGAAAGTCGAAATACTTGACTATAAAATTAATAATATAACTAAAGGAGAAAATATTATGTTAGAGAAGATTAAGGAAATCATTGAAGAAAAGTTGAATATCGAAGATGCAGAGACCTTAACAATCCTTTTCATAAAGAAGAAATAATGGGTAAATATGTCTTCGGCGGCAATTCCTGTTCTTCTTGATGAGTGCATTGAAAAGGGTATTCTTAAAAAGGACATAAGACTGTAATGTCAGGATTTGGAGTCGGATTAACCTACGGTGCAAGTGTTATCACTCTGTAAGATATCTGGATATTAGATGTTTGTTATTAATTGCAAAATGTGTATAATTATTTGTAGTAACTTTAATATTTCTTAAGGGAGAAACAATGGCAAGGCATATCAACGGAATAAATGAAATGCTTGTAAGCCTTTTTAACCACGTTATGGATGTGGAGTCAAAGGCAGTTATAACTGAAGAATTCAAAGACATTACCAATAATGATATGCATATTATTGAAGCGGTTGGTATTTCAGAACCCCGAAAGATGTCAGATATCGCTAAAATTTTAGGTGTTACGGTAGGTACGCTTACTACCAATATGAACGGTCTTGAAAAGAAAAATTATATTATTAAAGAGCGAAGCACCGAAGATAAGCGAGTTGTATTTGTAACCCTTACTGAACGGGGCAGAAAAGCATTTTTTCACCACAGAGATTTTCACAAGAATATGATTAAGGCTGTTGTTGTGGACCTTGATGATGAAGAAAAGCGATTGCTATATAAATGTCTTGTCAAATTAGACAGCTTCTTTAGAGAATAGAATAGTATATTAAAGGCTAGCCAAGCGGCTAGCCTTTTTTGTTATGACAATGAGCCGAGCGCATGAATATGCTTGCATAAATTCATGCATTAGGCGAATGTTAGGATATGTGTTAACAGTTTGAATCAGCAGTGTCAACAGAAGCCGCTTTAATTTTCTTTATCCATTTTCCGCTTTCAAGTCTTATTACGCACCATACTGTTTTTGCAACCTGGTCAAATTTAAGGCATACATAAATGGCGAAAGCAGAGGAGTGAAGAAGAAAGCCTGCTACGATACCCATGGGTATTGATAATATCCATAAGAATATATTATCGGCAAGCATCAGCATCTTTGTGTCACCGCCGCCTCTAAGGACGCCTTTTGTCATAATACTGTTAATTGCCTGGAATAACAGTATGATACTTATGGCGTTCATAAGCTGCTTTGCAACTCTGGCGGTTTCATCGGTAACATTGTAACTTTTGATAATAAACGGACTTATAATGATTACACATAGAGCGGCAATCAGTCCCAGTATTGCACCAAGACCAAGAAAAGCATATCCCTGCGCCATGGTCTTTTCTTTGTCACCTTCACCAAGAGTCTGTCCGGTTACAATGGCACCGGCCTGGCTGACACCCTGAATTACAACGGTACTCATTTGCTGAGTAACTGCGGTAATGGCATTGGCTGCTATAAATGTATGACCCAGATGTCCGATTACAATTGCAACAACGTTATTACCGATGGCTAAAATGCCGTCACTTATAAGAACGGGAATGCATATTCTGAAGTATTCGCCGATAAGATCCGATGTTTTGATAAGAATATGCTTAACCCGGAAGCCAATCTTTTTGTCGAAAAACAATAAGTAACCGCAAATAACTGCTGTTTCATAAATACGGGCAATAAGTGTTCCCAGAGCTGCACCGGCTATTCCCATTTCGGGCATTCCGAATTTACCGAATATCAAACCGTAATTGAAAAATAAATTAACAAAAAACGCGCCAACCGAAACCAATAAAGGCAGTCTGACCTGCCCTACACTTCTTAAAGCCAGTGTACATACAAGAGAGAGACCTAAAAAGAAGAAGGTTATAACCGAATATCTAAGATAAATAATACCACTTTCGATAATTTCGGTTTCTACAGTGTACATTGACATAATCAGGGCTGGAGCGAAAAGCGTTACCAGAGCAAACAAGGTAGCCAGAGAGACTGTTATCTTTAACATAATAGCTATGGTCTTTTTTAGCGACACATCCGCTACTTCAGGTGATTCCGCTTTCATACCCCAGTATCTTGAGATTAGTACCGAGGCTCCCATTCCTATTCCCATACAGAAAATGTGATAAATACTGATAAAGGAATTGGCCAGCGATGAAGCTGATAACTGTGTTTCACCAAGCTTACCGAGCATTATGGTATCCAACATGTTTACACCGATGGAAATCATGCTTTGAAGAGCAATGGGAGTGGCCAGCATTAATACTTTTTTATAAAATTCACGGTCATTTATAAACAGCTTTTTAAAGAAGGATGTCATCACTGCCTCCGACTATCTGACCGTTTTCGGTGCGGGAGAAGCGACTTAAAAAGCGCCATGCATATTCACAGGAATGGTATCTGCATTCGTGGCCCATTTTGCTTACCGAACCAAGAACGGTGTAATAGTTACCGTCATTGCTCTTAAAGCAGTTAAGTGTTAAATCACTGTCTCTGTCATTGTCATGAATAACAATTGTCTTGTCACCGTCAACACCCCAGATTTTATTGGACCAATTATCCTTATCTTCAAATTTTGCAGTATATGGAATGATAACCTTATTTACATCAAATACATATCGAATTCTGTCGGTACATTTATCGGCCTGGAAAGGGAGCTCCGGTAAAGGTGTTTCTTCGCCACCGATATAGTAAATCGGAACTAAAGTGTCTTTGTTTATTTCTACGGGAGCGGGCTGACCATATACATTGAGTCCAAGCTCGAAGGTAGCATCCATAGGAGCCAGTCCTGCAAATACTCCGGGGTATTCCTGATATAAATCCCAGGATTTGCATCCGCCCATTGAGAATCCTGAACCGTAGATTCTTTTTGAATCAATGTTGTATTTTTCTTTTAACAAAGAAAGGAGCTCCATCATTTCCGAAGCAGTACTGTTTATATGATTTTCGATACAAACAAGCAGGAAATTGTGGTCATGAGCCACTTTGTACCATTCTGAAACATATGCAATATGCTTTGCCGAATCACCGCCACCATGGAAACAAAGCAAAAGAGGAACGGGACCGTTATCAAATAAGTTTTTATTATAAAAAGCGATATAGCCTACTTTGTGGGTTGATGTTCCGGCATCGTCGCCTGCATTGTCGGCAGTGGTTTTTAATTCGGTAACAACGGGTTCTTCAATCATATCTATTGAAGAAAAATCGGGCTCGAAGCTTATGTCTCCAACCCAGCCCCAACGCTTAAACTGATATATAAATGAATTGAAAACATCGGTAAAATCAGGTATTTCCGTGCTATAAGAAAAGGAAGTGAAGTAATCGGTTGCAGAACTTATGGCTGCATCGATTTCCGTACTGTTGTTAACGGAAACGATAGGCATGTTTCTTCTTTCTACGGAAGGTGCTTTGGAAAGATTGTCCAGAATGCAAACGGTAGGACAGATATCTGCGGGACCCCATAAACCATCACCGGTAATGGACTTTAAAAGTTTTGAAGCAACATAGTCGGCCGCTTTTCCTTTTGCAAATATAAACACTCTGTAAATGGCGCCGCGAATGGCGTAACCATCAACAGTCTTTGTAAATCGGTTGTTTAAAATCGCATATCCGTCTTCGTGATACTGATGTATTTTCGAATTGGAAATAAGTTCTTTATAGAGTTCCTCGTCACAATCATCCCAGGATTTACCGGTAGAAGGTGTGACATAGACCACTGAAGAATCAAATTTTTCGGCAATTGCCTTTAAACCGGATTTTTCTGCATAGGAAGCGGCTTCACTGTCATCAGGTAATGATTCAGTGAAAACGAGAAGATAGGGAGCACTGTAACCGTAATTAATTACGTCTCCCGGAAGACTGTTGCCCGGAACATAGACTTTGGCCGAAAAATTGTCAAAGTTATGAGCCCATATTTTATCATTGTTTGAAAGAACCGATACGATAGGTTTTTCAGTAATTTTCATATACCATTCCCCACATTTTGTTTAAGATTTTAAATAATACTACTGCTTGTTGTGCATAAACTTCACTTTTATCATTTTGATTTACATTATACCAAACACATAAGAATCCTTATGCTTTGAATAGTGCTATATTTGGTGTAAAAATGCCTATTTTTTGCTAAACTTATTTTTTGTACTAACAGTTATTTTTGTGCTGAAATATAATAAGAAATAAGTATCGAATTATATTTCTAAGCAAAAGATAGAACACACGTGCTTACGTTTGTCGCGAATTGGATGATTATAAACATCTAAAACTGAGAAAAGCAGCTAATTATATGCCGGATTTAGTGAAGTTTAAGAGTGGTTGGCATATAAAAGCAAGAAAATCGGAAATTTAGATGCCTGATTTAGCGAAGTTTCTGGGAGGTTGGCATATAAAAAGCAAGAAACCGGAAACTTAGATGCTTGATCAGTCTAAACTTGTAGGAAATCGGCATATAAAAAGCAAGAAATCGGAAACTTAGATGCCTGATTTAGCGAAGTTTCTGGGAGGTCGGCATATAAAAAGCAAGAAA
>JAKSRT010000087.1 GCA_024403485.1 Lachnospiraceae bacterium
ATGCTGTTCAGTTATCAAAGAGCAATTTGTTGTGTCTATCAGCGACGCAACGGTGCTATATTAGCACTACCAATATGCCACGTCAAGACTTTTTTCAAAAAAATTTTTTTAAATCACCGTTTTTTCGCGGTGGACTTTAAATTTAGCACTATTTAAGCAGTGTGTCAATGTTTTTTGATTTAAAAAGTTAGTCTTTTACCCACTTTCATGATATTATTGATGTATCTATATAAATTCGTTCATATTTTTTCTTTATATATATAAGAATACATATAAACGGTTTGGGGGGGTTTTCTTATTTATAATGTAAGAAAACAATGAGGGTCACATTATGAAGCCAAAAAAAGTTGCTATTTTCGCCACCGGTTGGGGCGAGGGTGTACTTGAATCATTTCTTAAAGGTATAGTAGAAGGTTTTAAAGATACAAGAACCGATCTCTATTTATTTCTATGTTATACAACAAACTACGATGCTTCTGATGTAAGAATCGGTGAAACAAACATTTTTTCGCTTCCTAATCTGAAGGACTTCGATGGTGCCATCATATACGGAAACAGTCTTGATTTTTCCGATGTGTTTGATGAGCTTTGTGAACGCTGCCGTCAGGCAAAAATTCCTACCGCTTCAACCGGAAGACGTGCAAAAGACATTTGCTTTGTTTCTTCCAATAATTATACAGGCGCCTATGAGCAGGTTAAGCATCTCATTGTTGATCATGGTTTCAATGATTTCTATATAATGGAAGGTTCTCCGGATAATCTTGACTCAAATACCCGTAAGCAGGCTTGCCTCGATGTCTTCAAGGAATTCAACATTCCTTTCGACGAGGATAAAAGTATTTGTTCTACACTTTGGAATCCGGAAGTTTCCAAACAGCGGATACTGTCGATTCACAACTCAGGAAGTCACATGCCCAGAGTATTTATCTGTGCAAATGACGTACTTGCAATGGCGTGTGCCAACACCCTTAGTGAACTTGGTTATAGAATTCCCGAGGATATTTGTGTCACCGGTTTTGATCATGAAATAGCTGCTCAGATATTTGATCCTTCAATATGCAGCGTTGATCAGGATTTGCCTCAGATGGGCAAAACCTGTGCGGAAGTAATTATTGATTCCTTTAATGGTGTTAAGGTTCCTGAAGAAAAATCTATCCCCAGCTTTTTCTGGCCTTCCGAAAGCTGCGGCTGTATGACTGCCCACGACTTATCTTCTAAAAGAAAATCTGCCTGCAAGCGAATTTTCATTAATCATATGGCTGATTCACTGATTGAAGATGCTCTTTCTTATATTGATCGCACCATTAATCGTGGTAATTCATATGAAGATTTACGCTCTTTGTTTAAAGAAATTTACACTTCCAATAATGAATATGTTGGTGACTCACTGCATATAGTATTAGAACCTCAGTATAAAAAAGCTATCGCCAGCACTGAAAAGGTTTTCAGAGTAAAAGGCTACAGTCGTATAATGGACGCAGTATTTTCTCTCGAAAAGGGCGAATACTTTACTTCAAACACTTTTGCTTCTTCCAAACTTGTTCCTTATATAAAGGAAAGCGGAGAGAACAGATTCTTTATGTTCCTTCCTTTGCACAATGGTGATGACAACTACGGCTATATTGTATTCTGTGACGATTTAAGTAAGGTTAATGACTACAACCGATTAAAGAAATACGTATCCCGAATGGATTTGATTCTTGTTAAGTTCCTTCAAAGTTTAACTCTCAACCAGCTAAACACAATCTTAAAGGATATCAACGAAACTGATCCTCTCACTCATGTCAAAAACAGAACCGCTTTTGAAGCGCTCCAGGAAAAAATCGATATACAGATTAACTCCGGCGAAAATCCGGAATTTGGAATAGCAATGTTCGACGTTAATAAATTGAAAAAGATTAACGATGCCTTTGGTCATGATGTTGGGGATTCCTACATTACAGACTGTTGCCATATGATTTGTGATTTCTTTAAGCACAGTCCGATTTATCGAATCGGTGGTGATGAGTTCCTGGTATATCTTAGCGACGATGATTATATTAATGCAGAAATTATCCTTTTAAGACTCCGAGACAAGATGGACGAACTCAAGGAACAGAATCTTCCTTTGGAAAAAACACTTTCATCGGCTTCAGGTCTTGCTTTTTATGACCCTGATTCAGACACCTGCTTTATGGATGTCTTTAAACGAGCTGATGAAGCAATGTACGAAAACAAAGTGATTATGAAGAGTGGCGAAGACATTCGCTAAATGGGGAAAAATGAGTAAAAGAATAGAACTTAAAGGACGTAAAGTATTACTGTTACCTACCAATAAAGACGATTTGTGGAATGAGCCTTGGGACATAATTCTCAAAAATGATGAAGAAAGAAAAATGGGCTGGATTAGTTTCGCCGGTGAAAAGGCAAACGGCCTTATTCCCATTTCCATTGAACTTGAAAAGAATTTCAGAAATCAGGGCTACGGAACCGAGGCGTTAAAGCTCATGACAGAATTTGCCTTTGACCATAGCGGCGTGTATGAAATAGAAGCCGAATCCGATTCCGAAAACGATTCTTACATATTTGCCCTTGAAAAAGCCGGATATGTTATGCGTTCAAAAAGAAAAGGCGTAGAACGTTACTCCATTGTTAAGCCCAAATCCGTTTGGACCGGTCTTTATATTTTTATCGGAATATGCGCCGGATGCATTCTTGGAATTGTATTATCAAATATGTGGGTTGGCCTGGCAGCCGGTGTATTAATCGGAACAATTATAGGTGCTACTCTTGATAACAATGAAGCTAAAGAACGCGAATCAATGATTGGCCACAAGGATATATCCGGAAGAAAAGTATTTAGAGAAAACAAAAATAAGAAAATCGACGAAGAATAAAAAAGACCTCTGTAACTAAGTTACAGAGGTTTCTTTTTCCAATGGATTTATAAACCTAAAATTCCCATCAAATCAATACCTTTAACCTTATCACTGATGAGATATACCAGTTTGTATAAGTAGTTGTATTCATAAATTGTTCTCATGAGAGGATTTGCCTTAACACAGTTAAGAATCCATCTGCCAAACAGGCCGCCGTCAACAATAATAACTACACAATATACCGCCCAGACAATTACTATTGTTTCGCAGACAGCCATTAATACTCCACACAGACGATTGATAAAATTCACACCGGGAATTTTTGACACCAGTCTCAGAGAATCAAATATCAAATCGACGAGTTTATGAATTATTGCCAATAATACTATTAATATGATTGCTACTACAAATCTCAGTTTTTCTTGGTCAAACACCCCTTTTATAGCGATTGCCAAAAGAAGAATCGCGATGGAAGCAATTATTGCGGAAATAAAGTTACAAAGTTCGGCTACAAAACCTTCTTTATACCCTCTGACAGCTAATGTTATCAGCACAATTAGAGCACATATAAAAGGTGAGTTTAATATAGCCCAGTCTATTACTTCGCTAAAGCTAATACTCATTTTTAATCTCCTTAATCTATTTCATTATCACAGTATCTATGGATGATTCCGTTACAAGAATATATTTTGTGGGCGAATTGGTAGGTATAACCTCTCGTACCGGCCTATCATACTCGTAGTCGAGGCGGGTTCGTCCATCAATTGTAGCAACATAAATATTGGTATTTCCATATATCACATACTGTCCGTTTCCAAATACCACCTTGGAATAGTCAAAATCGAAATTCTTCTCCGAAACTACTTTTCCCTTATTTGAGTATATGGTTAAATGATATGCGTTATCACCTGATGAATTTCTGGTAACTACACCGACATAGTCCTCGTCGTAATATACTGACAGTACATCCGTAACAATAAAGTTATCGACAAGGCTTGTAGGCTTCTGGCTTCCTTCATAAAAAGAAATTCTTGAGTTGGAAATGGCAAAAGAGGTCGAATCAGACATAAAACGAACCATAGGAACCAAGCTGTCCTTATAGTTATAACCACTTACATAGTTATCGATATTATTCTGTCCCACATCTCCGAAATTGTAAAATGCCACGCTGCTCTTTGTTTCACCGATATCGACATAGTAGTAAGAAATCATTACCAACTCAGAAGATGGTGAAATGTCTATGTCAATCGGATACCCGCTCTTTTCCATAGTGGTCCTAAAGTATGAAATAACCTCTCCCTTGGAATCGTAAAGATATATCCAGGTTACTCCTACATCCTCAAGAATAGCAGCAACAACATCTTTATTGGAAACTGCAATTTTACGAATAGGCATTGCAGTATTTATGGAAAAAAGTTCTCCGTTTTTCTTTTGCACATTTATTTCAGAACCACCATAATCAGCAAAAGCTACAGTATCTCCGCAAATTGAATACATGGGATTTTGCATATCAAAGGGCTGATTCCATAAATAATCTCCCTTCTCATCCCGCGCGCCAAATCCATCTTTGCTGTAAGCCATGACTGTTCCCGCAAAATTGTCATAATACAATCCTGTATCATTCTCAAGTATAACCGACTGCTGCAAACTCAATGACTCATATACTTTTGAGCGCTCACGCAAAATAAAAGTAATCAAAACAATTATTGCAATTGATACTATTGCAATAAATATTATTGCATTTCGCCTTATACGTATGTTTCTGTCTTTTCGAACCTTTTCCTCAAAATCATTTGTATTATATTGAGAAAAATTTAAAATATTATCTGCCATTTAATCCGTCAATTACTGAAATTTATAGATTGTTGTTGAAGTATAATTCTTACCGGGACCAAATACACAAGGAGGGAAATTGGGCTGGTTGATTGTATCGGGATAGTACTGTGTTTCAAGACACAATCCGCTTCTCTTTGCATATGAAGCACCATCCTTACCTGTTTCTGCACCGATACTGTTTCCTGCATAGAACTGAACACCGGGAAGATCTGTGTAAACCTTCATCACACGTCCGGACTTAGGATCTTCGACAGTAGCTATTTCTTTTACTTCGCCGTTCCATCCGTCTACTACGTAGTTGTGGTCATATCCGCCTGTAAGAAGAAGCTGTTCAAAGCTGTCATTAATACGTTTTCCAACTTCGGTTGCACTGGTAAAGTCCATAACGGTTCCTGCTACGGGAGCGATTTCACCTGTGGGAATGGCACCCTTAACAACAGGAGTGTAGTTTGAGCAGTTAAGAGTAAGAAGATTGTCTTCAATAGTAGTACCGCTTGCCGCTCCTGAAAGGTTGAAATATGAATGGTTTGTGGGATTCATAACAGTGTTCTTGTCTGAACAAGCTTCGTAGAAAAGCTTGATTTCATTGTCGTCGGTAAGAGTATAAGTAATAGACATTACTTTATTACCGGGGAATCCCATATCCATATCTTCTGATTCGATAGTAAATTTAACACTGTTTTCAGATGCTTCTGCTTTCCACATTCTCTTATGAACGCCGTTCATAATATCACTGTGAAGATTGTTTACGCCGTCGTTAACAGCAACCTTATATTCAACTCCGTCAATAGTGAAAGAAGCATTTCCGATTCTGTTCGCGCTGGGTCCGATAACTGCGCCGAAGAAAGAAAGATTCTTTTCATAACCGGTTACATTGTCAAATCCAAGAACAACGTCCTCAAGTTTTCCGTCTTTATCGGGAACAAGTAAAGCTACGAGGTTAGCACCGAAATCTGTAACTTTAGCTACCATTCCGTTTTTGTTTGTAAGTTCAAAAAGTGTCGCTTCCTCACCTTTTTTAGTGGTTCCAAATGCTGTTTTAATCATAGTTTTCCTCCACTCTTCCATCTGCATCAGCCCGATGGAAAAAATTTATAATACTACACGTCCTTCAAGCGCTCTGAAAAGAGTTACCTCATCAATGTACTCAAGATCACCGCCGACCGGAACACCGCTTGCAATTCGCGAGACCTTAATTCCGGTAGGTTTGATAAGTTTACTGATATACATTGCCGTAGTCTCTCCCTCAAGGCTTGAGTTTGTAGCAATAATTACTTCGTTTACATCTCCCTCCAAGCGGGTAATCAACTCTTTGAGCTTGATATCTCCGGGGCCTATTCCCATCATTGGAGAGATTGCACCATGCAGAACATGGTAAACCCCCTCGTATCTTCCTGTTTTCTCGTACGCTGCCAGGTCTCTTGGGGATTCAACAACCATGATTGTACCCTGATCTCGGCTTTTGTTAGCACAAACCGGACATATCTCTTTGTCCGTAAGCGTACAGCAGCAAGAGCAGTATCTGACATTCTTTCTTGCTTCTATCATTGAGTTGGCTATTCTGTTTACTTTCTCTTCAGGTAGACCAATCAGATGAAATGCCAGTCTCTGTGCCGACTTTGAACCGATTCCGGGTAAACTTTCAAGTTCCTCTATTAACTTGTTAACCTGTCCGCCGTATAAATTCATTTAGAAAGGAAGGCCTCCGGTTAATCTGCTCATGGAATCTGCATTAGCATCGTCAATCTGCTTTAATGCTTCATTCATAGCTGCCATAATAAGGTCCTGAAGCATTTCGATATCATCGGGATCAACTACATCGGGAGTAAGTTCAACGCTTTTAACTTCTCTTTTTCCGCTGATGGTTACAGTAACAGCACCACCGCCTACTTTAGCGGTAAAATCTTTTTCTTCAAGAGCCTTCTGGTTCTCTTCCATCTGGCGCTGCATTCTCTGCGCCTGCTTCATTAAATTGTTCATGTTTCCGGGCATTCCGC
>JAKSRT010000088.1 GCA_024403485.1 Lachnospiraceae bacterium
AGAACGATCATATCGAACTTATCGCTTCCGAAAACTGGGTAAGCAAGGCTGTTATGGCTGCTATGGGTTCACCTCTTACAAATAAATATGCAGAAGGATATCCCGGAAAACGTTACTATGGCGGATGCGATTGCGTAGATGTTGTAGAAACTCTTGCAATTGAAAGAGCTAAAGAATTATTTGGCTGTGACTATGCTAACGTTCAGCCTCATTCAGGTGCTCCGGCTCACCTGGCTGTACAGTTTGCCGTTTGTAATCCCGGCGACACAATCATGGGTATGAACCTTGACCACGGCGGACATTTAACTCATGGTTCACCGGTTAATATTTCAGGTAAGTATTTCAACATCGTCCCCTATGGTGTAAATGATGACGGCGTTATCGACTATGATAAGATGTACGAACTTGCAATGGAATGCAAGCCTAAAATGATTATTGCAGGCGCATCGGCTTACGCTCGTGCAATTGATTTTAAAAAGTTCAGAAAAGCAGCCGATGACTGCGGCGCTGTTCTTATGGTAGATATGGCTCATATCGCAGGTCTTGTTGCTGCAGGACTTCATGAAAGCCCCATTGGTATTGCCGATGTAGTTACAACTACTACACATAAGACTCTTAGAGGACCTCGTGGAGGACTTATCCTTTGCAATCAGGAAGCTGCAGACAAGTTCAATTTCAATAAGGCTATTTTCCCCGGTATTCAGGGTGGCCCTCTTATGCACGTTATTGCAGGTAAGGCTGTTTGCTTCAAGGAAGCTTTAAGCCCTGAATTTAAAGCTTATCAGCAGGGTATTGTCGATAATGCACAGGCTCTTTGCAACGGACTTATGTCACGTGGTGTAAAGATTGTTTCCGGCGGAACCGACAACCACTTAATGCTTGTTGATCTTACAAACTTTGGTTTAACCGGTAAGGCTGTTGAAAAGCTTCTTGATGCAGCACATATTACAGCAAACAAGAATACAATTCCCAACGATCCTCAGAAGCCTTTTGTTACAAGTGGTATTCGTTTGGGTACTCCCGCTGTTACAAGCCGTGGCATGAACACCGAAGATATGGATGTTATTGCTGATTGCATCGCAAATATTATTAAGGGCGGCGAAGAAAAGGTTGAAGAAACCAAAGCAAGAATTATCGAACTTACAAAGAAGTATCCATTAATTTAATACGGCGTTTTATTTAAAAAGTGAGTAATTACAGTAACGTAAACAAAAGACATAGGCAGACATCCCTTGTGTGGGGTGTCTGTTTTTGTGTATGTGATGAGCCGCGCAAAGATATGTGTGAACACCGAAATCTGCATTTCATATGAGATTGTGTCGATAGTATAGTAAATATAGACAAAAGAATATACTTATTTTTAGAAAAATAGTGCAAATGAATGTTGCAAATTGTACATATGCGTGATACAATTCTTCCAACAACGGACAGGTGTTTTTGATACGCGAACAAACAGCGCATTGCGTATGTGAGATAAAGACACGTGTTCGCGGAGAAAAACTATTCAAAATGCACAAAGGAGGAACGCTATGGCAGAAACAGAATATTTCGTAGTAAGAAAAAAAGCATTGCCTAAAGTCCTTCTTAATGTGGTGGAAGCAAAAAGCCTGCTTGAGACCAGAAAGGTACTTACGGTTCAGGAGGCTGTAGATGAAATCGGAATAAGCCGTTCGTCTTTTTATAAATACAAAGATGATGTTTTCCAGTTTCACGATAATGCCCAGGGCACAACAATTACAATTACTTTTTTGATTGATGATGAGCCCGGAATTCTTTCGGATGTGCTTAAGATTATTGCAGATCACGGTGCAAATATTCTTACCATTCACCAGTCTATTCCCATTAATGCTACCGCATCACTTACATTGAGTATTCAGATACTTGAAACCACTCAGGATGTAGACACCATGCTCCGGACAATTAAGGACAAACGTGGTGTACATGATGTACAGTTAATAGCAAGAGAATAAATACACTGCCACAAAGGTGTGGAATATTCCCGCCCGGCAGCTTGCTGCATGTGGCGTTTTTTAGTCGTTTAGGGGCGACAACAAAAAGACAGAAATGAGGATGTAAAAATGATTAATGTTGCAGTATTTGGTTACGGTACGGTTGGTTCCGGAGCCGTTGAGGTAATAATGGAGAACAACGCGGTTATTGCAAAGCGTGTCGGCGATGCAATCACAGTTAAGTCAATTCTTGATCTTCGCGAATTTCCCGGTGATAAATATGAAGATAAGATTGTGCATGCTGTAAATGACATCATAAACGATCCTGAAATAGCTGTAATTTGCGAAACAATGGGTGGTGTGGGAGCTGCTTACAAATTCACAAAGATGGCACTTGAAGCAGGTAAGAGTGTTGTTTCATCTAATAAAGAGCTTGTTGCGCTTCATGGTCCGGAATTAATTCAGACTGCAAAAGAACATAATTGTTCATACCGTTTTGAAGCCAGCGTGGGCGGCGGTATTCCAATTATTCGTCCTCTCACCGATGCTCTTACCGCAGAAGTTATTCTTTCGGTATGTGGTATTGTAAACGGAACAACAAACTATATGCTTACAAAGATGGACAAAGAAGGCTCTGAATTTGATGATGTATTAAAAGAAGCTCAGGCAAAGGGCTATGCAGAAGCAGACCCTACCGCTGATATTGACGGTCACGATGCAGCCAGAAAGATTGCGATTCTTTCTTCTCTTGTATATGGAAAGACAATTGTTTCCGATGATATCCCTACGGAAGGCATCAGAAACATATCCGCAAAAGATATGGTTTATGCCCGAAAGATGGACAGAAAGATTAAACTTCTTGCAAGATATGAAAGTGCTGACGACATTGTATATGCAATGGTAGCACCTTTTCTTCTTACTCCTGAAAATCCTCTTTACAGTGTAAACGATGTATTCAATGCAATTAAGGTTACAGGTAATATGCTCGGCGAAGCAATGTTCTACGGTAAAGGAGCCGGCAAACTTGCGACCGCAAGTGCAGTTGTGGGTGACGTAGTTGAATGCGCTAAAAATATTGGTAAGCATCTTCCCTGTGACTGGGTGGATGAAGTGGTTGAACTTAAGGATAAGCCGCTTTCACAGAGACGCTTCTTTGTACGTGTAAATGCGTCAGCAAAAGAAAAAGCAGCTGAATTATTTGATATAGATTTTGAATTAAATGCGGATTTTACTGATGAATTTGCTTTTGTAACAAAGAAGATGAGCGAAAAGGACTTTGAAGAAAAGAAGAATGTTCTTGGAGCTGAGGTTATAAATAATATCAGAATGGAAGATTAAAAATGAAATATGTTGTGATGCTTTGCGACGGTATGGCTGATGAGCCTATTGAAGCACTTGGTGGAAAGACCCCTCTTGAATATGCAAAAACCGAAAATATGGATAAGCTGAGCAAAAAGTCTGAAATAGGTCTGGCTCATACAATACCCGAGGGAATGAGTCCGGGTTCCGATACCGCTAATCTTGCGGTGCTTGGCTATGATCCCAAGAAATATTATTCCGGTCGTTCACCCCTTGAAGCTTTGTCAATCGGTGTACCCATGGATGACAGTGATATTGCGATTCGCTGCAATGTTGTGACTCTTGAAGAGAATGAAGAAAAGGCCTTTGAGGACCTGACCATTATTGACCATAGCTCCGGAGAAATCTCAACAGAAGATGCTGCAGTTCTTATTAAGGCTGTTTCCGATGCTCTTGCCAACGAAAGATTTCAGTTTTATGTAGGAACCTCCTACAGACATTGTCTGATTGACAAAACAGGAAGCGTTGTTGAATTAACACCTCCTCACGATATTCTTACAAAAAGAATAGGAGATTATCTTCCAAAAGAAGCTTCTCTTCTTGACATGATGAAGAAAAGTTATAATATTTTAAAGGACCATCCCATTAACATTGAACGCAAAAAGGCCGGAAAAAATCCTGCTAACTGCTGTTGGTTCTGGGGTGCGGGCACAAAACCCATGCTTGATTCCTTTGAAGAAAAGACCGGCCTTAAGGGTGCCATGATTTCTGCGGTTGACCTTTTAAAGGGTATTGCTGTAGGCGCAGATATGAAGGTTATTGCTGTTGAAGGCGCTGACGGCGGACTTAATACCAACTACGAAGGTAAGTGTGAGGCGGCTTTTGAAAGCTTAAAGAGCCCTGACTGCGATTTTGTATATATTCATGTTGAAGCACCTGATGAGATGGGTCATCAGGGAAGCTATGAACGAAAAGTTAAAGCTATCGAGAATATCGACGCAAGAATCATCGGACCTTTGTGTGAAAAGCTCAATACCGAAGGTATAGACTTTAAGATGCTTGTACTTCCCGATCATCCTACACCCGTAAGACTGCGTACGCATACTTCAAATCCTATTCCTTACCTTCTTTATGACAGCACAAAAGACTGCGGAATGGGGCTTACTTACGGTGAAACGGATGCAGCAAAGTCTGACATATTTGTTGCAAACGGATATACGCTTATTAATCGCATGATTGACAGAGATTGATTTTCCTGCTGACTGAACAGCGAAAAGAGAACGGTTTTAACTTTGGATGAACGGCAGACAGCGATTAAGCCCACTGTTAGCCTGCGAGATACGAAAGATATAAATTGAAATGAGGATACATAAATGAGTAAAGTAGTAAAATTCGGCGGCAGCTCACTTGCCAGTGCGGAACAGTTTAAAAAGGTTGGCGACATCATCAAGGCTGACAGAGAAAGAAGATATGTTGTTCCTTCTGCTCCCGGCAAAAGATTTTCCGACGATATCAAGGTAACCGATATGTTATATTCCTGCTATGCTGCAGCAGCAGGTGAAGATGCAGAAAAGAAAATGGCAGCAGAAATGGACGGAATCAAAGCACGTTATCAGGAAATTATTGACGGCCTTGGTGTAAAAGTTTCTCTTGCCGATGATTTTGAAAAAATCGGTGAAGATTTCTTAAAGCAGGTAGGCAAGGATTATGCAGCTTCCCGTGGTGAATATTTAAACGGTAAGATTATGGCAGCTTATCTTGGCTGGGATTTCATTGATTCGGCTGAAGTAATCAAATTCCATGAAAACGGTGAATTTGATGCGGCAAAGACCAATGATATTTTGAAAGAACGTCTTAAGGAGTCTGTGCATGCGGTAATCCCCGGATTTTACGGATCACTTCCGGACGGAACAATTAAAACCTTCTCCCGTGGCGGTTCCGATATTACCGGTTCAATAGTTGCAAGAGCCTGCAAGGCAGATGTTTATGAAAACTGGACCGATGTTTCGGGCGTACTTGTTGCAGACCCTCGTATAATAGAAAATCCTGAACCTATCGAAACAATTACTTATAAAGAACTTCGAGAACTCAGTTATATGGGATTCAGTGTTCTTCATGAAGATGCTATTTTCCCTGTAAGAACAGAAGGTATTCCGATTAATATAAAGAACACAAACGCTCCTCAGGATAAGGGAACATGGATTGTTGAATCAACATGCCAGAAGTCCAAGTATGTTATTACAGGTGTTGCCGGAAAGAAGGGATTCTGTTCCATTAACATCGAAAAAGATATGATGAACGGTGAAATCGGATTTGGCCGTAAGGTATTACAGGCTTTTGAAGATAACGGTATCTCTTTTGAACATATGCCCTCGGGTATTGATACCATGACTGTATTTGTTCATCAGGATGAGTTCCTGCACAAAGAGCAGCAGGTTGTATCGGCTATTCACAGAATGGCTAACCCCGATAATATTGATATCGAAGCAGATCTTGCACTTGTTGCGGTTGTTGGTCGTGGCATGAAGTCTGCACGTGGTACCGCAGGAAGGATTTTCTCTGCTCTTGCCCATGCTAACGTCAATGTTAAAATGATTGACCAGGGATCAAGCGAATTGAATATTATAATCGGTGTTGCCAATGATGATTTTGATACTGCTATCAAAGCAATTTACGATATTTTTGTTTTGTCCAGAATCTAATAATTTCATCGAAAAATGATTATAAATACCCCATTTCCGATATTTGGAGAAGGGGTATTTTTTTATCGCTCAGCAAGTTGACATAACTAAGAATAACAACCGGTACATATGCACATATATTTTTCTGAAAAAATCTAGTTATTGTGGTAAAAGCTATATATATGTTGTAAAATATACTATGTATATGCATTTTGAAAGGAACAAGGCAATTCTTTATGAAAGATAATATATATATGGATTATATCAATAACAATCCGGATAGCCCTGAAAGTAGGGCGAAACGCAGAAAAAAACACAAAATGGCAAGGGTGTGGGCGTTTGTTGTTTTTTTTGCTGTAATCGCATTAATCGCCGCAGGCTTATTTTTTTCGGTAAAAGCTATAATAAACAGAGTGTCCGGTAATATTTCAACTGCAACGAATTCATCTGATGCCGGCAACAATATCATCGCTGAAGTTGATGCGGACAGCGATGATATAAAAGATACATTGGAAGACCTCTTGGGCGGTGAAGCGATTATTGCTCCCCCCGAGGAAATAGTTGAGGAACCTGAACCGGAAGAGCTTTTTGAAACATGGTTGGATGAGAAGATAAGCGCCATGCCGATTGAAGAACGGATTCTTGGCCTGTTTATTGTAAGACCTGAACAGATTACCGGTGTAAATACCGTAGTTCAGGCCGGGGAAGGTACCAGGAAGGCACTTGTT
>JAKSRT010000089.1 GCA_024403485.1 Lachnospiraceae bacterium
TAAGAAAGAATTAAGAAATACGCCCTTGTAAATTAGCATTTTTACTGTAAAGTACCATTAGGACACATAGACGCGGCATGGCCCGAGGGCTGTGCCGTGGTCTTGGTATATATGAGGAGGATATATTATGAAAAAGAAAATTGCATTATTGATGATTGCACTGTTTACACTGGTTGTACCGGCAGGCTGCGGAAAGAACGATGCAACTGCTGACGGTAGTCAGAATGTTAACGAATCAGTAACAGAAAGTACGGTTGATACCGGCAACAATCAGTCTTCGGATACAACTGTTGAAGAACTTGAAAACGGAAACTCTTTTGTTGGAGAAACAATTGCTCAAGCTCTTTTAAAAGCTTTTGAGGCTGAAACCGAGAACAGCGGTGATGTGGAAGTAATTGCCACCGCCCTTTCCGAAAATGAGGCAGTCAGTGAAGTCGGTATGGTAGTTATGACTGTGGAAGAGGGGTATTTAAACGGCTTTGACGCTGAAATATCAGGCTTTACCCAGGGCGCTTACTTTGCCCCCATGATTGGCAGTATTCCCTTTGTTGGCTATGTGTTTGAAACCGAAACTCCCGATGAGCTTGTGGAAACTCTTGATTCTCATGCCATGCTTAACTGGAATATCTGCACTGTAGCTGATGAGAAGGTTGTTTCCGCCAACGGAAATCTTGTATTCTTTGTAATGGCACCTTATACATTTGAGCAGTAAAATTTGAAATAGAGGAGGCTGGCATGAAAAACAGAAGATCAATAATGGCAGTTTCGGCATTAATGATTTTATGTTATCACCTTTGGGCATATATAACCAACCGAGGCACGGTGGAGCTGTTTTTGCTCACTACCGCTTATGTTGGCGTGGATATGTTCTTTTTGCTGTCCGGCTATTCTCTTGGCCGCAAGGATGCGGGAGCGTATTTCAAATTTGTCTGGTCGCGATTTAAAGCAGTTTATTTAAAATACATCATTTTTGCCTGTGTGGCATTTATCTATTCGGGTCTGATTCTGGGTTCAAAAAAGACCTGGAATCTGCCCAGACTATTAAAAATCATCAGTTCGGCAGAACTGTTTCAAAAAGGCGGCGGGGCATTCCTTTGGTTTCTGCCTGCCATTATGTTTTTCTATCTTTTATTTCCTTTTTTTCAAAAATGTGACAAAAGAAACCGATGGGTTACGCTGGTTTCGGTTTTTGCTTTGTGGGCTGGCATAGCCTGGGAGGTAACAAGCTTCACAAACTATAAAGCCATGTTTATATTCTGGAATCGTCTTCCTGCATTTTTTATAGGCTTTTACATTCAGAAGCTGGATATATATATTGCCAAAAGAAACGAGTCAGCGAAAAATACCCAACTGCGTATGCTTCAGGCAATACTCGGAATTGCTCTTGCCGTTGCAGGATATTTCATTTTATACAAATGGGGCTTCAGACTTAAACTTCAAACCCCTTTTGTTGATATGTTTTATCTGCTGGGACTTCCGCTGAGCTTTGGGCTTATTCTTTTGACGAGCTTTATTCCGGAAATTAAGCCCATAAAATGGGTTGGATCGTCAACACTTGAAATGTATGCGGTTCAGATGGTGTTTGGATACAATATTGCGAAGCGGCTCATCAAAAATGTGCCGAGTGTTCTGGCAGCGAATCTGCTTTGTATAATGGTTGTCACAGCAATTGCGGTGCTGATACACTATGGGTATGCATGGATAGAGAAAAAGGTAACAAAAGAGAAGAGTAGGACAACCAAATGAGTTTGGCAGGTTTTTTAAAAGAAAACAATAAAATAGCATTGGCATTTTCCGGCGGGGTGGATTCGGCATATTTGCTGTATGCGGCCGCAAGAGCGGGAGCGGATGTATGCGCATATTTTGTGAAATCGGAATTTCAGCCGCAGTTTGAACTCGATGATGCGAAGAGGCTGGTTGATGAAATAAACGGAGTGATTAAATCCAAGGTTTTTGAGAATGTGCAGGCTTCGGGGAACGGGACTTGCGTAACGATGAAAATCATCGAACTTTCTGCATTAAGTGACTGTGATGTTAAGGCAAACGGTCCTAAACGCTGTTACTATTGCAAAAGAGTAATATTCTCAGCAATAATGGAAGCTGCCCACAGGGATGGCTATACGCTGCTTATAGATGGCACAAATGCGTCCGACGATGTGAACGACCGCCCCGGAATGCAGGCGCTTAAGGAACTTGAAGTCAGATCTCCGCTTCGTGAATGCGGAATTACTAAAGCAGAAGTTCGTAAGGCATCAAAAGAAGCAGGCTTGTTTACCTGGGATAAGCCGGCTTATGCCTGCCTTGCCACCCGAATTCCCACGGGAACCCGGATTGATTCAGCGGATTTGGAAATAACCGAAAAGGCGGAAGGAATTTTGACTGACATGGGATTTAGAGATTTCAGAGTCAGAAAAATGGGCAATATTGCACGACTTCAGGTTACGGAGCCGGATTTTCATAAGGTTGTCGAGCTAAAAGAAGAGATTTCTTCAAAACTTGAGCCGTTTTATGAAAGCATAGTGCTTGACTTAAAGTTACGATAAAACAAGACACAATTTGTACTTTTTATATTGTATACTGGATAAAATAATATACGGAACAGAGGTAATTCTTTGAGCGATATAGCAGAAATACTGGAAAAAGTAAAAAACGGAGAGATGTCTGTGGATGACGCTCTTCTAAGCATAAAAAAAGCTCCGTTCGAGGATATCGATTATGCGAAAGTCGATTTTCACAGAAAACTCAGGCAGGGCGCTGCGGAAGTAATATATGGTGCAAGTAAAACTTCCGAGCAGATGATAGGTATTTGCGATGTAATGAAAAAGAACGGTCAGAAAACCATTCTTATCACGAGGCTGAGCAAAGAAGCGGCTGAAGATATTAAAGAGGCTCACCCGGATTTGACATATTACGAGAATGCTAAAATTGGTATTGTCGGCGAGATCCCTAAAAAAGACGGAAATGGTAAAATCCTTATAGCCACTGGAGGAACCAGCGATATTCCTGTCGCCGAAGAAGCTGCGCTTACCGCAGAGGCTTTAGGTAACGAAGTTATCAGACTTTATGATGTCGGTGTAGCCGGTCTTCACAGGCTGCTTCCGCATATAGACGAGATAATGAGAGCCAATGTTATTGTGGCCATCGCCGGAATGGAGGGCGCTCTGGCCAGTGTTATAGGCGGCCTTGCGGATTGCCCGGTTATTGCTGTTCCCACAAGTGTTGGCTACGGTGCTTCTTTTGGAGGAATATCAGCTCTTTTGTCTATGCTTAACTCCTGTGCCAGCGGGGTGTCGGTAGTTAATATTGATAACGGATTCGGAGCCGGTTTCCTGGCCAGTCGAATTAACCATATGAAGATGCCGGGCAAAGAGAACACCACAATTAATGAGAATGTAAGTAATGAGTAAGAATTGTATTTTTGAGGATTAGTATATGAAGACCCTTTATTTTGATTTGGGTATGGGCGCTGCAGGCGATATGCTTACAGCCGCACTTTTGGAAATACATCCCGAACCCGAAGCGTTTTTGAATAAATTAAATGTGTTAAATATTCCGGGCGTTTCTTTTGAATGCGAGAAATCAGTCAAATGCGGAATAACCGGAACACATATGAGCGTCAAAATAAATGGCGAAGAGGAAATGGTTGAGGACTATCATGCGCATCAGCATGAGCATAGTCACGGCCACGACCACAATCATGAGCACAGTCACGAGTATGATCATGAACATAATCACGACCATGAGCACGGCCGCGACCATGAACATAATCATGACCATGACCACAGCCATGACCACGAGCACGGCCACGACCAAGAACATAATCATGAACATGATTACGGCCACGACCACGACCATGAACATAATCATGACCATGACCACAGCCATGACCATCAGCATGGGCACCATCATCATACGGGGCTTCATGAGATTGAGCACATTGTCAGGGATCACCTGAATGTTTCGGAAGGTGTTAAAAACGATATAATGACCATCTACGGACTTATTGCAGAGGCCGAAAGTCATGCCCACGGAGTTTCTGTGGAACAGATACATTTCCATGAAGTGGGAAGTATGGACGCAGTTGCCGATATAGCGGCTGTGTGCATGCTTATGGAAGATATCAACCCGGATATGGTTGTTGCCTCACCGGTTCACGTCGGAAGCGGACACGTTCACTGTGCTCACGGGATTCTTCCGGTGCCTGCACCTGCAACAGCTTATGTGCTTAAAGATGTGCCTATATACGGCGGAAGAGTTCAGGGTGAACTTTGTACTCCAACAGGTGCCGCGATATTAAAGCATTTTGTAGATAAATTCGGCGACATGCCAATTATGAAAACTACTAAAATCGGTTACGGAATGGGGAAAAAGGACTTTGAACTTGCAAATTGTGTGCGAGTAATGCTCGGCGAATCCGAAGACGCCAAAGATACAATTTATGAACTTTCCTGCAATGTAGACGATATGACCGGAGAGAAGCTTGGCTATGCTCTGGAACGTTTTTTTGAAGCAGGAGCAACTGAGGCGTACACTATTCCGATTAATATGAAAAAGTCCCGCCCGGGAGTGCTTATCCGTGTTATGTGCAGACCTGAAGACCGTGAAAAGATTGTTGAAGCAATATTTAAACATACAACTACAATCGGAATCCGTGAGCAGGAGATGAATCGCTATGTACTCAAACGTAATATCGAGGAAGTGGAGACCCCTTACGGTATTATCAGAAGAAAGAATGTATCGGGCTACGGAGTGAAACGCTCCAAATATGAGTATGATGATTTGGCGAAGATTGCCGCTCAGACCGGTAAGAGTATCGCTGAAATAGAACAGGAACTGTAAAATGGGATTATTTAAAACAAAGTATGAACGACAGCTTGACAGTCTTCTCGGAAGTTTGAATATGAACATGTCAAACAATTATAAAGATGCTGCAAGAATGGACTTCGACGAATTTGAAAAACTGTTCGAGGAGTTAAAAGCCCGGGGCGTGCTCAAAGAAAAAACGATTGCCGCTTACGAAAGTGTGTTGAGCGTTTATAAAGAAAAGCTAAAGGGCTACTCACATAAAGATCAGAAACCTTACTGGCACTGATACTTGGGGCAGGGTTGTCGTTTAGATGATGAAGCGGAAACGGTACCGGTATGCCTTAGGCGATGAAACAGAACCGATATTAGTATGCCCTTTTGGATTTGAGATATTTTCTTCGTTCTTTATAATCGGGAAGTACCTTTGCCACCTCGGCCCAAAAGGCTGCGGAATGGTTCATTTCTTTTCTGTGGCAAAGCTCGTGGACAACTACGTAATCCACAATTTCTTCGGGCATGGTCATTAACATACAATTGAAATTTAAGTTTCCCGCTGAGGAGCAGCTTCCCCAGCGGGTTTTTTGATGCCTGATGGAAATACGTCCGTAATCTACGCCTATAATTCGAGCGTAATAATCCACCTTTACGGGTATTATCTTTTTTGCGAGGTTTGCCAGCCTTTTTATTTCGTCATCTGAAAAAGAAGCATTTTCGGAAGGAGTTTCGCTGTTTCGTTCTTCCACTTTTTTTAGAGCCTTTCTGATCCAGTCTTCCTTGCTTTCGATAAAACTTTCCACAGTACGGCGGCTCACAAAATAAGGGACGCGACATATTACTTTTCCATCGGGCTTGACTTCTATATTTATACTTTTTCTTTTGGATTTTATTATTTCTACGTCTGATATATTCATAATGGCTCCGAGTTTGCCGATTGTTTCTGCTTATTTTTGAATTTACACCAATTGCTGTCCTTTGTCATTATCGTGTTTTTTACAATTTTTAAGAAAAATTTTAGAACAGTATTTTATGCACGTTATGATATACTCATTTTAATAAAACAGTAAAGGTGGAAGTCTGCGGCAAGAGGTTATGAGGGGACCGATGTAAGCGCAGGTAAAAGAAAATGAGTGAGAAAAAAGAAATAACAAGAGAATTTCTAACAGGTGAGAGAGCATTATTTGCTTCCGATAATTTGTTTATAAAAGATACAATTTTTGACGACGGTGAATCACCCTTAAAAGAAAGCAAAAATATTGATCTTGAAGGCTGCATGTTCAGATGGAAATATCCTCTTTGGTACTGTAACAATATTACGGTAAAGGACACACAGTGGTTTGAAATGGCCCGCGCCGGTGTCTGGTATACAAATAATATCAGCGTTGAAAATGCACTTATTGAAGCACCTAAAAACTTCAGAAGATGCAGAGGCCTTTCCTTAAAGAACGTCAATTTCTTTAATGCAGCAGAAACTCTTTGGAGCTGCGCGGATGTTACACTTGAGAACGTAACCGCAAAGGGTGACTATTTCGCTATGAATTCCTGCGATATGAAACTTGATGGATTTAAGCTTGACGGAAACTATTCTTTTGACGGATGTAAAAATCTGGAAATCAGAAATTCCACACTTCTTTCCAAGGATGCATTCTGGAACTGCGACAACGTAACAGTTTATGATTCCTTTATTTCAGGCGAATATATCGGATGGAATGCTAAGAATATTACATTTGTTAACTGTACAATCGAAAGTCTTCAGGGTCTTTGCTATATAGAAAATCTGACTATGAAGAACTGAAAGCTTATAAATACAACTCTTTCTTTTGAATATTCAACAA
>JAKSRT010000009.1 GCA_024403485.1 Lachnospiraceae bacterium
GAAATCGAGAATGCTGCCATGTGTACCGAAGGTGCTGACAAGGTATGCTGTATTTACAACAATAAGCGCCAGGTCATCGTTCTTCTTGCAGAAGGAGAAGTCACCGAGGACAGTCTTATATCGGAAATTAAAAAACACGTACCCGAATATATGGTTCCCGGTAAGGTTGTTCTTTTGGATAAAATGCCTATGAATGCCAACGGAAAAACCGACAGAAACCTTTTAAACGAAACCTACGGCAATTAATCCATAAGCGACGACGTACTTTATCGTCGATAAACTCCGAGAGAAATCCCCAAAGAGAGGTTTTTAAGTGAAGACAAAAAAACTGTTTTCAACCGAAATAATTGATATCGATTCCGACATTATTTTAGAGCGCATCCGGGTTTCCATGGCCGAAAACCTGCTTCCTATGTATTCCGATGAAAGCATATACATACTGCGCCCCGGAATGCCCAGAAAAGATGTTGCCTCCGTTGAAAAAATGCTCTCCAGAATGTGCGCAGAAATTGAAGAGAAAACTGCTGCATATTTCGTTATCAAATCAAAAGCAGACGGTACATATCTCGGTGTTATGGAATGTTTTCATTTTGATTCCATGACTGATAAAATAGAAATAGGCTATACGATTTTCCCCAATCAGCAGGGAAAGGGATTGGCCACAAAGGCGATTGGACTTCTCAGTCGGTTTCTTTTGACAGAAATTGATGCAAACCGCATTACAGCCTCTGTTCATCCCGATAACGCAGCCTCAAACAAAGCACTTTTAAAGTGTTCTTTTACCTATGAAGGAACCGCAAGAGAAGGTGAGTTGTGGCCCGGAATCGGTCTTGTGGATGTTAAACAGTACTCCCTTTTGAAAAAGGATTTATTCTAATGAATTCAAGAATTTATGTTTGTCATACATATTATCATGTGTATATTTCCATCTTAAAAGAGTTGAATCTCCCCAAGGACAAGCGTGGTGAGGCAACTCTTCTTCTCAGCAAAATGTCAACCGATTTTGAAGCTCTGAAAGACAGAGTGAGTGAAACCGGTGTTTTCCGCGATGTAATCGAATATGACGAAAAGAGCGAGACCTTTTTCCCTGAGTTGGCCAAATATCACGAGGAAAAAGGAAATATTGCATTTAATATGCTTGCCCGCATTAAATTTACCAAAAAGCTGGCAAAATTGAGTGCACCGTACGTTCCCGTCGATTTCAAGAAATATAAAGACATTTATGTTTTCTGTGACGCCGATCCAATCGGTTATTATCTTAATTGGAGGCGCATACCCTACCATGCGGTCGAAGACGGACTCGATACCCTGGTTCACATTGACGGAGCCCGTTTTGCCAATCGCGGGCATTTTAAGTTAAAAGCTTTTATGTCCAAAAAGCTTAATCTGATATTTGTTATGAACGGATATGGTAAGTATTGCAAGGACATGGAAGTAAATGATATTAAAGGAATTAAATACCCTTGCCCCTACTATGTGGAAGTACCACGTCACACCCTTACGGACAATCTTTCCGAAGAAGACAAATCAATCCTTCTTAAGGCATTTATCAGAGATATTGATACATTAAAAAGTATTGTGGACAACTGCAAAGAACAGGGCAGCATTCTTTTGCTTACCGAGCCCCTTTGCACTCTTGATGTCAGGGAACATATTTTTAGAGATATAATAGAAAAGTACAAAAATGAGGGAACAATCTTTATAAAGCCTCATCCCCGTGACTACTTGGACTATAAAACCCTTTTCAATGAATATCCTCAGTTCGATGCCACGGTTCCAATGGAGCTTTTAAACTTCTTTCCCGGCCTTCGTTTTAAAAAAGTGGTAGGGGTTCTAACGGTTATGAATGCTCTCTCCTGTGCCGATGAAGTGGTTCGTTTGGGTCCGGATTTCCTGGATGAATACGAAGACCCCTTGATTCACAGACAAAATGAGTTAATATAGTGGGTATAGTATTCAAAACAGAGTTTGAATTAAAATCATAAATATATGAGAGGTTTACACATGAGAGATACAATATTGGAAATTCTTACTGAAGTTGGTGACGGCTCTTCTTTTGAAGGTTCTTCAAATTTCATTGAAGACGGATTAATCGATTCTTACCAGATGGTAGAAATTATCGAAGCTCTCGAAGAAGAATTCGACATTGAAATTTCAGGTCGTGATATCATTCCGGACAATTTCATTGATTTAGAGTCAATTGAAGCCATGCTTTCAAAATATATCGAGGAATAATTTTCTTTTATTATGAATTTTACCGATTTTATAAAAAATACCAACTGGATAAACAAAGGAGATACCATTTATGTTATCTCCGATATGCTTCCTCTTACCCTTAACTACCGTGCAAGAGGTGAAAAGCTCAATCTTGATGCAGTAATTGACTTTTTAAAAGAATGTGTCGGTCCCGAGGGCAATATTCTTTTTCCCACTTTTAACTGGGATTTTTGTAAGGGAATTGCTTTTGACGCAAGAAAAACTCCCTGCAGAACCGGTGCATTGGCAAAAGCCGCACTAAAAAGAGCTGACTTCATAAGGACAAAGCATCCTCTTTATTCTTTTGCCGTATGGGGAAAAAATTCTTTGGAATTGGCTGCTATTGATTGCAAAGACGCCTTTGGTCCGGGCACAATATTTGATAAGATGAGTGAACTCAATGCAAAGGCTCTTGTAATCGGGATTCCTGCTTTAAGCGGTTTTACCTATGTACACCATGTTGAACAGATGGTTGGCGTTCCTTATCGCTACAGCAAGGACTTTTCTGCTGAATATACCGACTTAGGCGGAAATACTTCCACAAAAACCTATTCCATGTATGTAAGAGATTTAGATATGGATCCAAGACATATTGAAGGTTTTAAACCCCTGGAAGAAATAATGATTAATGACGGAATTATAAAAAGAGAAATGTACGATGATGTAATGTGTTCATTTATGAACGCAGTCGACACCTTCGAACCTATCAGAAAAGATATTAAGGAAAATGATTCAAAAAATATGTATACGTACAATCACTTGTAGAATCATTATTTTCATATTCAAATAACAAAGCCCCCGATTAATCGGGGGCTTAATTATTGCACTGTTTATTTCTTTAAGATTACCGTAACTTCTACCGGCTCTTTTATCCACACATTTTCAGGAAGATCCATCAAAAGAGGAAGATCGTACTTTCCGGCTCTGAATCCTCGAATGTCGTGCATCAACTCATAATCACTGAAATCTACAGTGAAATTAAGCTGAGACATTTGAATCTTTTCCAAATCCTGCGCAAGACCAACTACTACAAATTCAACATAACCGTTTTCATCTTCCCATTCTGTTGCGGAGAAGCCTTCGGGTATATTAATAACTTCTATGTTACGCAAGAACGCGCTTATAGTCTGTTCCTGATACTGCTCGATATATACCGTTACATTTGCATATCCTGAGAAATTGGAATCAGCCAGTCTCACTCCGGAAGGTAAGAAATTAGCTATATCAATAACCGCCTTAAGTGATGATGACAGTCCGGACACATTTAACTGACTTTCCGGAATAACAATCTTTTCAACCTTATCTATTACAGAAGGAGTTGCTGCTATTACTACGTTTTCGACATCACATTCGACTACACCGGTAACATTGTATCCTTCAGCCGGAGTACCTGTACTTGAAACCACAAGCGGAACCTTCTTGGTTGCAAGGATTTCGACTTCAACTCTTACTGAGTTTAGGTTCATTTCAAGGTTTTTATCATCTACTTCGTTGCCTTCATTGTCATAAAGGACTATATCAGCTGAGGTGGAAATATTTTCCTTGAAGCCGGTTACCTGCACGTCAACATTTGCTCTTGAAATGGAGGAAATAATCGATGCCGGACCACTGATTTTTACCTGGTTTTGCGCCTGAGTAATATTTCCGATTACATATCCCGATTCTATATCACCTGATGTTGTAGCAGAAATCGGAAGTTGAACCGTTCTCTTATTTTCTACCCGTACCTGAATACTGTCAGCCGAAGCACTGATGCTTTCAACTTTGTCCGAATACTTTGTCACACTGAAAATAATCGGAACCGTGGATTCATCCTCAGACAAATATCTCATATCGGCTACCGCTTTTAAAGAATCATCACCGATTTCTCTGATAACAGATCTGGGTGCCTTTATTACAACCGAAGCCAAAACATCCGAACCGTTTACTACTTCCAATGTTTTTCCCGAAGAAGTGATAACTTCCTGATTTAAAAGTGATACCGGTATGTTTTTTCTTGTATCCGTTACAACCGGGTCTGTAATATTAATAACAACAAGCCAGAGAAGAATTGCGGATATTATAGATACCAGCTTCAATCCGATATTCTTTGTAAAGAAGTTGGTAAGGCGCATTTTTACACTGTCAAAACTCATGCCTTCCTCCTTCCGGACTTGTTGATGAAACGAACACGTTTCTTCTCTGCCCCCGGTTTATTCTGAATCACTTCAAGCATACGCCTGAAGTTTTCCTGGTTAACATCTCTTTCAAGTTTGCCTTCGTAAGCCAAACTGATACGTCCGGTTTCTTCTGATACAATAATTGTAAGTGAATCACCTATTTCCGAAATACCCACACCGGCGCGGTGGCGGGTACCAAGTTCTTTGCTGAGTGAGAGATTGTCTGAAAGCGGAAGATAACAGGTAGCATAAGTAACTCTGTCGCCCCTGATTAATACTGCTCCGTCATGAAGCGGTGTATTATGCTCAAATATATTAATAAGAAGCTGACTTGTAACAATAGCATCAACCTGAATACCTGTTCTCTCGATATCAGATAAACTGTTATTCTGCTCAATAACGATAAGTGCTCCGGTTCTTACCTTAGCCATTTCGTTACAGCCTCGCATTATCTCGTTTAATGTCTTATCAGAAAAACGTCCGCCTTCATTGTGGTTTTGATCAAAAAGATTCAACTCACCAAAATTTGCCTTTCGGCCAAGCACTTCAAGTGCTCTTCTGAGTTCGGGCTGGAATACAACTACAATTACCGTAGCCGCAATGGTAAACACTCTGTTTGCTATCCAAAGGATCGTGCGCATTTCGAACAGCTCTGCTATCAAAAGGAAAGCAAGAATAACAACTATTCCTTTAAGCAGTGCCCAGGCTTTCGAGTTTTTAATCCAAAGCAATATCTCATAAACCAGAAAGGCTATGACTGCAATTTCAATCAAGTCTGTCCAGTTTACTTCGGGCATATTAAATTTTCCAAAATTAGATTTAAAAAATTCAATCAGATTTGCCATGGTCTAAATTTCCGTTACCTAGTTGGGTTTATTGTTTACTCTGTTCATTGCCGCGGCAGTTCTTTCTGCCTGTGACATCTGCTGTTGTTTTGCTACCCGCTGAGCCTGAGCTTGGGAAGCTATTGTCTGCTGAGGTTGGGGCCTTGAAGGCTGCTGAGGCTGCGGTCTAACCGACTGCTGCGCCAATGGTCTTCCGGTTTGAGTTCTTTGGGGCTGCTGAGATTGAGGTCTAGCCGACTGTCGACTCTGCTGCCCTGATGTTTTTGTATTGTCCTGAAATCCGGGTCTTGTATACTGTTGTCCGGATGTTTCGCTGCTCTTTTGCTGAACAGGTCTTCTCTGCTGAGGTCTGTGGTCCTGCATCCTGCTCGGGGCCATTTTTCTCTTTGCAGTTTTCTTTATCGGTTCGTCTTCGATTATTTCGTTTTTGGGAACAGCCTTTACATAGTAGTAATATTCATCATCTTCAAACTGCAGCTTTTCAATCTTATTGTAGTTAAGGTCAAAAAGGAAATATTGAAGAATCAAATTGATAACTGTTGAAATAATAACCCCGATAAACAATCCACCAAAATTAATATCTGCGTCAAGCACAACTCCTGCCATTAGTGCTACCACCAAAAGAGTAACTTCTCCGGCTCCGATTGCTGCAGTCCACGCATATTTGATAGGCAATTTTCTTATCAAATAAACAACTACGGTTGCAATTGAAAATGCCACCACAAGAGCAATCATAGTTCTGTTGCCTACCAATGCATCAATAATAATCTTAAACTGGCCAAGCTTTGATTCTTCGGCGGATGAAGTGAGGTTTTCTGCATTCTCCGAAATGTAATGAAGTACCTGATATATAACAACACCACTTCCGACAGCCACAAGTGAAGTAGGCTCCCCTACAAGTCCCATTGATATAGGCATCACATAGGGCATCTTAAACACAAAGGAAAGAGGTGTCAGTATTCCTGCATATGAATCCTTGGCAGCAAATCTGAAATACAGAAGGAACATAACAAGGAAAAGAGCAAGAACCACAATTGCGCATTCAAGTGAAAGGGCATATACATGAGCTACAATAATAAGGCCCAATATGACAATAGTCAGATTAAGCGGAAGGAATGAACCTGCCAATGCAATAATTAATGTGATGGGAGCACTGTTTAACCTTGCCATAAAGCCCAGCTTACCGTTTATTTGCATTAAAGCAATAAAAACAAGAAGGAACTTGATTACAGGAATAATCAGAGCATCATTTCTTCCTATGAACTTTTTGATTGCTACTTTTATTCTAGACAAACTATCCATTAAAATCTTCCGGAAGGCTTATTTCCAAGGTATCAAAGCCGTCTGACTTTTCGTACACTTTTGTTTCGCCTAAATCCTCCTCTTTAGCATCTATGGTTCCATTATTGTACATAGTTCCAAGCAACTTAAGATTATTAAAATATCTCTTAAGACTTTTTCTTGCTCTGCTGTATTTAACAGAGAAAGCTATATAGACAATAACGCAGTATGTAACCGTAAAAACTACATAATATTTCAAAACCTTGCCGGCAAAATCCCACAAATCCATTTTGTAGATATTAGCCATAAAGTTTTCAAAATCATAATATATATACGCACCAAAAACTATCATATATGCGATTGTCGCACATATGATAGCCTTAATAACCTGAACACTCACATAATCGCTTCTGAAGAATCGGGCAACAGCGCTGTTCTTTTTACCGTCCCCTGCTTCATACGATGCCATGCGGGTCATAAGCTTAATTCTTGTTTCGTTAATCATTTTCTATCCTAAATTAATTTTAGAAATGATGCATTCTGGCACCATTATTTGTTTCTTTCTTTTCGGGAACAGGCTTCTGCTGTGCTCTTACAGCAGCTGTAGCAGCTCTGAAGCCGTTCGCCAGACTGTTCTTACAGGAATCGCAAAATCTGCCCGATCTGATTGGCTGACCGCAGGATTCACAATTAATCATAACCATGGAGTCACTGGCAAATTCAAGTCTTTCCTCTCTGATCCACTGCTGAATCTGGCCGACTTCAACTTCACATTCTCTTGAAGTTTCCTGAATACCTGCGCCCGGATGGCTCTGGATGTATGCTTTTACTTCCTTAAATTTAACTTCAACTTCTTCACGGCATTTAGGGCAGATAATTGCTCCCATGGCATAGTTAAAAAGTGCGCCGCACTTTCTGCAATTTCTTACGTTCATTGTAAATCCTTCCTATGTTTCGGCAGCCGAAACGGTTATAAAATATATTTTTTCAACGCCGGACTTTCTTAATTCCGAAGCCATCGAATCAATTGTACTTCCGGTGGTGAAAATATCGTCAACGACGATAACTTTCTCTAATTTTACACCATTTTTATTGACAATAAAAGCCTTTTTCATATTAATAATACGTTGATTTTTATCGCATTTTTTCTGAGGAATTGTATCTTTTTTTCTTAAGATTACATCGCTATACACAGGGACATTTATTCTCTTTGACAATTCCCTTGAAATCAGTTCGGCCTGATTGTATCCTCTTGATTTTAATCTGTTTTTATGAAGCGGCACCGGAATGATACCGTCAGCCTCCAAAGCTTCTATCCAATACTTTAATTCTGTTGCAATGACCTCCGCATAAAATCCAGCATATTCAGGCCTGTTCATATATTTAAATCTATAAATTGACTCTCCTATGGTTTCATAGGAAAACACTGACCTTCCGGCATCAAACACATGCGTATGTCCTGCGCATTCCCTGCAGTAATCTTTTGAATCTTCAGTAGGCCGCCCGCACTTAAAGCACAGCTTCCCCTCTATATATTTTATTTTCTTTTTACACTCCATACATATACCGAATTCATTTTTGTCCAAAGCCCCATCACATACTGCGCAACGCTTCGGATAAACGAAATCCAATATCTTATTCAGCAAATACCTCAATTATTCTGTCTTTTAACCCCGAATATCTTCTGTTCTCAAAATTGTTTGCTATCATTTCCGCTACGGTGCCCTTATCCCCAAGCATTACCAGGCACTTTTTAGCTCGCGTTACCCCTGTATATAACAGATTTCTGTTCATCAGTTGTCTCGGTCCGGCCATTATAGGCATGACAACCGCTGAGTATTCACTTCCCTGCGACTTATGAACCGTAATCGCGTAAGCAAGTTCCAGCTCATCAAGGTCAGAAAACGAATAGTCTATCCGCCTTCCGTCATCAAATTCCACCGTCAGGGTATTAAAGGCTTCCGCTATATCCTTTATCCTTCCCATATCCCCGTTGAATACCCCTACTCCGGCATCTATCGGAATATTGTACTTGCCGACAATCTCCCATTCAGCCTTGTAGTTGTTCTTTATCTGCATTACTTTATCGCCGACTCTGAAAACAGTCTCCCTGTAGAGATATTCTTTCTTACCGTTTTCCGGAGGATTAAGCTTTTCCTGCAAATATTTATTTATTGCTTCCACACCAAGGTTTCCTTTTCTTGTGGGCGTCAGAACCTGAATGTCAAAGGGCTTCGCATCAACATATCCGGGCAGCATCTGTGTAATTAGTTCCACCATGTTGGCAAGAATGCGCTCGCTGTTGTTTCTTTCAAGGAAAAAGAAGTCCCGGCTCTTATTGTCTGCGGTTATCTCTTCTCCCCTGTTTATGCGGTGGGCATTTAATACAATATCACCTGAGCCCTCCTGTCTGAATATTTTTTCAAGCCTTGTTACCGGAAAGCATTCACTTTCGATCAGGTCCTTAAGTACCTGCCCCGGGCCTACACTTGGCAGCTGATCGGCATCACCTACCATAATAAGTCTTGCTCCCGGTGCAACCGCTTTTAAAAGAGACCTGAAAAGAAATATATCTACCATAGACATTTCATCTACAATGATTACATCCGCTTCGACGGGATTATCTTCATTGCGAACAAAGTATGCCTCATTGGCGTCTTCTTCCGGAGCACCGTTTAATTCCAACAATCTGTGTATTGTTTTCGCCTCATACCCGGTGGCTTCCGTCATTCTTTTTGCGGCGCGTCCCGTAGGCGCAGCCAAAGCAATATCAAAGGCACGATTTTCGAAATAATGAATCAGCGTATTTATCGTGGTGGTTTTACCTGTACCGGGACCGCCTGTAATAATACTGGCACCGCTCTTTATTGATCTGAATACCGCAAGCTTTTGAAGTTCATCCAAAACCAGGTTATTTTTACGCGTAATCAGGTCAATCTCATTGCTAAGTGCAAGGTCAACATCTTCGCTGAACTCCAGATGAAATTCTTCGCTTACATTCCTTAGCATGGCTGCAACCGATTTCTCTGCCATATAGCTGGTTGTTGCATATATTTTAGGCTGTTCCTCCAAAGTCTCCGGCTTCTTCATGGTCAATTTTCTGTCCATGATAAGATTTTCTATATGGGGAAGAATAGCATCTTCTCTGACTTCGATAATTCGTCTTACATTCTCAACAAGAATATCTTTCGGAAGATACATGTGACCCTGGCCTACCGCAAGGGACAGAGTGTATAAAATTCCACTTCTTATGCGGTAGTCGCTGTCCGGTTTTACACCTGCCCGACGGGCAATTTCATCTGCGGTTTTAAAGCCTACGCCGCTTATATCTTCAGCTATTTTATATGGGTTTTCTTCGATTACACGATAGATTCTGTCCTGATAGAAAGAATAAATTTTGATGGCCAGATTATTTCCGATACCATACTTTTGAAGAAACAGCATAGCATCCCTATAGCCCTTCTTTTCATGAAGAAGCACACCTATTTCCTGAGCCTTACGCATGGTAATGCCCTTTATGCCTGAAAGTCTTTCCGGATGCTTTTCTATTACTTCAAAGGTGTCTTTCCCGAATTCATCGACAATACGCTGTGCCAAAGTCGGCCCTACACCTTTGATAAGTCCCGAGCCCAGATATCTTACTATGGCAGTCTCATCTTCAGGTTCAATCTCAACATAAGATACGACCTTAAACTGCTTACCATATACGGGATGAACCGTCCATTCTCCCGTAAGTTCCAGCATTTCACCTTCATCCACCGTCGCCATGCTGCCTACAATCGTTTCTTCTTTTTCATCGGTCTGAAAACGGCATACACGATAAGCTGTGTTTGGACTTGCATATGAAATTTCTTTAATATATCCCTTAATTGTTTCCAAAATAACCCCCATAGGTCAAAAAAAGCCACCTGATGAGGCATTACATCCAAAGGTGTAAAAGCATCATGAAAGGTGGCTGTCAAATCTTAAAGATCATAATTTCTTTTCATTTGTTCGTACAGCATTTGTGCCAGCCCAAGAGAATTTCTCTCTGTAGACTGCGTGGCCAGTTCACTTATCATATTATCTTTATAGTAATCCATCAAAGCATTGTTTGAACCGGATCCAAAAATACCGGTGGTTCCATCTTCGCTTTGAACGGTTTTCATCATTTCTTTCATGCACTGTTCAAGGAAATAAGCCTCAAACTTTTTGCAGGCATCCATCAGTTCCTCGTCGGTAGCCTTACTGTAGTCCTTGCTAGTGTCTACCTTTGATGCCGCTTGAGCATTCTGAGCATTTTGAGTCACAAAGTCTGTATATTGATTTATCATTGAAGATACGTCGAGGGACATAGAGATTCCTTTCTTCGCAACGCGCACTCGCTTTTCTTGCTTCGCGCACTCGCTTTTTCTCGCTTCGCGCACTCATAAACGCTTACGCGTTTTACTGAGCGCTTCTCGGCAAATACTTCGCAACGCGCACTCATAAATGCTTCGCATTTATTTCGTCGGTGCTGGCGCACCATACAGCTACCGCCATAACCTTCAGCTGCCTCATGCAAGCATGAGCATCTTCAGTTTATGTCGCTATCTGTGCGTTGCTTGTAGCTTAACGGAGGTTGTTGGCTTGCTGGAGCATTTCGTCGGAAGCAGTGATGGCTTTAGAGTTAAGCTCATATGCACGCTGTGCTGTAATGAGGTTTACCATTTCATCAACTACCTGAACGTTTGAGCCTTCAAGGTAACCCTGTGATACTTTGGTACGCTGAAGATTTGTATTATTATCTTCGTTCATTGGAGCACCGCTTGCAGCGGATTGTTCAAATAATCCGGAATCAAGTTTTTCAAGACCGGCGGGATTGTTAAACTGGAAAATACCAAATGATATACCAAGGGGTTGAGGGTTGTTCTGTGCATCCGGATAGCAGAACTGTCCGTCACCCGTAATAACCATACGGCTTGAAATATAATCACTTGAGAAAGCAATAGGCTTACCTGTTGCATCCAATACCGGAAGTCCGTCACTGTTTGTAAGCACAATACCGCCATCGTTGTTCATTGCCCAGTTAAAATTACCGCTACGGGTATAATAAGTATTTCCGTCCTCACCGCGAACCGCAAAAAAGCCTCGTCCCGATAAAGCGAAAGCAGAATCACTTTCAGATGCAAGAAGAGCACCGTCTGTGAATATAGATGTAATAGCTGCGTTTCTGACACCAAGTCCTACCTGAGCTCCGACCGGCTTGTTTTCCCCGTTCGCAGTAGTAGTCTTTGTCTGTATTGTTTGATAAAGAAGTGATTTAAATTCATTCACTTCTGTCTTGTATCCTGCTGTGTTTACATTAGCAAGGTTATTTGCTATTGTATCGACATTTGTTTGTTCAGCACGCATTCCTGTTGCTGCTGTCCATAAGCTTCTTACCATTTAGTTACCTCCTATTAAGACAATCTTCCCAACTGTGTGGAAACAATTTCAAGAGAGTCATCAATAGTTGATATAACCTTCTGATTAGCCTCATACTGACGGGCAATCGTGATCAAATCAACCATTTCAGTTACAATGTTAACATTTGACATCTCAAGATATCCCGAGTATACGGTTGCATTGGCATCCTTAATAGTAGCTCCTTCTACAGGCTCAAGATAATTTTCTCCATATTTCTTAAGATAATTATAATCCTCAAAATCGGTGAGTTTTACGGTGTCAATCACATTTCCATCCTGCATAATACGTCCCGCCGAATCGATGGCGGTATCTTTTGTAGGATCCAATCTGATTCTGCCTTTTTCACCAACAACAAAGTCGCCGTCCTTCGTTACCAAATAGCCTTCCTTCGTTAGTGAAAATGAACCGTCTCTGGTATATTTAGTAGAGGTTTCCCCCGATTTATTGGTATATTCAACTGTAAAAAAGCCTTCTCCCGATAAAGCAAAATCGAATGTGTTATCAGTGATCTTGAAAGAACCCTGTGAATAGTCAGTATAGTTTTCTCCTATTTTTACACCGGGTGTATTGATTCCCATTCTTCTTGGGATATTGGGAGATTCTGAGGTATCTTTTAATTTAAAGGCCAATACCGAATCAAAAGACTGACTGGTTGCACCTTCTTTTTTATATCCTACCGTAGTGGAGTTAGCCAGGTTGTTGGTCATTGTATCCATACGATGCTGTTCATTTATCATTCCTGAATAAGCTGTATATAGTCCTTTTACCATGGCAACTCCTTTAGGTTAATTTTTAGAATAATCCGCCGGGTCTGAAGCTTGCATTAAATTCAACGCACTTACCTGTTCCGATAGCAACCGCTGTCATGGGGTCTTCAGCAGTAACGGTGTTAATACCCATCTTTTCGGAAATAAGATCTTCAAGACCGTTTAATAAGCTTCCACCACCGGTGAGAACAATTCCGCGGTCTGCAATATCTGCAGAAAGTTCCGGAGGTGTCTGCTCAAGTACCTTCTGGATTGCATCCAGAATAGCATTACAGGGATCTTCCAAAGCGTCTAATGTTTCATCGGAAGAAACTTTTACTGTATCAGGGTGACCGTTAATGAGGTTACGGCCTTTAACGTCCATATACTCAACTTCCGGTCTCTTGAAAGCACATCCAATCTTTATCTTGATATCTTCAGCAGTTCTGTCACCAATCAAAAGATTGTGCTTAATTTTCATATATCTTTGAATTGCAGAGTCAAAATCATCTCCTGCAACTTTAATTGAAGTACTGGCTACAGGACTACCGCAGGAAATAACAGCCACGTCGGTAGTACCGCCACCGATATCAACAATCATGTTTCCACAAGGTTTTGTAATGTCGATACCTGCACCGATTGCTGCTGCAAGCGGCTCTTCAATGATAATTACTTCTCTTGCACCTGCCTGATAAGTAGCATCTTCTACTGCTTTCTTTTCAACTTCGGTAACTCCACTGGGAACGCAAACCGCAATACGAGGTTTTCTGTATGTTCTGTGTCCGATTGCCTTCTGGATGAAGTATTTCATCATCTTTTCTGTAACTGTATAGTCAGAAATAACACCCTGTCTTAACGGTCTTATCGCCGTTATATTACCGGGTGTCCTTCCCAACATAAGCCTGGCATCCTCGCCAATAGCCATTACTTTATTTGTATCTCTGTCGAATGCTACAACTGAGGGCTCTTTTAAAACAACGCCCTTCCCTCTGATGTAAACAAGCACGCTGGCCGTTCCAAGATCAATTCCTATATCTGAATACTGCATATTATAAGTCCCTTTCTATGACACTAAATTCCAAATTACATACTCCATGTAATTATAACTTAATTAGAAATCAATATAAAGGGTTTTATAATGTTTTAATAAAAAAAATAGAAGAGACCTTTTCATATATATCGGTCTCTTCATATCATTTCTTTATAGCTTTTGCTAACTTTTTGGTTAGAAATTTGCTTATTTATTTTGCCCGTTTTTTAGTCATTCTGCTTCTCAGCCAAAATCTTTTTAAGATACTGTCCTGTGTAAGAATTTTCCACCAAAGCAACCTCTTCGGGAGTACCTTTTGCAATCACCGTTCCACCGTCAGAGCCACCGTTAGGGCCCATATCAATAATATAATCGGCGGTCTTAATCACATCCAAGTTATGTTCAATAACTATAACCGTATTTCCACCCTGCACCAAACGATTCAAAATCTCAATAAGCTTGTGAACATCGGCAAAATGAAGGCCTGTTGTAGGCTCATCCATTATATATATGGTTTTTCCGGTACTTCTCCTCGAGAGTTCCGTAGCAAGTTTTACTCTCTGTGCTTCGCCGCCCGAAAGCTGTGTACTCGGCTGTCCAAGCTTAATATAACCAAGACCCACTTCCTGCAAGGTCTTAATTTTATCTCTTATGGACGGTACGTTCTCAAAATAATCCACTGCTTCATCCACAGACATGTCCAACACATCATAGATAGATTTGCCCTTATAAAGGCACTCAAGAGTTTCTCTGTTATAACGTTTTCCACCACAAACTTCACAAGGGACATAAACATCCGGCAGGAAATGCATTTCTATCTTGATAATACCGTCACCCTGGCAGGCTTCACATCTGCCGCCCTTTATATTGAATGAAAATCTGCCCTTCTTATAGCCGCGCTCTTTTGCTTCTCTTGTCTGAGCAAAAAGATCTCGAATCTGGTCAAAAACACCGGTATAGGTTGCCGGATTTGATCTGGGAGTTCTGCCAATTGGCGACTGGTCTATATCGATAATTTTATCAAGTTTCTCCACTCCTTCAATTCTATCAAAGGCACCCGGAATGGTATGTGCTCGGTTAAGAACCTTCGAAAGATACTTATTAAGAATCTCATTTGTAAGAGAAGATTTACCCGAACCGGACACACCTGTAACGCAAGTAAGCACTCCAAGAGGAAAAGAAGCGTCCACATTCTTTAAATTATTCTCTTTTGCTCCCCTTACAGTAAGCCACCCTGCCGGCTGTCTTCTGCTGTCGGGAACAGGAATTGACATCTTTCCGGACAGATACTGACCGGTTATTGAGCGCTTAACCTTGGCGATATCCTTCGACGTGCCCTGGGCAACAAGCTCGCCGCCGTTTACTCCGGCACCCGGACCTATATCAATAATATGGTCAGCTTCTCTCATGGTTTCCTCATCATGTTCAACCACAAGCACGGTATTGCCCAAATCGCGAAGATGTTTCAATGTATTTAAAAGCATCGAATTATCTTTCTGGTGAAGGCCTATACTTGGTTCATCAAGAATATAAGTAACACCCACAAGGCCTGAGCCTATTTGAGTCGCCAGTCTTATACGCTGTGCTTCCCCGCCTGAAAGAGATGCCGTAGCTCTTGATAAAGTTAAATATGAAAGTCCGACATCACTTAAGAATTTAACACGGGCATTAATCTGCTTTAAAATTTGATTTCCGATAAACAGCTGCTGTTCTGTAAGATTCATGTTATCCATAAATTTCATGAGTTCGGATACAGAAAGGTTTGTTATTTCGTAAATATTGAGACCTCCCACCGTAACGGCAAGAAATTCTCTTTTAAGTCTCATTCCCCCACAGGCTTCGCAGGGAGTAATATTCATATAGTTTTCGTATTCGGCCTTGGCACTTTCAGAGAAGGTTTCGCGGTATCGAATTTTACAAAGTTCCAGCACACCCTCGAAAGTCACTTCATATTCTCCAAATCCTCTCTGGCTTTGGTATCTGATTATGAATCGTTCTCCACCGTTTCCATACCAGATTAAATCCTGTATTTCCTTAGGATAATCACAGAAAGGCGTGTCCATATCAAAGTGATATTTTTCCATAAGAGATACCATAATTGCATGCATCCAACTTTTAGGATCTCCCATCGATTTAAATCCATTGATTACAATAGCCCCTTCATTAAGTGTTTTTGTCTCATCCGGAATAATGAGAGCGCGTGAAAACTCCATTTTATAACCAAGACCGGCGCAGACAGGGCATGCTCCAAATGGGTTGTTAAAAGAAAAACATCTGGTTTCGATTTCAGGGATGCTGACTTCACAATCAGGACACGAAAAACTTGCGGAAAAAGATAGAGTTTCTCCGCCCACAACGTCAACCGTCATCAAACCATCCGCAAGTGCAAGGACAGTTTCTACAGAATCTGTAAGTCTCTTTTGAATATCTTCGCGTATTACCAATCGGTCAACAATAATATCAATACTATGCTTTATGTTCTTGTCAAGATTGATTTCTTCAGACAGCTCATACTGGCTGCCATCAATAATTGCACGAACATAACCGCTTCTTCTGGCTTTATCAAGAACCTTTTCATGCTGACCCTTCTTGCCTCTGACAACAGGTGCCAAAAGTTGAATTCTTGTACCTTCTTCAAGAGTCATAATCTGATCTACCATTTGATCGACACTCTGTTTCTTAATTTCACGTCCGCAGACAGGACAGTGTGCGATACCGATTCTTGCATAGAGAAGTCTGAAATAGTCATAAATTTCAGTAACTGTGCCTACGGTAGATCTTGGGTTTCTGTTGGTGGACTTCTGATCTATAGATATTGCCGGAGAAAGTCCGTCGATTCGCTCTACATCAGGTTTCTCCATCATACCCAGAAACTGTCTTGCATATGAAGACAAGGATTCCATATATCTTCTTTGGCCTTCAGCATAAACAGTATCAAAAGCAAGGCTTGATTTGCCTGAGCCCGACAAGCCCGTAAGTACCACCAATTGGTCTCTGGGTATATCAACGGATATATTTTTTAAATTATGTTCATTGGCACCTTCAACATGAATCACATTATGTCTGGGGCGCATTTTCTGTTCTGCCATTTTAAGTAAGCACGCAGAGCGTGTCCTTTCTTTTTTCACGTATATTTAACATAAATAAAAGCTTTATCAAAGATAAGCTTAAAAAATGTTACTTATCATTATCCATATCAAGCAGTTCCTTTTTTAAACTTATCATTCTGTCCCTAAGTACCATAGCTTCCTCGAAATTAAGATCTGCAGCAACTTTCTTAATACGCTTCGAAAGACGTGCTATTTCTTTTTCAAGTTCTTCTCTGCTCATGGATTCGGGATCCTTGTCATCCAGCTTTTCTTCCTTACTATCCGTCGAAGAAATACGGATAATATCTCTTACCGCCTTTTTGATTGTTGTGGGGGTTATGCCGTTTGCTTCGTTATATTCAATCTGAATAGCACGTCTGCGTGCGGTCTCATCAATACACTGCTTCATGGAATCGGTAATATTGTCCGCATACATAATGACGTGTCCTTCAGAATTTCTGGCTGCTCGACCGACTGTCTGAATAAGGCTTGTGGTGGATCTAAGGAAGCCTTCTTTATCGGCATCAATAATAGCCACGAGAGATATTTCCGGAATATCAAGGCCTTCTCTAAGCAGGTTTATTCCCACAAGAACATCAAAAACATCAAGACGCATATCTCTTATTATTTCGCTTCGTTCCAATGTGTCTATATCCGAGTGCAGATATTTTACTCGAATGCCAGCCTCAGCCAGATAATTTGTCAAGTCTTCAGCCATTTTCTTTGTAAGAGTAGTGACAAGTACCTTAAAGCCCTTCTTTGTTTCTTTTCGTATTTCGCCAATCAGGTCATCTATTTGGCCTTCAACCGGTCTAACATCAATAGGGGGATCAAGGAGACCTGTGGGTCTGATGATCTGCTCTGCCCTCATAAGTTCGTGTTCCGCCTCATATTCGCCCGGAGTCGCTGAAACAAAAAGAACCTGATCTATGCGGGATTCAAACTCACCAAAGTTTAGCGGCCTGTTATCATAAGCTGACGGAAGTCTAAATCCGTAATCAATAAGTGATGTTTTTCTTGCATGGTCACCGGCATACATGCCGCGAACCTGAGGAAGTGTTATGTGCGACTCATCCACTATAAGAAGATAGTCATCATCAAAATAGTCAAGAAGGCAGTGCGGCGGTTCTCCCGGTTGAAGTCCGCTTAAATATCTGCTGTAATTTTCTATACCGGAACAGACTCCGGTTTCTCTAAGCATCTCTACATCAAAGTTTGTTCGTTCTGAAATGCGCTGCGCTTCAATCAGCTTATCCTCAGATTTAAAGAATTTAACACGTTCATGCATCTCCTCTTCAATCTGATTACAGGCTCCGTTAATAATATCCTGATTAAAAACATAATGAGACGCAGGAAAAATCATGCGATGTTCAAGATTTCTGACCACTTTCCCCGTAACCGGGTCCACATCGCAGATGCGGTCGATTTCAGAGCCAAAAAATTCAATTCTTACCAGATAATCGTAATCATGCGAAGGAGCTACTTCCACAACATCTCCACGTACTCTGAAGCAGTTTCTCTCAAGGTTTAAATCATTTCGCTGATACTGAATTCCGATTAATGCGCGGATAACCTCATCACGATCGATTTCCTGACCTCGTCTTAAAGAAACGGCCATGGCTTTAAATTCCTGAGGACTGCCAAGTCCGTAAATACATGAAACCGACGAAATAACGATAACATCTTTTCTTTCTGACAAAGAAGCCGTAGCAGAAAGTCGAAGTCTGTCTATTTCATCGTTAATCGAAGAATCCTTTTCAATATAAGTATCTGTCTGAGCAATGTAAGCTTCCGGCTGATAATAGTCATAATAGGATACAAAATACTCCACTGCGTTCTCGGGGAAGAATTCCTTCATCTCGGAGTAAAGCTGTGCAGCCAGAGTCTTATTGTGAGCAAGAATAATTGTAGGCTTGTTAAGTGCCTGAATTACATTGGCCATTGTGAAGGTCTTTCCCGATCCGGTAACACCAAGAAGGGTTTCACACTGGTTACCCTCTCGGAATCCCTGAACAAGCTGCTTTATTGCCTCCGGCTGATCACCTGTAGGCTTATATTCTGAATGTAATTTAAACTCCATATCCATCTCTATTTCTTAAAATTTTAGTACATAATAATCTTACTATACATATAGACCGGCTCAGGCCGTCCAACACTAGCTTCATATTCGCAGCCAAATATTATTTGTACTTTCCCGTTAATCGCTGTCATGTCTATAACATATTGATGCCACTCATTATCAATATCGTAGCAATTATATGGTAATTCTCCCACGATCTCACCGTTCTCGTCTATCACACACACTATAGGTTGACTGCCGGTAGATAATGTCTTGCCATAAAATGTAAGATAACCATAGTCATCAACATTTTCAACTTCAATAGTTGCGCCAATGTATTCTTCGCTTTCAGCATAACCCTTCGCTGATATTTCGGTTTCATGTTGGAGATTTCCTATACATTCGATGCCACATGTATTATCACATTGTCCCTCAACAATATTCGCACTATACAAATGCAAATTTTCTCTATTGGTCCCCAACAAATCAACAGGCTGTACACCGGAGAATTCTTGATTTAGCAAAGCTGCAATATAAAAATCGCTTTCATAGTCAACTTGGCTGTTTAGCTTACTATATTCAAAATTCAAATAATTATTCAATTCCGTTTCTAAATATTCAGCATAATTATCTTCGGTCAATTCATATTTCCCATCATGCATCCACCGCAAAATTAAGCTATTTATCCACTGACCATAATGTATAGTATCCTTATAATTATTTATGTTTCCCGTTATGTCCAGTCTGTTATTAAATGAAAACAATCGTATATTATCACATTGAAGAATCATCTCGATAATATATTCTTCAGCCTCAATTTGTTTATAGATATCTCCTTTTACCACCAAATTTTTCCACCAAATTGCGCTATATGGTGTAAAAAAATAATAAAAAGTTATATTGGGATTTTCTTTGGCTATTTGTATTACATTTTGTGAAACATTCCCTTCTATAGTCTTTTTCTCTGCCTCAGACAAATGTATTGGCTTCCCTTTGGCAATATCTTCTATTCCGTTCTGACATACTTCCCTCATTCCAAATGAGTTTTCATACTGCCAGCTTGAGTACTCATCAAAAGAAGTAATTCCCGGCGCAAAACCATCTTGACTTCTTGCTTCAGCTATAGGGTATACTCTACTCCATATAATATCTCTGTTCCAAATATACAAAACATCGTTTAAAGGTTTTGAATCATAAAGAAAAGTAGGAAAATCGCCTAAATCCGTCCTCATTCTATCTTTGCTATCGAAAAACATCCACATATCAAGGCCACGGACAACTATTTCGAGATTTGGATTATTTTCAACAGCAACTATTAAGTTTTCATTCGTTTCCTTATATGTTCCACCTGAGTACGGTACTTTTATGGATTTACAGTCAAAAATAACATCCATATCCGAAGTTTTGAAATTTTCTGTCATCGAAGTTCCCGTTATCATGGCATTATACTCAAAATGCTTTGTAATCCCATCATTCTGACTTCTTTGGTTATCTAATGTGTAAAAATATTTTGTTGTATCCGGTTTATGATAATGCATAAAAGGGTCAACTTTATAGACCCATATCCCTAAAAATCCCAAGCCCAATACAACAATGGTTAACCATCCTATTGCCCAATACTTTGGCTTCATACCAATCACTTCCTAAAAATTGAAATACAAAAACACAGATTCCGAGCCCAAACATGTAATGCCCCATATAAAAAAGACTGAAGCAAATATCGTCCCTGCCCAAGTAAATTTGTCCTTATTTCTATAATTATTTTCCAAAATAAAGCATACAAAAGCCGAAACTAAGATGAACATATTCATAATAAATCCGCGAATTTCAGCATTCTTTCCCCAAAACAGAATTGTATTTAGGAAGAATTCAGCCTCCGGGAATGAAAAAGAAGCAATTAATCCATCGCTAATATACGTACTTTGCATCGAAATGATGTGTAGCAAAATATCACTCCACTGTTGAATACTTTCTGCTCTGAATAAAAGCCACAATATGTTTATAACAATGAAGCTAAGTAACCACCTAGCCGGTTCAAATATATTCTTTGCATACTTCTCAACCAATCTGTCAAAAACACAAAATGCGCCGTGCAAAATTCCCCAAACTACAAATGTCCAAATAGCTCCATGCCACATTCCGCTAATCAAGAAAACAATCATTGTATTTACGCACGTGAACAGAAGTCCCTTTTTGCTCCCTCCCAAGGGAATATAGATGTATTTTGTGAGAAATTTAGTTAATGATATATGCCACCTTTTCCAAAAGTCTCTTACAGAAAGCGCCTTATAAGGTGAATCGAAGTTAATCGGCAGAGATATATTTATCATTTGAGATACACCTACCGCCATATCACTGTAACCGCTAAAGTCAAAGTATATCTCAAAAGTGTAGAAAAGCATTACTAAAATCCAATCCATTGATGTGGCTTCTTCCACATTTGCAAACCCCCACGAAACCGCTTTCGAAAATGTGTCAGCAAGTATTACTTTTTTACTAAGCCAAATGAAAATAATTTCAATCCGGAAGCAATATTGCCCCAATTTACTTTCATTAAATCACGGTCATTATACTGCTCTATAAAATCTGCCGGATCCATTAACGGTCCCATCAATATTTTGGGGAAATACAAGATATATGAAATATAATCAACAAAGTCGACTTTCTTTATTTCATGGTTGTAAACGGCTACGATGTACGCTATTTGCTGAAATGTAAAAAAGCTGATACCCAGCGGCAGACTTAACCATTTAAGTTGTAATAATTCTTTTCCGAACCACTCATTGATGTGTGCTATTGCAAAATATGAGTATTTAAAGTATAAAAGCAGACACACATTTACCATTACCGGAAGATACATAAATATCTTTTTCCATTTTACTTTTCCTATTAATATGGCAAATATGTAATTGATAGCAATGCTGATACCAAGTACTTTCAAGTTAGATATGCCACTATATGCATAGAAAAAAAGGCTGGCGGCAATAATAACAATCTTACCCAATACAAACTTAATTTTGCCAAGCAAGAAATAACTCAATATTACCATTGGGAGAAAAGCAAATATAAACCCATAGCTGTTAAACTGCATAAATTATCAACCTTTATTTTTATTCTCTAATCACTTCTTGTTGCCGGTTGCTCTTCTAAATATGTGTATGTCAAAGGAAAACCGTGTAAAGTATCTTTAGATATTATCACATACACACTCATTTGTCCATAAAATTACGAACATTCGTTCGTGTTTTGACAAACGCAGAGCACTCTACCCTCGATATATCACTCGACGCATTGAACATAAAAAGGCCGCCCGGAGTTTATTCCGACCAGCCTTCTTGCATTTGTAATCGTTACCTGTAATTTCAATTAACCCTGATTTGTATAGGTATATAGTTCACTACCGTCAGCATTTAAGTAGATAAACTTAACTGTGATTTCACTGCTTACGCCGCTTTCGCCCTTAATAGATGCAATTGTACCGGCAACTGACTTGTCAAGTTCGCTGGCCATCATGTCGGGATCAAGCATTGTATCATCAGCAAACTGATAATAGTATGAAAGTGTATCACCTTTAACTTCAATCCATACATTGCTGTATACACTGCCGTATCCGGCTGCGGTAATCTGCTTCATCATAGTAGTATTAATCTGTTCGATTCTTCCGGCCTTTGTATAATAGTCTTCAAGATTCTTTGCGCTGCTTCCGCAAGCTGCCAATACACATACCGCCATAACAATTGCTAAAATTTTTGCAAATCTCTTTTTCATATCATTCTCCTACCAATAAAATATTTTTGTGAGCTTTCCTCAACACAGCTTTTGAATTTAACATTAAAAGAGCTGTATGTCAATCTTAATTAGAATATGGACAAAAGAAACTCCTCTGATGTAAATTTATTATATGAAAAATACAGAAACTATTATTTGCCGATTGATATGCGGTTTTTTTGTGCTTGCCGGTGCAATATTAAGTTATTACTCACTGATTGAAACAGTAGTTATTACTACCAATTACGAAGAGTATACAATACTGAAGGATCACCCCTTGCGTAATCTTATTACGATAATAATTCTTTTTGCACTTCTTGGACTGTTTACATTTATAATCGACGGACTGATTTCAAAAAGATCAATTGATCTTGCTAAATTTGAAAAGTATCTGTTCACCGCAGTATTTGCCGTCACATCCATTCTCTCAATTATTTGGGCTTTTCAAAGCGATGCTTTTCCAAGAGCGGACGGCTGGTACGTCGCCCAGTATGCAGAAGTTACCGCAAAGGGTATCTACCCCGATTTTCTTTTGCCCCAAGGATATCTTTATACCTATCAAAACCAGCTTGGTTTGTACATACTGATGACCTTGCTCTTTAAGCTGTTTGGTTCAATGAAGTTCCTTTCTTTCACTCTCTTCAACGCACTCAGTTATATCCTTTTATTTGCTTCATCACGAGGTGTTGTTTCCGCTCAGGACAAAAGAATCGTTCCCAAAATTTATGTGGACATATTTTACCCGCTGTTTCTTCCTGCATTTCTTTATGTAGGCTTCATTTACCAGGATATATCCGCATTGGCTTTTGGTATGTTTGGACTTTGGATGATTTGCGAATATTTCGAAAGTCCCCGACTCAAATATGTTGTTTTATCGTTTGTAGGTTTTCTTATCTCTGCATTTATAAGAAACAATCTGACAATAATACTAATTGCTCTGGCCATATATGTATTAGTCACTTCACTAAGACAAAAGAAGTTTGCACCCGTTTTAGGGTTTCTGGCTGTTTTTCTTGCGGTATTTATAGGAAGCAGCCTGCCTAAGTGGTATTTAAACTCAAAATTCGATGCCGGGCTGAACGGGAAAGTAGCGTATTCAACTTGGATATATATGGGACTGGGTGATAATGAATTCGGTCCCGGGACCTATGATGGTACCAACAGGCAAATTATTGAAGATTCCGAGTTTGATCTTGATGTCGCTTCAAAAAAGGGTAATACAATGATTAAAGAACGTGTAAGCGAAATGACAAAAGAACCGCTTAACACATTAGATTTTTTCAAAAGAAAACTTCTTATCCAGTGGAACGAGCCCGACTGCCATGCTTACTACGAAGTTGCCACCGCAGTTTACGATCCGGTATCCGGAATCGATAAATCAAAAGTAAATACAATAGCTTATGTATTTAAAAATCCGACTACAATAAGATATTCCAGGTCATTAATGAACATCTTTCAATTGTTCACATATGTTGTTCTTACGATCTGGGCCGCATCATATCTCTTTTCAAAGCGAGCAACTTTACGACATTTGTTTTTACTTATGATAGCAGACGGCGGCATTGTTCTTACGCTTTTATGGGAGGCCAAAAGCCGCTACGTTCTTCCCTATATGCTGATTTTAGTCTGTTGTCTTGCCATAGCCTCAGCAGATATTAATGAATGGATAAAGAGTAAAATAAAAACTAAGTTGCAGTAATTTTCATACTTATTCCGTTTTGCCGCAAATCGAAAACAGACGACACTTTTGTGCCGTCTGTTTTTATAAGCCAAAGGAACCATGATCGTGTAATTAGGACCGTCCCCACTTCTTCTTTCCCGCAAAAATCATAAGCACCGATATTACTGCCGATATCGGCAACGTATATGCAAACGGTACCATTCCATAATTCATTCCGCCGTATAGAAGCAGGCATACAACCGTGAACACCCACATGTGCACGAAATAAATGTTTGTACTGAGTTTTCTGAAAAAAGGCCAGATTCTTGTTCCCTTAAGATTTAAATTAACTCCAATCATCAGTAAGCCAATACTTTCAAGAAGATATGGTGCATCTTCGAACTTAGCAGGGAAAGAAAGGAAATATCCAATAAGCAAAAGAAGGGTTCCCGTTTTCCAAGACAACTTCTTTTTCGCAAAATATACTCCAAGCGGAATATAGCACAAGCCTCCTAAAACTCTTCCCTTACCGATTGTATTGATTACAATCGCTCTGATTACATCATATACTTTTCCCGCATATGCTCCGCTCATCAAATAATCGATAAAGAAACTTACCAGGAATGCTGTCACAGACAAAACAATCCATGTACTTTCTTTTACATTTATTTTAATCAAAAGAAGCATAAACAGGCATGCGAATATACTGGAAAGCAAATACCACAAAATCCATGAATTGTAGTGTTCTCCCGTAAACAGGAATCCCTGAAGATAATATAGTATCGCTGTTTTTAAATCAAAATTGTATTGAACATATTCATAAATTGCCAAAGGCAGATATATCACATTCCATATCACATATAGAATGAAAATCTTTTTTATATAATCTAATATTATTTTTTTCTTTTCGCTGTATGCCTCACATTTAAGCAGTTTTTTACCGAGAAGAAATCCGGCGGCCAGGAAAAAGAAACCAACGGCAGGCCTGATAAGTCCTTCAATATAATGACCCTTCCCGGCTTCTATCATCGTGACATGAGGAAGAGTATGAATAGCCACTACAGCCACAGCCATAAGTATTTTTATCAAATCAAGGCCGACGTAATTACCTACTACCTCTGTCTTTTCAGATACAAGATATTCCCTTATGCGCATAATACCCGCATTTTCATAGTATTCAACCAATTGATCAAAACAAAAAACTGCGAATGGTATCGTGCAAAGATATGCAGGAAATACATACCTTGGCTTGGCCTCCCATATAATACTGAAAAGAAAGCTTCCAAAAACATAAATCAATGAAAGATATGACAGTAACGGTTCTTCCTGCTTCTTTCGAATCGAAAAGAAGATCTTTAACATGATTACCCCATAAACAAAAAGCTGAAAAATCTTACAATACTGACCCAACTTCCATAAATAATCAAATTCGTTGTAGAACTTTGAAGCAAACTCTGACTGTCCCTCCGGTTCATAACTGTTTGTCATATTTAAGCATGAATAAGTAGGGGTATTCCACTGGTAGTTGATTTTTCTGTAATAGAAGTCAACCGCATATTTCGGATCGTCAGCAAACTGATTCATTTTTGTTTTGATAGCACTTTTTACAGCCAGCTTTGTGATCGCTGCATCATTGTCATTATTAACAAATACAAGTTGATGATAAAAATTACACCAACCGGGCATTCCATCGGTATCGCTCAATCCCATACCCACGGTCGCAATCATGGGGATCGCATCAAAATCATCATTTGTATAATCCTTATATATCGCATTGTTTATTGCCGTAGGAATAAATGTGCCTGCGAGTACCACAAGAATAAGTATGGCACTTAGGATTCTTTTTTCTTTTTTCAACAATCCGATTGTCAAAAAAATGAGAATTGCGGCAGTGACTATAAGTGCATTAGTCTTAACAAGATAATTCAAGCCACATGCACAAAATATAATAATAAACTTATATATTTTAGGATTATTTACACATTCACATACCATGTATATTGAAAACATGGTAAGACCTGCGTAAAGCAAGTCGCCGTAAATCATGGGAGTATAGAAGTAAAGAGGAAGACAGAAAAGCATAAAAATGCAATATAAAAAACGCAGTTTTGAGGCTTTATCTTTAGGTGCTATGTGCTTAATAATTCCCGAGCCTGAGGCCACAATAATAATAACCGACACCGCAAGCACCATCTGATATGCTTTAAAATTACCGTCACCGAACACTTTGTGTATCATTCGAAGAACAGTAACAAAGCCTAACTGATACGGAAAAAAGGTAAGATAGTCATTGGGAGCGAAGGGCTGCTGAATATGATTATTTATATTCTCTGCAATTTCAATCAAAATCTCCGCATCTGCAGTAGGATACACATTTGCCGCAAATATCCATGCTGCTGAAATAGCATACATAACCAAGCAGAAAAATCCCGTTATTGCCGCTGCAGGAATTTTATAAAGAAATTTGTCATACAAAATTCCAAGTCCCTTCAATGCGGCTGTTAAAACAAGAATCCAAAAGGACATATATAAAACATTGTTTCCGTTAAGAATCAGAGCCTCATTGGAGGTATTCAAATTTATACCGGTGTAAGCCAAGCCCACAAAAAACAGGGCGGCAAACATTATAAGCAGAATAACCCGCAAAATTTTTGTATATGTCAGTTCCTTTAATATCTTCATCTCAATCCCTATCTATAGAAAACAAGTGCATATTAACTCTGTTTTTTGTATCCCATTTCTTCCAGAACCATATAAGCTCTTTCGATGTCGTTCGGTCGTTCCACAAGTTCACCCATAGTCATCATATAACGTTCAGCGCCCTTACCCAAAATGAGAATTGTATCTCCCGGTTCAGCATCTTTGATCGCCTTTGTTATCGCTTCATCACGGTCAACGATGAGTTCGTAGTTTGTTGCATCGGGAACCGTTGCAACCATTGTATCCACAAGCATCTGAGGATCTTCGAATCTGGCATCCTCGATTGTAAAATAATTGTAATCTGCTGTAGCTGTACAATATTCTGCCATATCGGTTCTTCTGTAAACATCTCTTGAACCGCCTGCTCCAACCACTACCTTAACCTTTCCGTCGGTCAATGTATCTTTTATATATTCAACCAGATTCTTTACTGCATTGGCAGTGTGAGCATAGTCAACAATTACCTTGAAGGGTTGACCACAGTCAACAACTGTCTGTCTTGCCTCAACGGGTGACAATTTCGCCACATACTTGACGATATCGGCTGTAGCAATATCAAAATGAGAGAGACATCCTATTACTGCCATCAGGTTATATACATTAAAAATACCGGATAGGTTACATACCACATGGTGCTTTCCAAGTTTTCCGTTTAATGTAAATTCAAGGAAATTGTAGGTCACATTAACATCTGTCGCATAAATGTCCGCCTTTTCATTAATCGCATATGTAAGAACAGGCGCTCCGGCATGTTCAATAAAAATGTGAGCATAGGGATCATCGGCATTTATTACACATATACCTTCGGACTTTGTATATTCCATCAATTTTGCTTTGGCTTCACCGTATTTCTCCATTGTTCCGAATAAATCCAAAGCGTCTCTCGTTAGATTGGTGAAAATTGATGCGTCAAATGAAACACCATCCATTTTTCCGGTACCCAGTCTTTCACCCGTAGCTTCCATGGAAACATATTCGCACTTGTCTTCCTGAAAACCATCAAGAGCCTGGAACAGTTCTTCCTGAAGAGGAGTTGTATAATCATTCTCCTGAGTATAATTCTCGCTTCTTATGCCATTTGTACCAATATATCCGGTCTTATAACCCATCATGTTAAGAATCTGATACATCATTTCAGATGTTGTGGTTTTACCGTCCGTTCCGGTAACTCCGATCATTGTAAGCTGACCAAGAGGTGCACCGTAAAAACGATTCAAAATTTCATTCATGGCGCGCTGGGAATCCTTCACGATTACCTGTGGTACATCCACACCTTCAATTTCATGCTCACAGACAATTGCTACAGCGCCATTGGCAACAGCACTTTTTGCGTATGTATGACCATCAACCGTCAATCCCTTAACAGCAACAAAAAGGATATTCTCTCCCTTTGTTCTGGAATCATCGGATATTTTGCTTATTTCTACATCATATTCGCAAGGATATAACTCTTTTAATTTCATATACTATTTACCTGCCAAGTAATTCTTCAATGGAGTCCCTGATAATATCGAGACCCTTAAACAAATCATGTTCAAAAATTGTAAGAGGGGGAAGTATTTTTAATACACAGTCACCTCTTCCGGCTCTTTCGATAATAAGTCCTTTTTCAAAGCACTTATCCGCAACCTTATGTGAAAAGTCCTTGTCTTCGAATTTACCGAAATCTATACCCCAAATAAGTCCTATACCGCGAAGTGAAATCTTCTCATCCAAAGGCATAATTTCTTTTTCGACATATTCCTTAACCAAAGCTCCCTTTGCTACAACCTGTCCGTTAACATCATGTTCAACGTTATATTCAATCGCTTTTCTGGCTGCAACAAAAGCAATCTGGTTACCACGGAAAGTACCGTTGTGTTCAGCGGGCTTCCAAATATCCAGATCGTCTCTGATAAGAAGCAAAGACATGGGGAAACCGTAACCTCCGATGGATTTGCTGAGAGTTACCATATCAGGCTTGATTCCGGCTCTTTCAAAAGAAAAGAAGGTTCCGGTTCTTGAGCATCCTACCTGAATATCATCAGCAACAAGCAAAATGTCATTTTCGTGACAGATTTTTTCGAGTCTCTTTAAAAACTCGACACTGGCTACATTGATACCGCCTTCTGCCTGAACAGTTTCAATGAACACTGCTGCCGGCTTCTCAATTCCGGAGTGGTCGTCATTCAAAATAGCTTCAAAATAATCAAGAGAGTCAAACTTTTCTCCCAAACCGTTTTCATAAGGAATAAATGTGACATTATCAAGAGAAACTCCCGCACCGTCACGGCTGGTCTTATCGGTTGTAAGTGCGAGGCTTCCAAGTGTCATTCCATGGAATGCTCCCATAAACGCAATAATATTCGAGCGCTTCTTGTTCTTTCTGCAAAGCTTAAGTGCTGCTTCAACGGCATTGGTTCCGGTGGAGCCGCAGAACATCAACTTATAATTCAGTTCTCTTGGATCCAAAATAAGTTTCTTAAAGGTTTCAATAAATTTACCCTTTGCTTCTGTGTACATATCCATAGCATGAGTAATATTATCTTTAAGAAGATAATCGATCACTTCACTTTTGATTTCACCGTTGTTGTGTCCGTAGTTTAATGCACCGCAGCCGGCAAGAAAGTCAATATATTCGTTACCGTCTTCATCCCAAATGGTAGAATTTTTTGCTCCGGTAAATACTACGGGATATTTTCTGCAGTAAGATCTGACCTGAGATTCGTTTTCTTCAATTATTTTTTTGTATTCGCTCATATTACTCCTCTATAAGCATTCAATTGGTTTAACACTTACATTTTGGTAAGAGTCTTGAATGCTGCATATTATCATATGATTCGCTTTTTTGTTTTTAAACATATACCGGCTTCTTTGGAACTTCGTTATTTATAAAGTAGATTTCATACCAGATAAGAAAAGCGTACACCGTGTAAATTTTACGCCCGTTGTTCCAGCGGCCACTGTGATGTTCTTCAAGAAGTGCCATAAGTTCATTGACATTAAAGAACTCCGAAACCCAATCTTTACTAAACATCGTTTTAACTTCGATGTACCACTTATCTTCTTTAATCCAATCCTTGAAAGGAACAAGGAAGCCAAGCTTCTTTCTCTTTGCCCATTCTTCAGGAATGGTTTTATTGGCAGCAGTTCTGAAAGCATATTTTGTAACATAATCATGAATAATGTACTGAAGCGGTATCTCTTCGCTTACCTTAAATACCTCGCGGTCAAGGAAAGGAACTCGAAGTTCAAGAGAATTGGCCATAGTCATTTTGTCTGCCTTTAATAAAATGTCATAAGGAAGCCACAAATGCATGTCCGTATACATTTTCTTTAGCAAGTCAGGCTTATCCTTAATTTCATCAAATATAGGCTTTGTTACTTCCTGATATTTTTTACCATTTCTGTATTCGGGTTTAAGGAGTAAATCCGCTTCTTCATTGTTCATGATAAACGCCTGTCCAATGTATGAATCTTCAAGCTTAGAACCTGCTTTTATAAGAAAATGTCTTCCCTTCATGTTAGGCATTTTAAGAGCAATGTTTTTCATCATCTTGCGGAAACCATAAGGTAGCTTCATATATTTTGCATACTCTCTGGGTGTTTCGTACTCATAATATCCTCCAAAGAGTTCATCGGCACCTTCACCGGAAAGAACTACCTTAACCTCCTTGGATGCCATATTGGCCAGGAAGTAAAGCGGAACCGCAGAAAGGTTTGCGTGAGGTTCATCTGAATGATATTGAACCGTAGGCAGAATATCAAAAAACATTTCAGGGGTAATATCCTTCTGCTGATGTTTCATGCCAAGAATTTCGCATAAGCCGTGTGCATCTCCGATTTCGTTAAATCCGGGAGCAGTAATGTCACCCGCAAAACCAACAGTAAATGCCTTGTCTACATTGGCATTGGCTACAATATAGCTTGAATCAACACCGCTTGATAAGAATGCTCCGACTTCAACATCAGATATTTTGTGATATTCGATACTTGATTTCATGATGTCATTAATCTTATTAACGGCCGTATCAAGATCGTCGTTGTTGTTTCTGTAGTTGATTTTAAAATACTGACGGATTTCCATCTTACCGTCTTTGTATGTAAAGCAGTGTCCCGGATTAAGCTTATGTACATTCACAAAGAAAGTATCGGTAGGAACAGAATACTGATACATAAGATAGGTTTTTAATGCATCTTTATTCAATTCCTTCTTGAAATCAGGATGATGCAAAAAGGATTTTATTTCGGAACCGTACATGAACAGTTCATCGGTTGTGTAGTAGTAAAAAGGCTTAATACCAAAGGGATCTCTGGCTCCGAAAAGTTCCTGCTTGTTTCGATCCCAAATTACAAAACCAAACATTCCGCGAAGATGGTCCACAATGTCTTTTCCATACTGCTCATAACCGTGAACTATTACTTCGGTATCGGAGTTTGTAGTAAAAACATGACCTGCCTTGACAAGCTCTTCACGAATTTCTTTATAGTTATATATTTCACCGTTGAAATTAATTACAAGTGATTTATCTTCGTTGAAAAGAGGCTGGTCTCCAAGACTTAAGTCAATAATACTCAGTCTTCTGAATCCCATAGCCACCTTATCATCGCAAAAGAAACCTTCTCCGTCAGGTCCTCTGTGTTTAATGGCATCTGCCATTTTGTGAACTATAGGGTCTTTTTCATTTGAAGGCAAGCCATCAATAAATCCTGCGAATCCGCACATATCCTTCTCCTAACAACTAATTTTCTTATTAATCTGTCAAACATCAGATTATATGGTATTTTTATTTTTCTTATATTTCTTTTTGTAATTTGTTGCTCTTAATATCAAGTAAAGCTTATGCTTAAAGGACTTCTCACCTTTGTATTTAAGGGGATCCACCTTTTTATGCTCTTTCCAAAGTTTAAGCGCCTCTGCTTTATAATCATCATTAAGCACATACTTTTTGAGTACGCTCTTTGGCACCATGGAAAGAAGAACCTTGTCTTCAAGCAGTTCAAATTCTTTTTCCTTACCCTCAAATACATCATCAACAAGAGTGGTAATAAGATTATGTCCAAGAGCGCAGAGATAATAACTTGAGCGCGCCTGACGAGGATTGATTTCCATTACCTTAAAGGTATTGTCACGTCTGTCGTATTTAAGATCAAATTCAGCGAAGCCGTTATATCCGATTCCTTCAAGGAAATTCTTAAGTTCTTCCACGGTTTCTTTAGTCTTTCCAAAGGCGTTATATCCGTTCATCAATACAGTACAATTTCCGATTGCCGATGGAGAGTGCTCCTGTAAACCAATCTGGGCAAAAGAAGCAAGTTCCGCTTTTCCCTTGGTATTTACATAGAATACGCAGTCAAACAGATAGGAATCATCTCCCGGAATAAACTCCTGAACAATCAATGTATCTTTATATCCGGAAGCTTTAACTCTATTAATAAACTCAACAGCATTATCGGGAGTTGTCGCCTTAAATACTTTAGGCTGTCCCGCAAAATGGTGGCGATTGTATTCTATGCCATTACTTGGTTTAATAATCAGCGGATAATACATATCCTTGGGAATAGGTTCGGTTTTTTCTTCGCTGCAGTTATAATAAAGGGTTTTTGCAAACTTAAGTCCCGCCTTGGAAAAAGCCTTATAAAAAGTTTCTTTGACAAGAAATGCATTAACAATCTTTAAGTTTGGACTGTTAAAAACAAAATATTCGGAAATTTTCTCCGCATTTTCCACAAGGAGTCTTACATATACATCATGACATGGAATGGCGAGGATCTTTTCCCCCGTAAAATTAGCCTTTCCGTATTCAAGCATTGCATTTACAAAGCCTTCGTCTTCTTTAAGATCCGGATGATACGTAATATTCACTATCGATGAAAACTGCGTAAATCTTATAGGCTCGGTTGCAATTACATCAATAGGCTCTTTGAATGCTTCATGATAGCATCTTGCCATATAATAGGTATTCATGTCTGAACCGATAAGGCATATTTTATGATCCATTTTAACAGGCTCCTTAATAATTATTCTTTATATATTCTCGGAATCGATGAATCAAGATTTGTCATCAATTCGTACATAGTGGTCATTACATGTCTGGTTATTGTTCTGATGGGAATATCTCCCCCAAATACCGTAACCTTGTCGTACTTTTTAACGCTGTCGTCTACTTTTATTTCACACATACCCATTCCGATTTCTCCGATTATAGGGTATTTCTTTCCATTAATTGCTACGCTGCTGCCTACACGTTTTCTGTTTATTCCATCACCGTATCCGGTATCAATGGTGGCAACAATCTCATCCTCCTCAGCCAAATGAAGCATTCCGTAACCAACATACTCGCCTTTTTTTGCCTTCTTAACCTGAATTACTTCGGTGTATAGAGTAAGCGCTGTTTTTAAATCAAGTTCCGGGTACGGCTTTACAGGCTTCACGTGATTCTTTTTATTAATCATATCATGCTTGAGTTTACGAAGTCGTCCTTTAATATCGCTTGAATACTTGTTCATAAGATTAAAGCCGTAAAGAACAACCCCAAAGCGGACGGCGGTAGTAAATCCGGGCTTTTCATGGGCCATAACGGTCTGGCTTTTATCAACATGTACCATGGGTATGTCTTTAAGCGGAATACCAGCAGTAAGCTCTACAAAGCGGTTATAATCTCTTTCATATTCAGTATCTGAAAGTCCTGTTGTATGAAAATGAGTAAATATTCCTTCAACAGTAAGTTTTTCATTTTTCACCGCTTCGCTATATATTCTCTCGAGCTCCGATTTCTCCTTAAATCCAAGACGGTTCATGCCGCAATCGACTTTTATGTGAAGCTTTAAATCTAAACCCGATTCCACAATGTCAATAAATGTTTCCGAATCGTTAACACATACGGAAATATTATTGTCGGCACATATTCCGTAATACTCTTTATGAACAGGTTCCAGCATTATAACCGGAAGTTCCCTTTCATACTCACGTACCTTAAGGGCCTCATTTAGATTGGATACGGCATAAGCATTTATCCCGCCCTTTTTCAGTGCCGGAATAATACCGTATCCGTGACCGTATGCATTTCCTTTTACAACGGCTATATAATATTTGTGCGGATATTCCCGGGTGAGAATTCGCGCATTATTTTCCAAAATTGAGTTGTCGATTTCAATGAAGGTTTTTCTGTAATCAATCATCTCTGTCATTGCCTATTCCCAATATTTTGTAGGTTTATGGTTATTACATGTTGATATTCTATTATAGAATACCAGATATAGTATGAAATAAAAAGTGATTAAAATTGCTAAAAACATATCAAAAAGTGCGGTGGAATATTCCACCGCACTAATATTTAATGTCCCAATTTATCATGAATGCACTCTAATGCCGCATCAAGCTGAGTATCAATCTTATCATCACTGTAATAAAGATCCGCATCCAGATCAACTTCTATATCAGGTGCAATACCTTTCTTGTGAATACATTCGCCGTTAGGCGTAAAATAACTGCTTGTTGTAATCTTTAAGCCGGTACCGTCACCAAGCGAATAAATCTGCTGAACAATACCTTTACCGAATGTATTTTTACCCACAATAGTGCCTTTACCGTAATCTCTTATAGCACCGGTCATAAGCTCTGATGCACTGGCACTATATTCATTGACAAGAACCACCAGCGGGATTTCGATGGGGTGTTTTCCCTTTCCCTTATAGTCCTCACGATTGCCGTATTTATCAACCGTATAGGTTATTGTTCCCTCGGGAAGAATATATTCACAAATACCTACTACTGTATCAAGATTTCCGCCCGGATTGCTTCTAAGGTCTAAAATTAAAGCTTCCATGCCCTGCTTATTCAAGTCATCATAAGCCTCTTTAAACTGTTCGAGAGTAACCTCATCAAACTCGGTTATCTGAAGGTAACCTATCTTATCCTCTTTCATTTCATAAATAACGGTAGGCGTTTCAATCTTTCCACGTGTTACCGTTATATCAAGATAATCACTTTCACCTTCACGAATAATTGTTATAACAACATCCGTATCTATAGGACCCTTTATGAGGTTAGTAACCTCAGTAAGAGTCATACCGCTGATTTCGGTTCCGTCTACAGCAAAAATAAAATCCCCATCTCTTATACCGGCTTTTTGAGCAGGTGACTTTTCAAAAACACCTGAGAACATAGGAAGATTTCTTGTTTCATCCATTGTTACATACGAACCGACACCATAATATATCCCTTCACTCTCCTCAAAAAGGGCCGCCAGTTCTTCTTTTGTATAATAAACGGTATAAGGATCATCCATGGAATTAAGAACTGCAGCATATATATCTTCCTGCATCTTCTCTACATCCACATCTTCTTCAAAGTAAAAATAATTATCTATATATTTGTAGATTTTTTCTACCTTTGTAGCCACATCTGAGTTAATAACCGTTCCGTCAGCAGAGATACTGTTTCCCCCGCTATTTTTTAATATATTGGAATAGTGTTTTGCCTGACTCGAAATTAATATACATGAAGCAATGGTCATAATAAGCGTTGCAACTACTACTCCGGCAATTATTCCTCCCCAAAAGGATTTTCTTTTTTCTTTCTTTAAAGCTTCCATATTTCTTCTCCAACTTCATGGAAACTGTTTGGGATTAGCCCAAATAATTCCAAGGACTTACATATGTTCCGTTCAGACGAACGGTAAAGTGCAGATGGTTACCGGTTGAACTTCCGGTGGTACCCACTGCAGCTATTTTTTCGCCTCTTACCACCACTGTTCCGGGACTTACATACAGTTTACTGGCATGCATATATATGGTAAACAACCCATCGCCGTGATCAATCATGACATAATTTCCCATTGACCAGTTATAAGTAGCCGCCACAACCACGCCGTCATAAGCGGCTAAAATCGGGCTTCCCGCAGGGGCACCCATATCCAAACCACTATGGAATTCGGATTTACCGGAAAAAGGATTGCTTCTCCATCCGAATTCTTCGGTAATACGAATATATTGAGGACACGGCCACGCAAATACACCACCGTCATAGGTCACTTTGTTTGCAGCTGCGGCCAAAGCTTTCTTTTCTTCAAGAATAGCTGCTTCCAATGCTTCTATTGCTGAAACTTCTGCTGCATATGCAGCTTCCGCACTGTTAATATCAGCTTGTGCCTGACTGATTTGTTTATTGTAATTTGCCAGCTCGGTTTCTTTTTCGGCCAACATAACTTCTAAAGTTTCTTCTTCACTTTCAGCCGTCACCTTGGCTTCATCGAGGGCTTCCTTGTCAGCCTCTAAATTAGCTTTGCAAAGTTCCGTCCATTCTCTGGTGGCTCTGTATTCTTCGAGACATTTCTTTTCATAAGCTTCGAGCTGATCCACATAGCTGGCTTTTGTCAAAAAATCACTGAAAGATTTGGCATCAAGCATTATCTCAAGGTAGAATGAATCACCCTGCTCATACATGAACTTAATCTGGTCTTTCATTGCCTGATACTGCTTTTCTTCAGTTTCTATTGCTATGCGAAGATCTTCGGTTGCCACTTCAATTTCAACTTCTTTTTCAGCAATAAGCGTGTTAAGTTCTTCGATATGATTATTTAATTCTTCAATCTGCTCATCAAGCTTTGATATATATGCAGCTACATCGGCTTTTAAGCCCTCCAATTCCTTCTTAAGTTTCTTGGAGTCCGAAATACTTGATTGCAGTTTCTTCTTTAACGCTTCGGATTCTTTAATCTGTTCCTGCTTTTCGCGAATACTGTCATTGGTCAAAGTACCGGATGAAGTATTTCCCGCATAAGCCTTAGGTACCGATAATCCCAGTGAAAGACAAAAAATCAATACTATTGTTAATGCTCTTTTTACTTTTGATTTAGTTTTACGGCTTACTTTGATTTTATACATCTAAGCTCCCAAACAAATAAAATTTTATACATGAAGATGCTTTCTGACAGTTGAAAAGCTTCCGAAAAAGCCTATTCCCACACCGATTATCAAGGATATAGGAACCAATGTTTTATAAATAGCCTCAATGGTAAGGAAATTGAGAAGTGATGACAAAACCGAAAACTGTCCTGTCACAAACTCAATTGCCTTGTTATAGAGAAAATAGATAAGGCCAAGAGGAAGCGCAGCTCCGATAAATCCGATAAGCATACCTTCAATTACAAAGGGTGCTCTTACAAAAAAGTCAGTGGCCCCGATATATTTCATAATACTGATTTCTTCTTTACGAACGGAAATACCAATCATAACCGTATTGCTTATAAGGAATACCGAAACCGCAAAAAGAATCAAAATAATACCTGCCGAAACATATCCCACAAGTTTATTTACACCGTCCAATGTCATGGCTGTAAGTTCGCTTCTTTTAACCTCTCTTACACCGTCCACGGATTCCAAAAAAGAAACCAGGGAACTCTGCATTGAAACATCGCTAAGATATATCTCATAGTTTGCGGAATCCGCAAGAGGGTTTTCAAGAAATCCTTCACTGTATTCACCAAGATAGTCCTCTTTAAAGCTGTCCCAGGCTGCATCGGCAGAAACAAAATTAATATCCGAAACTTCTGCACGCTTACGTATAATCTCACCAATTTCATCGATACGTTTATCCGTTATGCCCTCGTCAAAGAATACTACAACGCAAACTCCTTCTTCAGCTGTTTTTACGATATTTTGGAAGTTGGCCAAAACCGCATAGAAAATGCCAAAAAGAAAAAGACAGGCAGCTATAGTAGCTATGGAAGCAAGCGAAAATAATTTGTTTCTGAAAATATTTTTAATACCCTGCCAGAGAGTATAAAACAATGTACTAATCTTCATCGATATACACCCCGTTCTCCTGATCGCTGATTATTACACCCTTGTTAAGGGTAATAACTCGCTTACTCATAGAATTAACGATATTTTTATCGTGAGTTACCATGATAATGGTAGTGCCTGCTGCATTTATTTCTTCAAACAATGACATAATTTCCGCGGAAGTTTTGGGATCGAGGTTACCTGTGGGCTCATCGGCAAGGAGAATTGTAGGCTTGTTAACCAAAGCTCTTGCAATGGCTACTCTTTGCTGTTCGCCACCCGAAAGCTGATTGGGCCTAACTCTGTATTTTCCGGCAAGTCCGACCGTCGCAAGCACAGTAGGTACATTTCTTCTGATTTCACGACCGGGCGTCTGGATAATACGCTGTGCAAATGCAACATTTTCGTAAACATTTCTGTCTTTCAAGAGTCTGAAATCCTGGAATACCACACCGATATTTCTTCTGTATTTAGGTACTTTTCTGTGCGGAAGTCTTTTAAGATCATGATTTAATACATAAATATTACCTTCCGTAGGTGAAAGTTCCTTCAAAAGAAGCTTCGTGAATGTAGACTTACCCGAACCGGACTCACCTACAACGAATACAAACTCACCCTTTTTAATTGTCAGGCTGACATCTTCAAGTGCATGTGCATTATTATCTTTATATATTTTCGTAACATGGTCCAGTACGATGGCTTCATCGTCTTCCATGTATCTTCTTCTACGTCTGGGCATTATTTTTCTGTCTCCATATACTTCATGTATTTAACTACCATAAGAGCAATTTTAAAGGTAATAGCATCTTCAAATACTCTAAGGTCAAGACCTGTAGACTTTTGAAGTTTATCAAGTCTGTATACAAGAGTATTTCTGTGAATGTATAACTGACGGGAGGTCTCCGATACATTAAGACTGTTTTCAAAGAAACGCATAATTGTATCAAGAGTCTCTTCTTCAAAATCATCAGGACTCTTTCCTCCGAAAATTTCTTTGATGAACATCTTGCAAAGAGGGAGAGGAAGCTGATAAATAAGTCGTCCTATTCCAAGTTCCGAATAAGCAACGATGTCTCTTTCGGTAAAGAAAATCTTTCCAACATCCATCGCCATCTTCGCTTCTTTGTAAGAACGGCTTACCTCTTTAATTTCTCCAACCGCTGTTCCGTATGCAATATGGACATTGGCATTTCCTTCTTTTTCAAGAGTAGTGATAATTGCTCTTGCAGCCTTTTCAACCTCTCTGTCATAATCGTTGTCTTCTATTTCTTTAACTACGATTACATCGCTTTCATCTACAGCTGTAATGAAATCATCTGAGTTGGAACCAAAATGTGTTCTTACGCTTTCAAGAACATTGAAATCTTTATGATTGTCGGTTTCGATAATCATTACCACTCTTTTGGCTTCCGGAGTAATATGCAATTTTTTGGCGCGGCTGTATATATCAACCAAAAGCAGGTTGTCCAAAAGAAGGTTTTTAACAAAATTATCTCTGTCAAAGCGTTCCTTGTATGCCACCATCAGATTCTGAATCTGAAAAGCAACCATTTTACCGATCATGTACACATCCTCACCTGTTCCGCAGGCAATAAGAATATATTCGGGAGTGTTTTCATCGTAAATTTTGAAGTAGAGATAACCCTGAATCTCCTGATAGTCAGCCGGAGACTGAGCAAATTCCCTGGCCTGTCTCGATACATCGTTAAGTCCGGTTGTGGTTGATACAACCTCTCTGCCTTCAGTGTCCACCACGCAAAGTTCAACTCTTGAAATGGCTTTTAATCCGTCAATGGTATTTTGTAAAACCTGGTTTGATATCATATAGTCGTCCTCACTAGTAATTTTCACTACACTTTTGCGCCAAAAATCATAGTCTATTTTTCCAATGTAAGTATTATTTTATAACAATTTACTCATATTTTCCATATAGAATTTATGTTTTTTATGCAATTTTTTGAGTATTACCGAGTTAATAACATATTTTCTGCATTAAAAAATAAACAAAAAAACACAAAAAGAACCATCGACAGCATAACTATAGCGCTCAAAAATGTTCTTTTTGTGTATATTTTACAAATACTTATGTGAATTTTATCCAAATCAGCAAACAAAAATTGTTGTTTTTGACAACAGTAAACCTACTTTTTAATCAGTCTTATTTTGTTGTTTTCCGTTATTTCAATAATTCTGTTTTTATATAGATTTCCAACTGCTTTCTTAAACTCATTCTTGCTCATTCCCGTTTCTCTTTTGATTACCTCCGGTGAAGCCTTGTCGGTAAAAGGCAGAACTCCGTCATAGGCATTAATGATATCAAGAACTGTTCTGGCATCACTTTCGATTTGAATATATGCCTTTTCACGAATGCTTAAATTAATCTTACCGTCTTCACGAACAGAAATAACCCTGGCAGAAACGCAGTCGCCGATATCCACTTTCCCATAAAGCTCTTTTTGCGGAATAAGTCCTTGATACTTATCATCTATGGCAACAAAGGCACCGAAATTGTCGCTGGTCTGGTAAACTGTACCGGTTACTCTGTCATCTTTTTTTATATTTTCAGCCGTGCTCAAATAAGGATATACATTCATGGTGGCCGCTATACGACCTGATTTATCTATATAAGGTGCAACCAAAACTTCTTCGCCGGCCTTAACCCGTTTTGTCTGTTCAGCGAAGGGAAGCAATAATTCCTTTTCAAGTCCCCAATCCAAAAAAGCACCGATTTTTCCCACCTCAGATACCGTAAGTCTTCCAACCTGATGCAATGTAAGTTTCGGTTCGTTGGTAGTTGCAATTAAACGGTCCTTAGAATCTCTGTAAACAAAAACCTTAACCCCGTTTCCGTATTTAATTCCTTCGGGAACCTGCTTTTTAGGCAAAAGAACATGTTCAGAAGCTTCGGTGACGTCTTCTTTTAAATAAACACCGAATTCTACTTCCTTTTCAAGATAAAGAGTCTGATATTCTGCGATTTTAATCATAAGTTTTTCCGTCCTCAATTATAATGAATCGAGTAGGAGAAATTCCTCTTCACGAGGAATTTCGACCTCTCACACCACCGT
>JAKSRT010000090.1 GCA_024403485.1 Lachnospiraceae bacterium
CGAAACGGTTAACGCTCTTACCGTTTGATTCCATATCAAGCTGCTGTAAGTGAGCGGGGAAACGGCTGAGTGCCTGGGAATAAGGAAGAACAGCTGTTGTTCCCATATCCAATACGTTTCTTTCGTATACGCCGATTAATGCATCTAACATAGCGGGATTCTTCATGATGTCTGCATTTTTTGCAAGCTTGTCTTCTTCAGCAGCACCTTTTAAGAAACGTGCGAAGATTTCGGGACCGAAAGCAAGTGATAATACAGCTCCGCCTACTGAAGAGGTGGAAGAATAGCGTCCGCCGATAAAGTCATCCATAAAGAATGCTGCAAGGTAATCGCTGCTCTTTGCAAGAGGAGAGGTTTCGCTTGTTACTGCAATCATGTGCTTGGAAGCATCAAGGCCGGCTTTGGTTAATGCATCCTTTACGAAGGATTCGTTGGTAAGTGTTTCAAGGGTTGTACCTGACTTTGAAACAAGAATAAAAATTGAATGAGCTACATCGATTCCGTTTAATACGCCGGCAGCGTCATCGGGATCAACATTGCTGATAAATTTTGCTTCCATTTTGAAGAAGCCGTTTTTCTTTGCCCAGTTTTCAAGGCTTAAATACATAGCTCTGGGACCAAGGTCGGAACCGCCGATACCAATCTGAACTGCGGTAGTGAACTTCTCGCCTTTTTCGTTTACGATTTCACCTGCGTGAACCTTGTTTGCAAATTCAGCAATCTTTGTCTGCTGTGAAACATAGAATTCTCTTTTATTAACGCCGTCAACAACAACGTCATTACCTAACTGACCTCTGGTAAGCTGGTGAAGAACGCGTCTCTTTTCACCGGTATTAACGATTTCGCCGTTATACAAAGCAGCAAACTTATCTGTAAGTTCAGCTTCCTTGGCAAGATCTGCAAGTGTTGATAAAACCTTGTCATTTACCTGCTTTGAAGCGAAGTTAAATACAAGACTTCCGGACATGGGAACCTGGTACTCTGCTACTCTTTTAGCACCGTTTTCACCTGCCATTACTTCCTTGAGAACCACTTCATTTTTTAATGCAGCAAGCTCTTTAAAGGAATTAAGTTCATCAAGATTAGTGAAATTAATCATTTCTAAAACTCCTTTTTGTTTTATATGAATTAAAAATATCGCGCAAATAACTCTGCATATCTCAAATAATATACTAAATAAGAAGAAATAATTCAATAAACTAATGTGCTTTTTCTTTTGCATATCGGAAAAGTATGGTAAAGTATTATTATCTATACCTATGTTTATAAATAAGCTTGGTTACGGAGAAAATGTATGAAGTACTCAGAAGGAAAAGAATACAAATCAATAGCGGTCTGCATGGCTAAATTTGATAATGACGAGCAAATTCAGTTTATTACCAATTTTCACAGAGCCTGCAAGCGACTTCATTATAAACTGTTTGTTTTTTCATCGATGATTGATTTCTATAATGAGGATTTCTTTGAGAACAACGAGAAGCAGATTTTCGAATTGATGGATCCAAAGAAATTTGATGCGGTAGTAATAATGTCTCTTTCTTTCAAGAGAATGAACCTTCCGGAAGATATTGCAAAACGAGTAGTAGAAGCGGATGTTCCGTGCATAACCATCGGTTATCCGATTGACGGCTGTGTTACAATTGCTCATGAATTCGGAACATATTTTGAGCAGGTGGTACGTCATATTATTGAGTTTCACGGTGCTAAAAAGGTCAATTTTATTGCCGGAATGAAGGGCAATTCGTTCTCCGAGGAAAGACTTGAAATATACAGAAATGTGCTGACGGAAAAAGGAATCCCCATTGAAGAAGAAAGAATAGGCTACGGCAATTTCTGGGAAGGCCCCACCGCCGAAGTAATGGATTGGTTCTTAAAATCCGGACAGGAAATAGATGCAATTATCTGTGCTAACGATTTGATGGCGATGGAAGCCTGCCGCAAATTGGCAGAAGCCGGTTATAGGGTTCCCGAGGATGTAATCGTATCCGGTTTTGATGGTGTGGAGACCGAAAAATTCCATTATCCGAGAATTTGTACTTCGGCAACGGATAATATTGCGCTCGCCGCAAAAATTGTTGAAATTATCGAACGCCTGATAAATAACAATGCTGTTGCAAAGGAATATCTGATTGGTTGTAAAATGCAGCCCAATCAGTCCTGTGGTTGTGTTGTGCCTGTTGCAACAAATGCAGCTATGGCTAAACTTGCCAACCAGTATTTCCATGGACACATGCATGAGAGGGGTCTTGTGGAATTTATTGAGTCAATGTATGTAAAGGTTCCAAACCTTGGCAATAAAGGGAAACTGACAGAAATATGGGGAGACCTTCATTATTTTGTACGTACTTACATTGGCGGACAGTTTTTCCTGTGCTTTAACTCCGATTTTTTGGATGAGAATATGGAAATATGGCCCAACGTAACTCCTATGGAGCTGCAGGGTGGTACTCATTATTATACCGACAAAATAAGAATACCCTTCTCCTTCAGGGGAAGTATGGCAATTGACAGATTTACCATTGATAAGGAAGAACTGATGCCTGCATTTGATGAAATAATGGAGGGTGACTATGTATCCATGTTTGTTCCCCTTCGTGTGCAGGCGAGTACTGTCGGCTATGTCGCCGAGTGTTTTAAACCGGATTCCTTTGATTTCTTCAGACTTCATTCTTTCTGCATGAACATAAGTAATATCATCGAGGCGCATAAGTATCGTATAGATTATCAGAATCTGTACAGTACGGATCAGCTTACAAAGCTTTTAAACAGAAAGGGATTTTATCTTCATATGGAGTCCCATGTTGAAATGGCTATTCGCGAGCAAAAAGAAGTGGCACTTATCTCTATAGATATGAACTGGCTGAAGCAGATTAACGATAACTTCGGTCACAAGGAAGGAGACTTTGCGCTCGAGAAGATAGGTGAAATTCTTGAGAATGCTGTTGGTGAAGGCGGAGTGTGTACCAGATTCGGCGGCGACGAATTTGCCGTTGCTTTTGCTGATGAGGCGGCAGGAGCCAGAGCTGAAGCCATTATGGAAAAGATTAAGAAAGATATCGATGAATTTAATGCCAAAGGTATAAAGCCTTATCCCATATCAGTGAGTATGGGATGCGTGGCATATGTTCCTGACAGCTCTCGTACAATTGAAAGCTACATTGTTGAGGCGGATCGTCAGATGTATCAGGACAAGGCAAGATTTAAGGCTACTCATATTTGGGAAGGAAAGCCGATAGAATAGAAAGCAGGAAAGACAGCTTGGGTAAGATTGTTTATATAATGGGAAAAAGTTCCACCGGAAAAGATACGATTTTCAAGGCTCTTTTATCCGATTCGGACTACGAATTTAATACAATCGTTTCATACACCACGAGACCTATAAGAGAAGGCGAGCGTAACGGAGTGGAGTATAACTTTGTCAAGGAAGCGGATTTTGCTGCTCTTTCAAATGCGGGCAAGGTTGTGGAAGATCGTGCGTATGATACCTGTCATGGCCTATGGAGATATTTTACCGTGGCCGACGATTCAATAGACTTGAAAAATAAAAGTTATATTACAATAGGTACATTGGAATCATATAAAAAGGTAAGAGACTATTATGGGAAAGACAATGTGATTCCTGTGCTTATAGAACTTGATGACGGAATAAGACTTACAAGAGCTTTGAACCGGGAAAAGAAACAGGACGTTCCCAAGTACGAAGAAATGTGCCGCAGATTTCTTGCCGATTCCAAAGACTTTGACGAAGAACTCATTAAAAAAGCGAAGATAAAGAAACGATTTAAAAACGAAGATCTTAACCTTTGCATCGGAGAGATTAAGAAATATCTTCGGATAGAAATGGCTTAGAAAACCTGTGAATAGGGCACTGAAGCCGAAAGGTAACAAATTCGAGGTTTAATGTGGACGTAAAAATTACTCAGTTGACACAAACTCAGCCAATTACACAAACACAGCAGACGGAAGCTCCCACGGGAGATTTTAAGTTTATGCTCATGAGTCAGGTAAGTGATACGGATTTACAGGCACATCTGACTACCCTAATGGAAGAAATAACCATGCAGGGGGAACGCATATCGAAAAAGAAGGATATTAAGGATATGCGAAAATACAGAGCATTGATAAAGGAATTTATGAATGAAGTGGTCTCAAGATCTCATTCTTTTTCGAGAGAAAATTTTCTGGACAGAAGGGGACGCCACAGAGTATACGGAATTATTCGTCTGGTGGATGAGACACTTGATGAACTGGCCAAGGAGCTGGTTAAGGAAGAAAAAGACAATCTTACCATTCTTCAAAAAATCGGAGATATCAGAGGTCTTATTTTAGATATATTTACCTGATAACAATCGGGAGGAAAGGTTACTTATGCCCGGATTTAATGAAATAATCGGCCAGGATGCCATCAGAAGTCATCTTGAGGCCGCAGTAAATCAGAATACTGTTTCTCATGCTTATATTATTGCGGGGGAGAGATACAGCGGAAAAGAATATATAGCAAAAGTCTTTGCACAGGCTCTTCTTTGTGAGAGCGACGGAGAAAAGCCCTGCGGAAAATGTCATAACTGCGTTCAGGCTGTTTCGGCAAACAATCCTGACATTATCAAAGTCACACATGAAAAACCCAATACGATAAGCGTTGATGACATTCGTGAGCAGGTAAACAATACCGTTTTGGTTAAACCCTACGGCGGAAAAAGAAAAATATATATTATAAATGAAGCCGAAAAAATGAATGTTCAGGCTCAGAATGCAATACTGAAGACTTTGGAGGAACCTCCGGAGTACACCACAATTCTTCTTTTGACCACAAATCTTGATGAGCTTTTGCCCACAATACAGAGCCGTTGTGTGGTTCTTGCCATGAGACCGGTAAGAGATAAAGAAGTAAAGAAGTTTTTGATGGAGCATGAACAGATTCCCGACTATAAAGCGGATATCTGTGTTGCGTTTGCCCGCGGTAATATCGGTAAGGCAAAGCTTCTAGCCAAAAACGAAGAGTTTGACAACATTCGTGAGGATGCACTTCACCTGATGAAGTATGTCAAGGAAATGGAAATATCAGAGCTTATTGCTTCGGTAAAGAAAGCCCAGGAGTACAAGCTTGAGATTAACGATTACCTTGATATAATCACGGTATGGTACAGGGATATTTTGATGTTTAAAGCTACCAAGGATCCCAATACCTTGATTTTCCACGATGAAATACAGTATATTAGGAAAGTGGCCGATTTGCACTCCTATGAAGATATTCAGGATATCATTGAAGCCCTTGATAAAGCAAAAAAACGACTTACAGCCAATGTAAATTTTGAACTTACAATGGAATTGTTGTTCATGACAATGAAGGAAAAATAAAGAGATATGACTAAAGTTATAGGTGTTAGATTTAGAGAAGCCGGAAAGGTATATTATTTTGCACCCGGCGATTTGGATATAAAGAGGGAGCAGCATGTAATTGTTGAAACCGCAAGAGGGCTTGAGTACGGTACTGTTGTTTTAGGTGTAAGTGAAGTTGAAGACGACAAGGTTGTACAGCCTCTTAAAAGCGTAATCAGAATGGCTACCCCCGAAGACGATAAAAAAGAAGAAGACAACAGAAGAAAAGAGCAGGAAGCAATTCCGATTTGCCGTGAGAAGATTGAAAAACGCGGTCTTCCCATGAAGCTTATCAATGCTGAATATACCTTTGATAACAACAAGATTCTTTTCTATTATTTTTCGGATGGCCGAGTAGACTTCAGAGAGCTGGTAAAAGACCTTGCAAGCGTGTTCCATACACGAATCGAAATGAGACAGGTCGGTGTTCGTGACGAAGCGAAGTTAAGAGGCGGAATCGGTATTTGCGGTCGGCCCCTTTGCTGCAATACGTACATGTCTGATTTTAGTCCCGTGTCCATAAAAATGGCCAAGGAACAGAATCTTTCTTTAAACGCCACTAAGATTTCCGGAGTTTGCGGAAGACTTATGTGCTGCCTTAAAAACGAAGAAGATACCTATGAAGAACTTAACAGAAATCTTCCCAATGTGGGTGATGAAGTAACGATTATTGCCAACAATCAGAAGGGACAGGTTCATTCCGTCAACGTTTTAAGACAGATTGTTAAAGTAATAGTTGAAGAAAACGACGAAAAGGAACTTCAGGAATACAAGCCCGAGGAGCTTAGGTTTAAGAGACGCAAGTCTAAGAAAATGGAGCTTACTCAGGAAGAAAAGGCAGCATTGGCCGAGCTTGAAAACTAAAGGCGGTTTCAGATTATTATGGAAAACAAATCTGACAACGTGTTGTTAAAAGAAAACGAAAGAATCGATGATTTAGAGCGTAATAATTTAAAAATCATCCAGGATACAAAAAGATTCTGCTTTGGAATGGATGCGGTTTTACTGACTGGTTTCGCCACACTGAAAACGGGCGATAAGGTTCTTGATATGGGAACCGGTACGGGGATAATTCCGATTCTTCTGTCTGCCAAAACAGATGCTTCGCATTTTACGGCTCTTGAGATACAGCCGGATTCCGCGGATATGGCAAGGCGGAGTGTGGAATTAAACGGTCTTTCGGATAAAATTTCCATAGTTGAAGGAGATATAAAAGAAGCAGC
>JAKSRT010000091.1 GCA_024403485.1 Lachnospiraceae bacterium
TGTAGGTACCTGCAATCTTATGACGGCCTGGGTTGCATCCACAAAGAACCGTTTTTACATCAATCAGAACAGAAATACTGCTAACTCATGGAATGATATTATTGATAAGTGCATAGAAAAGGATGAACAGCTTATTGATGAGTTCCATAAAATCGGTGACGGAAAGTTTTACGGTCAAGCGCTTTCAGAACATTTTAATTTCAGATTTTGGAATGATAATAATAACCAGCTACCTCTTAAAGTATTTTGTTATCCGGCCAACAAAAAGCGCATGCTGGTTTCAAAAACCGATGAGAGCTGGTTCTCAACAGGCCGCGAGTATACGCAGACAAATTATACAATTAACGACTTTTTAAGACCTGATGTCAGCAAAATCAGTCTTGAGATATCCTGCGCAAGCAAGGAAAGTACTCAGTATCGAATCGAGTGCGATGTGCAGTGGCTTGAATTCAGCAAAACAGAAGGAATTACCGATAAAACAGATATTATCGATGTAACAATTGACAGGAAGAAACTTGGCGAAATAGGTCAGGCGATTGTTAAAATCTGGGGTGATCCCGATATCTGTACGACACTTACTTTCAATGCCAACAGTGAAGAATATGTAAGAGAATTAGTATATGCCGATCAGGCTGATGACGCAAAAACATACGAAGCTCAGGCTGATGACGCAAAAAACCTTAAAACCTACATTGGTTTCACCGGCTACACAGTAGTCGAAGCAGAACATTATTCAGATAAAACAGTATCTGTGCTTGAGAAGGCTGACATTGAAGACCGCACAAAGGCAGCCGGAAAAGAGGCTCATTACGAATGCTTAAAGCCTTACGGAATAACCGGAAGCGGTATGAAACTTTATCCCAATACACTGGATGCCACATTGCTATCAGAGAAGCCTTATCTTGAATACAACGTATATGCCTTTGAAGATGGCGAGTATGAAGCACAGTTTGTATTTGCGCCTTCAACACCGGTTACGGATATTCTTGATCAGTCATTCGGTGTAAGCGTAAACGGCGGAGAAATAAGCCGAGTCAACACGGTTGTTGATCTGAGCCGTCCTTTCCATAACAGTCTTCAGTGGGTTCTTGAAGCAAAAGCCGGTGCAAAGCGCACAAACTGTAAGATTGATCTTAAAAAGGGACGCAACATAATCAGATACTATCAGCTTAGTCCGAATCTTATTTTTGAACGTTTTGTCGTTGCCAAAGACATTAAGGCAGTACCTGAATCTTATTTAGGACCTACAGAAAGTTACTGTGTTAAGTAAGCAGGCTGACATATAGAACTCTTTGCGTATGGGGAAAGCTGATGCATTGAATTCTTTGTGTATGGGGCAAGCTGATGCATTGAATTCTTTGTGTATGGGCAAGCTGATGCATTGAATTCTCTGTGTATGGGGCAAGCTGAAATATTGAATTATTTAGGTTTGCGGCCGGCTGACAAAAAAGAAATGGACAGAATGTAAATGTATAATGGTTTTACTATACGACATACATCTATGGAAGATTATGACCGTATTCTGGAATTATATTCAAGAGCACGCAGGTTTATGAAAGAGACCGGTAACCCGACTCAATGGAGTGACAATTGGCCTCCTGTTGAGCTGATAAAAGAAGACATCGAAAAAGGCGATAATCTTGTTTGCGAAAAAGATGGGATTATTCACGGAGTCTTCGCCTATTTTCAGGGATTGGATATTGATCCAACATATCTGGTTATAGAAGACGGGGCCTGGCTTAAAGAAGGCGAGTACGGAGTTGTACATCGTCTGGCAGGCTCGGGAGAAGAAAAAGGCGTTGCGGAAGCTGCACTTAACTGGTCTTTTGCTCAGTGTCATCATTTAAGAGTCGATACTCATGCAGATAATAAAGTTACGCAGACCATTCTTGAGAAACTTGGTTTTGTCAGAACAGGAATCATATATGTAAAAAAGGACAATTCCCCAAGAATTGCATATGAAAAGGTATAAAAGTAAACGCCACCATTTCGGTGGCGTTTTTTGAATTCGTTAACTTTATTACATTTATAGGCATATTCCTTTCAAAAGTTTGTGCCAATGATAGGCTTTTTGTTTGTTCGTTGTGGTCAAATTCAGTGCTGATTTCCTTTTTTATCAACCTGTAATCTGAACCCGCTGCAGACACGAAACATTATTCTGATTCATTTAGGTAATAGAAGCAGCATTTCGACATCCATTACCTAAATTCGCAAGCTGAAAACATGTCACTGACACTTTTTAGGCAACAGAAGCAGAATATCGGCATCCGTTACCTAAATTCGCAAGCTGAAAACATGTCACTGACACTTTTTAGGCAACAGAAGCAGAATATTGGCATTTATTACCTAAATTCGCAAGCTGAGAATATGTCATTCACACTTTTTAGGTAACAGAAGCAGAATATTGGCATCTATTACCTAAATTCGCAAGCTGAGAACATGCTATTCGTGCTTTTTAAGAAACTGCTTCGACATAAAATATACCAACTCATTGCATTCTATATGTCATAATAAATGCGTAATATGACCGCCGACGGAAAATGAGCGGCAAATATGCTAATCAATACATGAAATAGAAAATTAAATCAGGATTTAACAGGATATCAAATGAGTTTTTTCCTTCTGATTTAGCATAGGTTTTATTCTTCAATCACAAATACGCATGCGCTGAAATCTTCGGTAGAACTGCCATATTCAGCCACTTTGTTGCTAAGACTAAGGTTGATTCCGTGGTTGTGGATAAACTCTTTAAGCGATACCGAGTTGGCGAAACGATGATAAACACCAAGGGTTTTGTTTTTCTTTTTGCAGTCGGTTGTGCCGGTTATGTTTTCGCCTTCGTATTCGTCGGCGGTGAGCTTTCGAAGAACAAGCTGACCACCCTGAGGGTCGTTATAAAGCTTGGCATCACAAATATTTACATATGTAAAACCATCCCTGATTATATCTGCTGTGTTTTCATATAAATTAATGGCATCATCAACCATTTTCCATTGATCTTTGCTTAAATCGTATATGTCACCGGACATACCAACACGGCCTAAAAATGTGGCGGCCATTGAGTAGTAGATTCGTGAAGGAGAGTCGTTTGCCCGAAGCACTGCCCAAATCTGAGTTTGATCCGGTCTGGTTAAATAGTGAAGATTAGCGGCAATAATCGGAAGAGATACTATTTCGTGAGCGTCGGAAAAACTTGCCATTGAAGACAATTCCATCATCGAGGGTTCCAATCGATGTCCGCCGCTTGAACAGTTTTCGATAACAAGATCAGGTATTTCTTCACGAAGCTTTTTGAAAAATTCCTGGGTGGCAAGAAGCTTCTGCCTTAAGTTTTCGCCTATTCCTTCAGGACCGTCGCATCCTATACCAAGCGTGTCGTTGTAGTCGACCTTTATATAACCGAAGCCCGCGTCCTTAAGCGTTTTTATCACCGAATTATAAAGGTATTCCTTTACATTTTCTTTTTCCATATCAAGATACTGTCTTCCGCCGACATTTAAAATATAGCCGTCCTTTTTAAGCAGATAATCAGCATTGTTGAACAACTTACACAATCGGGAAACAACTTCAAATTCAAACCAGATTCCGGGAATCATTCCTTTTGAGCGAATATAATCGGCTACTGGTTTAAGTCCATTGGGAAAACGGTATTTGTTGATTTTCCATTCGCCGGTGTAATCGAACCAGTATCCTTCTTCGGTTCCGTACCAGCCTGAATCAATTACAAGATATTGAACCTTGTGTCCGGCCATATGGTCGGCTATATTCTTTAACTTGTCCTCGGTCGGATTCCCCCAGGTTGTGCAGTATTCGTTGTAGGTTATTCCCATATGATTATCGATGGGGCTTATATCGGGCTTCTGAGCTTTAACAAGCTTGTCGCAAACTTCTTCAAGAGATGTACCGACACTTACGGCGGCTTTGGGAGCAAGATATTTTTCGCCTGGCTTAAGTGTTTTGGTCCAGTGACCAAAGTCTCTGTCGGCAATACCTCCGGACAATGTTACCCGATCATCGTGCCTTATAACTACTTCTATTTGCCACGAGGAAGGAGTATAGAGTGAAATGGCCGTAAAAGTACCTGTTTTTGAGTCTTCGATGCAAACAAAAGGGAAAAACTTTCTGACCGGCATACTTCCAACTGTTCCGAATTTTTCTACGCGAAAGGCCATATTATTCCACGAATGCTCCAAACCAAGATCGGCCAGATTATCGATTTTATGGCGTCCTTCCGCCGACCAGAAAGAAACGAAACGATGTAGTTTGTCCCCCTCAATCTCAGAAAGCACAAACGAAGAGAGCATCTCCATTGTTTGCGGCTCCTTGCCATTATTCTCTATGGAAGTTTCTACAAACATAACACCTGTTTTACTATCTTGTTTACAATCTGTTACAAGTTTTAATCCATTATCCGAAACCCTTTCTAATCTGAAATCTTCGAATCCTGTTACTAAACTGATTTCCCGGCTTTCGCATTCATTTCCTTCGAAACGCTTCATTGTATCACTTTCGAGCATAGTCAGCCCACAGGAATAAAATCCCGCGAAAGCATCCTGCACCAGTTTTAACTGCGACGATATTTTCATGTATTCCTCCTTGCACTGGGGACGGTCCTAATTACACGATCATGGTTCCTTTGGCTCGCAACAGGCTGCTTTTTTGCCCGTTGAGTGCTATATCTGTCCCCAATAGTTCTCTATTACATATACATTACAATAATATTATTATTGTTGCTCTTTATATTTGAAAAAATAAAGCACTTTTTCTTCTAAATTATTGCTTTTTTAGTGCAGCAACTGCCGGTTGCAACCGCAGGTTGACAAATTGAAAAGTCAACTTTATAGTCTGCAACCGTTGATTTTGTTATCTTCAGGTTGTTCGAACAACACTAAAACGAAAAGAAAAACTGAAAGAACGAATCGCTGAAATGTGATATTATGGAAATGGTTCTTTTGAATATGAAAGGATGAATATTATGATACTTGCAGACAAAATTATTAATGAAAGAAAGAAACTGGGATGGTCTCAGGAAGAACTTGCCGAAAAACTTGGCGTTTCCCGTCAGTCCGTTTCGAAATGGGAAGGAGCTCAGGCGGTTCCGGAACTTCAGAAGATTTTAATTATGTCAGAAATTTTTGGAGTTTCCACCGATTATTTATTAAAGGATGAGATTGAAGAACTTTCATCTGAAGATATTAAGCCCAGCGTTGATTACGATACTGTTCCGGTAAAAAGAAAGGTTTCGCTTGAAGAAGCAACAGAATATATAGCAGCGACAAAAGCAACTGCCCCTGCAAATGCTCTTGCGGCAATGCTCTTTGTATTATGCCCTGTAACACTTATTTTCCTTGCGGGCTTTTCGAACAAGCCGGGTTCAGGTATAAGTGAAAATATGGCAGCCGGCATCGGCTTACTTGCATTGTTTGTTCTTATAGCAATTGGTGTAACTGTTACGATGATTGCCGGGGGAAAAACAAAAAAATATACATATATAAAGGAAGAGGATATTGAAACCGAGTACGGAGTAATCGGAATGGTTAAGGAACAGAAAGCGTCTTTTGAAACTACCCACAATACATATAAAATAATAGGCGTTATTCTTTGCCTTTGCAGTCCTATTGCGTTAGTTGTCGGCGCACTGGCGGAGATCGAAGACTATCTCATTGTAGCTACAGTTTGTCTGCTTCTTGTTATGATTGCTGCAGCGGTATATCTCTTTGTATTAAGCGGTAACGTTTGGGAAGCATATCAAGCTCTTCTTAAAGAGGGCGAATACAGCGCCAAAAATAAAAAAGCCAATAAGAAGATGGCACCGTATGTAAGATGTTATTGGCTTATTGCAACAGCAATTTTCCTTCTTCTGGGTTTCCTTACTGCAGCTTCATGGAGCAGGGCATGGATTGTATGGCCTATTACCGGAGTTCTTTTTGCTCCTTTCCACGCTTTCCTCAAAGCAGTACTTAAGATTGATTGACAGAGTGATTGATGATAAGCGCTGAAAACATATAATAATTAATTAAAAAGAAAACCGGTGGTCATCCTTAAGGGATGCTTTCCACCGGTTTGTTTTTTCCGTAATTTGTTTCTTCGGTTATATATTTGAAATATGACGAATATTTTGTCTGATTAAGTATTGCTGTGATACTGCCGTTTTCGTTTACAATGGTGACCATGGCTTCACCGTCGTTTACACAGTCTATATACATGTAGCGATGAAAAGCTTCATCATCATTGGTGATTGAAGTGATAACAATCTGCTTATCACTTACCGTGTCTCTGCCGGTTTTATATCTTATTTTTCCCACTAATGTGGCTTTTGCCAGTAACCCGGCATTTCTTTCGTTCAAAAGAAAATGCTTTCCCTGATTTGAAGAATAAACATCGAGATCACCTGTAAGGTTTACCCCCACCTGCCTTAAAAAGTAACTTT
>JAKSRT010000092.1 GCA_024403485.1 Lachnospiraceae bacterium
AACTAAATATTACCGCGCAGGTTTCAACATTTTCAGAGCATGTATTATTGTAAGTTTACTTGCGGCACTGGTGGCCGGAGGAACCATTTATTATTCAAGAATGGAACTTACGGAAATGGAAGCCCAGATAGTAACATTAAGGGATATCATTACTTCGCAGAAGGCTACCATCGAAGAGATGGGAGAAGAAAATGCTGAATTAATTAATCGAAACGAAATACTTCAGGTTACTGTAGGAAAGCAGGAAGTCGAAGCTGAGGCAGAGGCTGAAATCAAGCAGGAGAGGGCTATACCTAACGGATGTCCATTAACCGACTCGGCAGAAATAGAAGAGCAGGACGAAGAAATAACCCAGGCTGAGGACTATGTTCCTATCGTTATTTTTCTTATGTCCGACATTTCCGACGTTGTTGCAGCCGGGGATGGAGTGGTAACCAGTGTATATGATGATTCGATATACGGAAATTGCATTGTGATTGACCATGGAAACGGATATCTGACCTACTACAGAAATGCGGCAACTCCAAAGGTTTGCGAGGGAGATGAAGTTGTAAGAGGCGCAATTCTTTATGTAGGTGGATTGGAAGAGAATCGACTTGGATATCAAATCAGTTATATGGATCAGTTTACAGATCCGATGGAACTGATGGACATCAGTGGTTAAAGAGGATAAAAAATGGGAAAATCAGACGATTACAAATCAGGCCGGGTAAGCAGTGTTATTGGCAAAAAAACAATAGTGGAAGGAACATTGACGGGCGAGGAACTGCTTCGCGTTGACGGTCTTGTCAAAGGAACTGTTGCTTCTGAGGGAAAGGTCATTATCGGAAGAGATGGTCGTGTAGAAGGAACCGTTAAGGCGGCTGAGATTTATGTTGGTGGCATAATCAAAGGTGAATTGTTTGCCTCAGAAAAGGTTGAGGCCAGCAAGACAGGCCGGATTTACGGTGATATTCATGCCAAAAATCTTATTGTGGATGAGTGTGCTGTATTTGAAGGACGCTGTGAAATGATCGGTCGCGAAGAAGAGTAAAAGATAGTTACTGTTTTGCGCAATATAATAGGAAGTCTCATTTTCATGAGACTTCCGTTTTTTGTTTTGACAACGGGCCGGGCGCTATAGATTAAAGCATTCGGCGAATGTTAATCAATCGAGTAGGAGCCAGTCCGGCAGATTAACTGTCTGCTTTTGTTTAGTTTGTTTCTTCGGAGGATGTGTCCGAAGAAGAATTTTTGTGCATTTCGTCTTTATAAAGTCGATTAAAGATGAGCTCATAACCGTCATTACCGTAGTTGAGAGATCTGTTAACACGACTGATTGTTGCTGTTGAAGCACCGGTTTCTTCGGCAATTTCCATATATGTATGACCAAGCTTCAACATATGGGCCACTTCGTATCTTTGAGATAAACTCAAAAGCTCGTTAACGGTACATAAATCTTCAAAAAAGTCGAAGCATTCATCTTCATTCTGAAGGCTCAATATGCCCTGAAAAAGATTGCAGACTGCTTTAGTTCTTATTTTCTTATTCATTGCTCTGTTCTCCCTTTAACAATGACTAACTTACTTGGATGTATTGATATATATTTTACATTGATACTGTAAAATTTTAACATATTAAAGTCTTAAAGTAAAGAGGGATAAAATGGGAATGGGGTGTAAAAATGTAAAGCCGGCGGAATATTTTTGAATATAATACGGGGTATATCTTTTTAATGAGGTATGGTATATAATATGTATAGATATTGATATATTTGGGAGGCAAAAAATGACTATTTCTGATTTAAGCAGTAAAGGATTTAACGTCGAAGAAGCAATGGAGTTTTGCGTTGATGATGAGGAAATATATTTAGAGGTTCTTGAAACCGCTCTTGAAGAGGGCAAAGAAAAAGTTCCGCTTTTTAAAGAACTTCTGGTAAATAAAGATTTCGACAGATATATTATAGAGGCTCACGGACTTAAAAACGCTGCTAAGCAGATAGGTTGCGATAAGCTGTCCGAAATAGCAAAAACTTCAGAACTTTCCGGTAAGGCGGGAGATATTGATGCAATGGTTGCCAACCATGATGCACTCCTCGAAGAATATGAAAGAGTCCTTGAAGTAATTGAGCAGTTGTTTTAAAAAAATATAAAAATAGTTGGAGGTATTGCCGTATGGCAGTACCTCTTTTTACGCCATAGGAACGTTCTTACTATAGCGTAAAAAGTGCTCCGCAAGGATGCGCACTTGCGCGCAAAGTAAAAGTTGCATACGCAACCGCACTCGGCGTGAGCATCTGCTTAGTCAGATGCTTTCTTATTCAGTCCAACGCAGTTCAGATACTTCACCGTTTCTGATTGTTCTAAGGGTTCCGTCCTGTTCTTTTACGATGAGCCCGCATTCGTCATCGATATCAATTATTGTTGCTGTAGTATGAATTGCTTCGGCTGCACTTTTTGAGTGATCAAGAAAAGTAACCAATTCTCCTATCATAAGAAGATGATCACGATATAAGTTTACATAACTTTTGTCAGAGGTTTCTTTTTCCAAAAGCGGAACCAGATTGTTTATTATTTCGGCTATTATATCATTTCGTGAAATGTCACTTCGAACCGGCAGATGACCTGCACGATCTTTTATATCATCGGGATAGTCTTTTGTGGAAACATTAATTCCGATTCCTATTACGATTCCTCCGACGTTAATACCGGTTGTTACTGCTTCGGCAAGGATTCCCGATATCTTTTTTCCGCCATAGTAAATGTCATTGACCCATTTTATGTTGAATGAATCGGAATACAAAGACTCAAGAGCGGTAACCATGGCCACGGCGGTTTTTGTTGTGCAGCTTTCTGCACCGGCAAGGCCGTTTTTGGGAGTAAAAAAATAGGACATGTAAATCCCTGTATTTTCGGGTGAATAGAAACTATGACCGCTTCGTCCCCTTCCGGCTGTCTGGGAGTCTGCCACAATCAAGCCTTCTTTGAATCCCTCGAGAATAAGTTTTTTCGCATAGTTGTTTGTAGAGTCTATTTCGTCAAAAACCTCTATATGAAGTTTACATAAGTCTATTTTTTCCGAGATTTCCTGTTTAGATAAGATGTCCATAATATTTCTTTTTGCCTTTTTATGCTGTGAAAGTATATTATTTTTCTATGAATTATAGCATAAGGACGTATCCTTTGATATAATATTTATCCGTGAATAGGGACATATTCAAATCATCGGAAACAGTGTGTTTTCGATGACAGGGAGGAGAATTACATGAAAAATCTTAAAACAAAAATACTTGGACTGCTTATCCTCGTATTTGGCTGCTTAATGATGACAGCCTGCGCAGGTGGCAGCCTTGACACAAAGCTGATACTTGAAAAAGACGGTTCGGGTGTCAGAGAGATGGATGTTTATATCCAGGAAGATAATTTTAGGGACAATTTTAACGGAACATACGATGACCTGTGTGATGTTATCAGATCATACTGCCCCTCTGCTTTGAAGTATGAATTTATTACAACAGACGATGGGGAAAACTGCATTTGCTTCAAATTGCCTTTTGATTCAACAGAAGATTATAACAACAAAATAAAGAAAATTTATCCCGATGCCGGTGAGGCTGAAATTCAGGTTTCTACCAGCGAGTGGAGCAAGGGCTTAAAGGTAGAGGAAAACTTCGACAGCCGTATTTTCTTCCATTGGCTTGAAGATGCACTTGTTGAAGAAGGAAGAATTTCCGAGGGCAACAAGTCAAGTGTTGTTGAAATTCGCGAAAATAAAATTGTTTTTGATAAAGAATATGATGCATCAAGTTATATTTACTATAACGATCTTACATACGTAACATTGTCAAATGTCAATGTTATGACTGAAGTTACGGATATCGGTTTATACAACAGAACCTACATGTTCAGAATCGATGTAAATTCGATTACGGGAAGAGAAAGCGACATTGAACACTATTTTGTTCAGCTAGTCGGAAATGATGCAGAGGTTACAACATCAGAAAATAGCTATTACTATGATTTCAGCATAACAAAGAACAATCTTGACAGTGCGGGACTTGAAGAGTTCGCTAAGCTTCTTTTTGAAGATGCTACCATTTCCTGTGAAAACGGTGATGATGAGAAGTATTTTGCCTTCGGTATGGATGTGAAGGAGCAGTACAACGCAACCAATTACACATTCTCAAATTATCAGGGTATCAGCTTTAACGGTTTCTGGAAGGTTTCCGACGAATACAGTATCGGTTCGGAATATGAGTACATAGCTCCCGCTTCTTATTATACCACTCATGAAGATTTTCCCGGATACTATGCAATGTCATACGGATATTATTACGATGACAATGAGGAGGGATATGCAAATCTTCAGTTTGCCTACGCAAGGAATTACAGACTTAATTACATAGATACAGCAACCAAAGCGGTTGGCGATGACGAATACGAGAAATATATTAACCTTGTGTTTGAAGACCGTCTTTCCGAATCACAGGAAGCTGCCGCCATCAGCAAGATTGAGTCTGCACTTCTTGAAAAGTCTGTGGCAGAAGAAAATAACGCACATGTATCAAAGAATGATACCGATGATTATTATGCGATTTCAATCGAAATGCGTGGTAATGCGGATGAAATCTCAGGATATATGGAAGGACTTACCGGATACGGTGATACTATTTCACTTGCAACAGAAGAATCTATGGTTAAAATTAAGACAAAATTTGTAATGTCCGAGTTCTTTGATATTTATATATTCTCAAAGGATGTAACAAGTGATTTTTCAATCCGTTATACACTTGATGCAGGTAAAGGAAAAACTGTTACCTTCTGTAGCAAGGACACAGCTGAAATAAGCAAAAGTACCGCCAGCATTTCGACCACATCGCTGTATGGCCTGGATGTAAGCGGAACCGCAATTAACATTAAAGGCGTTATTTTCTGGGTTGTTGTTGTAGTGGTATTAGCAGCAATTATTGCAATTGTACTCGTACTTACCTGTGGCAAAAAGGCTAAGGCTAAGCGAGCTGCAAAGCAGTACGCTATGCAGCAGGCTATGGCTAATCAGGCTGCAATGCAGGGAATGTATCATAATCAGTTCAATACTTTTGTGGATCCTTCTCAGACAGCCCCGGTTCAACCTGTAGTTACAGCAGAACCTGTTCAGCCTGCCATGACAAACGAAGCTCCCGGAGAACCCGTTCAGCCTGTTATGACATACGAAGCGCCTACAGAACCTGTTATGGGTGGTTTCTGTACAAACTGTGGTGCACCCAGAGAAGGCGGTAAGTTCTGTACAAAGTGTGGAAAACCTTTCTAAAAAAGGGGAAAATATGAAGATTAAAATGCAGGAGATGACTTATGAGGAGGTAATTGCTTTACCCAAAGCCCCTCATAAGAATCCTAAAAAGCCAAATCCTTTATTAAAACGACTTATAAAGTTTCTGGCTGATATAGCATTAAAGGAAGTAAATTTTAAATGTGACAAAGTAGGGATGGACCGGCTTGAACCCGGTACTCCCTGTCTTGTCCTGATGAATCATTCAAGCTTTATAGATTTGGAGATTGCAGCTAAGCTTTTATATCCAAATCCGTTTCAGATAGTATGTACCTCGGACGGGTTTGTGGGGAAAGAAGAGCTGATGAGAAGCATCGGCTGCATTCCTACGCAGAAATTTGTTACGGATTTAAATCTTATAAAGGATATGAAATACTCTCTTGAAACACTTAAGTCATCGGTGCTTATGTATCCTGAGGCCAGCTATTCTTTTGACGGAACAAAGACTCCGCTTCCCGAAAGCCTTGGCAAATGCATTAAACTGTTAGGTGCTCCCGTAATAATGATTACTACAAGGGGTGCTTTTACAAGAGATCCTTTATATAATATGCTTCAAATCAGAAAATGTGATGTTTCGGCAAAGATGGAATATCTTCTGAGCCCGGAAGCGATAAAAAGAAAAAGCGTTGATGAAATAAATGCTATTCTCGATGAACAGTTTTCTTTTGACCAGTTTAAGTGGCAACAGGATAATAATATAAAAATTTCCGAAGGCTTTAGAGCAGACGGATTAAACAGAGTGTTATATAAGTGTCCGCATTGCATGACTGAGAGTCAGATGGTTGGCAAAGGAATTATGTTAACCTGCGGAGCCTGCAACGCAGCCTATGAACTTGATGAATACGGCTACTTAAAAGGTGTTAAAGGAACCATCAAGAAATATAATCATGTTCCTGATTGGTTTAAATGGGAAAGAGAG
>JAKSRT010000093.1 GCA_024403485.1 Lachnospiraceae bacterium
AAGCATACACGTGCTTAACGATGTTATTAATCAGTTTACTCTTGACGAGTGATAAGGATCATAGCCCGGGCCTTTAAGGCTCGGGCTTTTTTCTTAACCAAATCTTAATACTATCTTCAATCCCTTTTCCTTTGATTTGCATTGTTCTTTTTGTATCATAGTTTCGGAAATAAAAATCGAGGGGAAGTGTGTGCTATATGAAAAAGAAAGTAATATCTTTAATTCTGGTTGCCACAATGGCAGTCGCAGTCTTGTCCGGATGCGGAAAGAGCGGAAACGCCTCCGATGATGGCAAAAACGGTAAGACTGATAACGGAGAAAAGTATGTTTACATTCCATCTGAAAAGCAGATAGAAAGTCCCAAAAACTCATACGTTTCAGGGGAAATTGTTTACAGGGACGGGCGTATCCATTACATCCTTCAAAAAAATAACGATGAAGGAGAACTGATTGAAACCTGCTACATAAGCAACAATCCTGATGGAACCGACGAGAAAAGTGTTTCGCTGAAAGGCCTTGAAGATGACGGCTATCCTACGGAATTTTTCTTAAATGATGATAATACCGTATCGCTTGTAATTTCATCCTACGACGATAAGATGAATACCAATTCTTATTATGCGGTTGATTTTGACGGAAACGGTGAAGTTTCCAAAACGGTTAGCTTTCAGTCTGTACTCGACGAACTTAACGATGAATTTCCGTATATAAACAGATTTGAACATACCAAGGACGGAAAGTACGTTATCTGTTCGGATTCAATGGTGTTTTTAACCGATGAAACGGGAAAAATTGAAAAGAAAGTGAGTGTTAACGGATTTGTAAACTGCATGTTTACAGACGATGACGGAAATACATATGCATACGGTTATTTTAATCAAGGCGAGGCTTCTTTGGTAAAACTGGACTTCGATAAAGGCAGCGTGGGAGATAAAATGGAAAATGTTCCGGAGAGCGTTAACAGCTTCTGCAAAGCCGGAGGCAGCAAATATTATACTCTCTCGGAGTCATCTCTTGGCTTATATGATATTTCAACACAAACCTTTGAACCCATTCTTAAATGGCTTGAAAGTGATCTTGATACTCCCTGGTCGGCAACTTTTTGGGAAGACGGAGAAGGAAAAATATCCTACGCTTCCCCATATTGGGGCGAAGGTGAAAGTGAAAACGGTGGAATAAAGATTGTTACACTCACAAAAACTTTGGATACCGGAAATCGACAGGAAATAATAGTCGGTGCCTTCTATGCAAACGATGATTTAAAGAGCAGTGTAAAGGAGTTTAACAGATCAAACACGGAATACAAGGTTATTATTAAGTCTTATGAGGAAGAATACGGCTGGGAGCAGGCAGGTGATAAACTGCTTAATGATATAGCTCAGGGCGGAATTCTTGATATTGTTTGCCTGGAGAATACTTCAGGCCTTGATCCGGAACAGACCTTTGTGGATTTGAATCCGTATATAGATAAGGAACCGGACATAAACAGAGCCGACTTCTTTGAAAATGCACTTAAAGCCCAGGAAACCAATGGTAAATTATATAGTTTTTCGCCTTCCTTCCAGTTATTTACCTTAGGAGGCAACAGTAAGTATGTGGGAGACGGAGACTCATGGACAACCGATGACTTCAAGAAAATAAACAGTTCTTTTGACGGGCTCGCGTTCGGAAGACAGTTTTCGGGTGCAACACTTGTATATTATCTTACGATGTTTAATCCGGGTGTTTTTGATATTGAAGAGGCTAAATGCAATTTCATGTCACCTGATTTTCTTGACATACTGGAAGTCGCTAAAAAATATCCTGTGGAAGAGGATTTCGATTCGGAATACGATGAATTTAAGGAACTCATGGATGAAAAAGCAATTCTTGTACCTTTGTACATCTATGAATTTGACTCCATGCAGGTATATGATAAAGCAATGAACGAGAATATGAATATCATCGGTTTCCCTTCGGAGACCGGATCGAATCATTTCTTTATGTTTTCCGGAGGATATGCAATTTTAAAGAACAGTGCAAATGTGGATGGTTCTTGGCAGTTTTTGAAAAAGTTCTTTATGCCTATGGAACCGACTCATACCAATCTTGATGGATTTTTTGTAAATAAGGAATCCTTCGAAAAGTATATTTCGATGCAAAAAGACCATGGCTACGGCGGAAGCTGGTCGTCCGGTGGTGTATCCATTGAGATTGAAGGCGTCAGGGATGAAGATATCGAAGCGGTAAGAAAACTGGTTGAGATAGCTAAAAAGCCCGGAGCTTATGATGATAGTATTTATCAGATACTGAGTGAAGAACTTGAACCTTTCTTAAAAGGAAATAAGTCGGCAGAAGATGTGGCTAATGTTCTTCAAAGCAGAGTATCCATATTCCTGGCTGAAAGTAATTAGGCAGTTATTATGGCACAGGTCTCCTTTGGGACCTGTGCTTTATTGTGATAAAAGATGCGTATTTTAAGCAATCCGGTGGGTAAATAAAGTTTGATATAAATACTAAAATGTTATAAGATATCTTTATTGAAAATATGTTATTTCGGAGGCTTATATGGCAGAAGAAAAATTAATTCCCAGCTTTCAGGTAGATCATACAAAGATTGTTCCCGGCATTTATGAGTCCAGAGTGGATCAGATTGGTGATCAGTTTTGTACAACATTTGATATCAGAATGAAGAAGCCCAATCTTGAACCGGTTATTCATCCTAATGCTATGCATACTATTGAACATGTAGTAGCTACTTTCCTTCGTAACGATGAAGAATGGAAAGACAATATTATTTACTGGGGTCCCATGGGCTGTCTTACAGGCTCTTATCTTATTGTCAAAGGCCACCCCAAGGCAGAAGAAATCTATCCTCTTATGGTAAGGGCTTTTGAACATATGGCTAATTATGATGATGTGGTTCCCGGTACAACTCCCGAAACATGTGGAAATTATCTGCTTCATGATTTGGCAATGGCTAAATATGAAGGAGCACTTTATCTTAAAGCACTTAAGGAAGCTCCCTGCTTTGAATATCCCAAGGCAGAAAGAATTCTTACAGAAAAGGGTATGACCTTTTTTGATTCATAATTGAAGGTATTGGAGTAAATCACTGTGTTAAATTACTATTTTCCCGATTTCGTAAGTAACGGGGTCCTAATCTGTTTTCTTTCGGATTTGATGAATTATCGCCCGGAGTGGTTTTATGAGGATGCTAAAATTTCAGCAGCCTACGGCAGCTTTGGAAGCTGTATCTGGAACGGCGGCAGAACATTTCTTGCCAGAAATGACAGTCGTGAAATGAGAAAGCTGATAGAAGAGTACAACAAAAGAGGCATTTCCGTTCGTTATACATTTACAAATCCCTTGATTGAAGAAAAGCACCTTGGAGATACATTCTCAAACCTTTGTCTTGAGATTTCAAACAACGGAATGAATGAAGCCATTGTTAATACACCTGTTCTTGAACAGTATATTCGCGAGAAGTATCCCAACTTCAGACTTATTTCATCCACGACAAAATGCATCAGCACAATCGAAGGCTTAAAAGAGGAACTGAAAAAAGATTATTATCTGGTAGTTGCTGATTCCGTATGGAACAATACGGATGAACTTTTTGCACTGGAGCCCGATGAAAGAAGCAGGGTTGAACTTATAATAGACCATACCTGTGAGGACAACTGCCCTCGCAGGCGGGCACATTATCTTGATACCGGAAAGTGTATGCTTGAATTCAGAAATTCGGAATTTGTATGTATGAATATAAACTTCAAGTTTGCGGAACTTCAGAAACGTAAGAATTTCATCTCAGCGGATGCTATTTACACTAAGTATAAAGATGCGGGATTTAAACATTTTAAAATGGATGGAAGATGCTTTTCAACGGAGAATCTTGTGGAAAGTGTTGTTTACTATCTGGTAAAGCCGGAGCATCAGGACAGACTTAGAAAAATAATCTATAAGGATGTTTACAAGAAAGAAATATAATTAAAAATAAACCATGTCGACAGTAGTTTACCATCGACATGGTTTATTTTTTATCCGCGTTTATTTAATAAGCCCTTTTAAATCTAAAAGGCCAAGAATTTTTCTGGAAATATCAGCTTTTACATAGATTCCGTCTTCTCTGTAATCGGTTTCAAGTACCGTGGCTTCACGATTAAGCAAATCAATCAGTGAGCCTTCGGTATAGGGAATTGTGATTTCCACCACTCTATTGTTCTTGAACAATGACTTTTTTATTTCAGACATGAGTTTATCGATTCCGAAACCGTTCTTTGCTGAAATATATACTCTGGTCTCATTGTAGGGTGTGATGGAAGGAATTATTTCCAGGCGATCACATTTGTTATATACGTATATCCTGTCTATATCGCCACAACCCAGTTCCTTTAAGGTATTTTCCGTTACTTCCAGCTGTTCCTTCAAATACGGGTCTGAGCTGTCCACGACTATCAGAAGAAGGTCAGCCAGGCACGCTTCCGAAAGAGTGGTGCGGAACGCCTTTACCAGTCCGTGCGGCAGGTTACTAACAAAACCAACCGTATCCGACAAAAGAAAGCTTTTGTTATCAGGACAGTCAATTCTTCTTGTGGTGGTATCAAGGGTAGCAAAAAGCATATCCTTTTCGAAAACCTTTTTCTCGTCATCAGCATTTTGAGAAGAAAGAAGATGGTTCATAAGAGTGGATTTACCGGCATTTGTGTAGCCAACAAGCGAAACGCAGGGGATTTGATTCTTTTGCCTAAGAGCCCGCTGAACATCTCGGTCATGATTGATGGAGTCAAGTTCTCTTCGAACTTCTGTGATTCGCCTTTCAATGTGACGTCGATCCAGCTCCAACTGTTTTTCCCCCTGGCCTTTATTACTTAACGAGCCGCTGGCACCGGCCTGTCTGCCAAGAGATTTTCTCATACCTACAAGACGGGGCAGAAGATACTGGAGATTTGCCGATTCAACCTGAAGACGGGCTTCTCGTGTTTTTGCCCGGCGTGCGAAAATTTCAAGGATCAGTCCGGTTCTGTCTAAAACGGCTGTGTCAACGGTGTCGGTTATGTTTTTTAACTGGGCAGGTGAAAGATTATCCGCAACTATGCAGTAGTCTACTTCAAGAGCATTGGCTAATATTTTGATTTCCTCAAGCTTTCCGGTGCCCACGTAAGTTCCGGGGTTAGGATTGGCCAGTTCCTGAACTACCACATCTTTGACATCCATGTCGCAGGCTTCTACAAGACGTTTCATCTCGTCAATCATATATGCGAAATCACTTATTGAATTGTCATTGACCGCAATCAGTATGGAGGTAAGTTTCTTTTCAGATGTTATATTTTCATAATATTTTTCCATATATTCAATGTACATTATGAGAGATAGAGTTGCAATCGCAACATAATTATTTAAGGCAAAAGAAAATGTTAATCTGCTATCGAAAGAAATGAAGTATTTTAGTATAATCTATATGACGATTAATAATGTTTGACAGCATATTTTTACAAGGAGATAAACTTATGAACAGTCCCAAAGAAGCATTGGAATTTGATTTGCATGATTTTAAGAAGGTCAGGGTGATTCTTGATACGGATGCAGCCTGCGAGGCAGATGATCCTTTTGCTATAGTACATGCTTTATTGAGCCCCAAATTGCTGGTAAAAGGCATTATTGCAGAGCATTTTAATGTTGAAGGCTCTATGATGAAAAGTTATAGAGAAATAGAAACCATTCTTGAAGCAATGGACATTTCCGTTCCGGTGTATAAAGGCCAGGAAGGTCCGATGGATGAATATATTAAGGCTTCAGAGGCTATTCAGTTTATCAGAGAGGAAGCGCTTAAGGAAGATGAGCATCCGTTGTTCATCCTTTGCCAGGGAGCTATCACGAATGTGGCACTGGCGATTGAACTCTATCCTGAGATAAAAGAAAAAATTAATGTTATATGGATAGGAACCCACGGCGAAGGACCGCGTGTTGCGCCTTTTAGAGAGTTTAAGGCCGGAAACGATATTACGGCTGCAAATCTGGTACTTACAAGCGGTATTAATCTATGGGTAGTACCTTCGACAGTATATGGTACTATTCAGATTGGTATTGCTGAAATTCAGAGGCGTATACGCCCATGTGGTAAGATTGGTGAGCACCTGTTTAAACAGCTTGTTGATTATAACCTTTCAGACGGCGCGGCAGCATGGACTCCGGGGGAAAGCTGGTCCCTTGGCGATT
>JAKSRT010000094.1 GCA_024403485.1 Lachnospiraceae bacterium
CTTAGCCTCTGCATATTTTTCACGAGTTTCGTAATGATCAAGATGATCTTCATAAATATTAAGGAGAACGCTGATTCTTGGTGAAACCCTGATATATTCCAGCTGATGGCATGACATTTCGATAACTACTACGCTGTCGTCTTCCACCTGTTTCCATATATCAAACACAGGAATACCTATGTTACCCGCAAAAAGAACATTTTTCCCATTTTCTTTGAGAAGATGCGCGATAAGTGAAGAAGTAGTGCTTTTGCCTTTTGTACCGGTTATTCCGATGCTGCGGTCTCTGTATGCCATAAGAAATATGTCCATTTGAGCCGTAATCAAAGCTTTGTATTCTGACGCCGGCTTTTTTAATACCACGCCCGGACTTTTAAAAACCACGTCATAATCATCAATGCAGTCAAGATAACCGTCGCCGGTAACATATTCCATATAATCCGGCAAATCTTTTTTTATTTCACTCGGGATATCTTTTGCATCAGCAATCGTTACAGACAAAAATCCACCCAGAGCCAGTATTTCCCTGAGTGTGGATTTTCCTTCCCGGCCAAAGCCCAGAATCAATATATTCTTATTGCTTATTATCTGCTTTAAAACTTTATCCAAAATTATTACTCCAACTAATCCTTATCCCGTTCAAATGTTGTCTTTTTTGTTCCTTCACTGTAATTTTCCATTCGAAGGACACCTTTTTCACCCTTAAGCTTTTCAAGAATGCCCGGAAGGTTCATTACTTTTATGTCTATATTCTCCTGTGTTCCCAGTTTAACAATAATATCCCCCTGATAAAGAACAATACTGCCGCCGTCTTTAAAATATATTTTCTGTGCATCAACACCGTATTTGCTCATAAGCTGAGTCATATCCAACACCGATTTAAATAAATCGGTATTTTCCGCCGGAAGCTGTTCATGCAGAACCACATAATCAAATTCAACACCTATTACTTCAGGTATTCCTTCGGTTCTGACCGTAGATACTTCCGAAACAATACCGTCTTTGTCGAAATAAATATACTTTCCCAGATATTCGATATAACCGGCCAAAACTTTCTCATAAACGGTTATTTTTACCGTATCCGGTGATAAAACATCCACATCCATCATCTCAATAAAAGGAAGATCCTTTATCGCACGATTTTTATATTTGTAAGAAAGATACAACGAATTATTTCCAAACGGACCTTCCTGGACAATTTCCTTAATTTCTTTTTCCGTATAATGAACATTGCCCTCAACAAATACGTTTTTAATGTCATAATGGGTGGACAGATAATAGTATCCGCCACCCAGTACTCCTGCAAGTATTATTATGAAAATTATAAATTTAATTAGTCTCAGTACTTTCCTGTTCAACTGATGTTTCTTCCTCCACAAGCGAAGCATGCATTCCGATATTAAGCAATATTCCGATTTCCGTCATAAGAATAATAATACTGGTACCACCATAGCTTATGAACGGCAAAGGTACACCTGTATTCGGAATAAGATTTGTAACAACACAAATATTTAATATAACCTGCAACGAAATATGGCAAAAAATACCGGTCACTATCAATGTAGCCAAATAATCTTTCGTATGATTTGCTATATCAATAATCCTGTAAAACATATACGCAAACATCAATAATACAGCTAACGCGCCAACAATACCGAGTTCTTCGCATATAATTGCAAAAATCATGTCATTGTTTGCTTCAGGAAGCCATCCAAGCTTCTGCATACTCATTCCAAGGCCTTTACCCTTTATTCCTCCGCTTCCGATGCCGTATAAAGATTGAATAATCTGCATTCCTCGACCATCTGAATATGCATACGGATCGAGCCAAGCCATTACACGTTCCAGTCTAAAACCGATTTTCTTCGGAAGCCAACCGTTTGCTGCCAAAAAAGTTATAAACGCACATACAGCAAACATAGCTCCAAGCGTAATCGCCGGCCATTTATTCTTTTTCTCGGCAATCATATACATCAATACAGCAATAAGTCCCACAATAATTGCGGAACTAAGGTTTCTGGAAATGAATAATATCATAAGGCAGTAAAGAAGCACAGGAGCCATTACAAATACATAGCCTTTAAATGACTTCCTGATTTTTCCACCCATTTTTGAAACAAGTGTAGAAACCAGTACAATTGTACAAAGCTTACATATTTCCGAAGGCTGAACCGAAAAAGAACCGATACGCAGCCATCTCGTAGCACCATTTGCTTCCCCACCCACGAAAAACAGCAGCACTATAAAAACAATACCGGCAAAATATATCGGAGTGCATATTTTCGAATAAAATTTATACGGAATAATAGTAGCAAATATCATTGTAAACGTACCGACACCTACAGAAATAAGCTGTCTTTTAAGAAAAAGAAAACTGTCACCTTCTTTACCGAGAGCAGCGGAATAAGAGCTTGCGGAATAAACCATAACAAGCCCAAATCCTATCAGTAATATAGTTATAAACAAAAGCTGAACATCAAAAAATCCCGTCAGCCTTCCAGTACGTTTCTCTTCCGGCATATTATTTCAAAATACCTCATTCAATCATATTTCGCATTCTGGTGAACACAACAATTACGATACATTTTAAATAAACAACAACGAAAATGCGCAAAGACAAACAGTAACAATGGTAAATATTCCCACAACCTTTGTTTCACTCCATCCGCCAAGTTCAAAATGGTGATGAATCGGAGCCATGCGGAATATTCTTTTTCCATGTGTTGCCTTAAAATAGCTTACTTGAATAATAACACTTAATACCTCGATAAAGTATATCAAAGCAATAAACGGAAGGTAAAAATCAAGGCCAAGCTGATGAACGGATACAGCTACAAAACCACCCAAGGCCAAAGAACCGGTATCACCCATAAATACCTGCGCCTTGTTAAGGTTATAAATAAGAAATCCCATAAGTCCGCCAAACAAAACAGCGCTGACAATACTTATATTAGGATTAATTGAAAGACCAACAACAAATAAAAATCCACATATTGCCGCTGTAACACTTGCCTCCAAGCCATCAACACCGTCAGTAAAGTTAGAACCGTTTACGGTACCGATAATGATGAACATAAGAATCGGAATATAAATCCATCCGATCGATATCGTAGCACCCGAAAAAGGAACAACAAGTTCAAAGTTTTTACCGCCCTTAAAATAATCCCAAACGGCATAAGCCAATGATATTACTATTTGGCATGCCATCTTCTGCTTAGGGTAAAAACCGTCCGATCTTTTAAGCACAACTTTTATAAAGTCATCCATAAAACCAACAGCCGAGAATCCCAATGTCATCAAAATAATGGGCCAGAGCTCAGGTGCTTTTACCGCAAAAAATGCAGAGACCGCATAGAAAGGAATTAAATATATAAAAGCTCCCATAGTGGGGGTTCCCGTCTTTTGGAGATGGCTTTTGGGACCATCTTCTCTCTCTGTCTGCCCTGCCTTAATTCTTCTGAGAACAGGTATAATAATTGGGCCAAGTACTGCGCTGATAGCAAAAGAAATCATTCCCGCAATAATAAATGTATTCTTCATAAAAATGATTAATCCTCTTCTTTCTTAGCTTCATCAGACAAATCTATGGAGGGATCCGGTGAAATCGCAGTACCGTCGCCCACTTCATCAACACCGGTGTCATAACGACCGGTTATAACCGACAAATCAAGTTCCGAAAGTTCTTCAATGTCTTTTTCCGTCAGTTCCTCGGTCATAGGTATGCCAAGATAAGGAAGAATGTCCGTCAAAATAGCTTTGGATAAAATAGTCGCATACTTTGCATCTTCCTGCACCCATACATTAGGACGGTCTATAACCACATAACATATAATCTGCGGATTATCCGCAGGAGCATGGCTGATAAAAGAAACAACATATTCGCCGTTCCCACGTGGAACCGTTTCCGCTGTACCTGTCTTTCCGCCTATCTGATAGCCGATAGGTTTAGCTCTCCAGCCTGTACCTCCGGTAACAACCGCATTACAATATTCTCGAATTTTGTCCGATGTCGAATTACTGATTACCTGCTTAATAAGTCTCGGCTCTATATTTCTTACAACTGTTCCACCGGGGCTTAATATTTTCGATACCATATGAGGTTCATAATAGTATCCGCCGTTAACAAGCGCCGCATATCCTGTGCACATCTGAATCATTGTTACATTAAATCCCTGTCCAAAGGATGCGGTAGCAAGTTCTGTCGGTCCCAGTGTGTTTTTATTAAAAACAAGATTCTGAGTTCTCGCTTCACCCGCAAGGTCAATATTTGTCTTCAAACCAAGGTTGAAAATCGATTGATACTCAAGGAAAGTATCTGCGCCCATTTTCTCAGCCATATACATAAGACACACATTACATGATTTGGCAATTGCACCGGTTACATCCAAAGATCCGTCACCGTATGTGTTATGGCAGTGAATAGTAAATCCACCGTATTCAAGCGAACCGGTACAGGTATACCACTCATTACCTGTCAGCTTGCCTGTTTCAAGTCCGGCCGCAACGGTAAAAGGTTTCATAACGGAACCCGGTTCGTAAGTGTCCGAAATGCAGAAATTTTTCCATAAAGCATCACAGGCATCCGCATATGTTCCCTCTTCTTTCATAAGCGCAACTTCTTCATCGGTATATAAAATTGATATATCACGAGGGTCATTTAAGTCGAAATTGGGGAAGCCGGCCATAGCATAAATTTCGGCGTTATTTGCATTCATAATAATGCAGCCTATGTTGTTGGCGCCCCATCCCGTACGAGCATTGTCTTTGTATTCTTCTGCGTACTCGCGGATACGCTTCTCTACCATCATTTGTACATTGGCATCAATCGTAGAAACCAAGGTATTACCGTCTTCAGCCGGGATTGTCGTTACTTCAAGAGTTGTTTCGTCACTTAAAAATCCATATCTGCGGCCTGCGGTTCCCATTAATTCAGAATTATAATTTTGCTCAAGTCCATAATGAGCTCCGCCTTCCAATGTGGAAAATCCAATTACATCACATGCAAGTGAACCCTGCGGATAATCTCTTATGTAATACTTTTCAAACCAAACTCCGCGAATATATTTATTATATAAGCTTGTTTCTTCTTTTCCTTCTTCAGGCTTTTCCTGTAATACCGCAAATCGAGTTCTTTCTTCATAAGATATATCGGTTTTGACTTTAAAATATCTGGATTCCGGAACTTCGGATATATACTGTCTCAATTCTTTCTCATCAAGATGATATACCTCAACAAGGGCATTTATCGTTTCTCTTGAGTAGTCCGTGGTATCATTGGCCTCATCAGCATCAAGCATTTCTTTTACGTCAAGGATAACATTATAACGCTCCTTACTCGCTGCCAAAACAGTTCCGTTACGGTCTACAATCTCGCCTCTCTTAGCTGCCAAGGTCTGAGAATCATAGGCCTGTTGTGCCAGTATTTTCTGCTGGTAGTCGTCGCTGTTCTTTCTTACAATATTCAAAAGAACTACCATTAAACCGATAAAAGCCAGGATGACCATTCTAAAAAGCCATCCCAGCCTGTTTACGGTATTTCTATTCAAATTGTTTTTCATCGCCTTTTTTGCGGCTCTGCGTTCTTTTTTATCCAAAACAAATATCTCTCTTAATTAGGAATATCTTTAAGCTGTCTTACATAGTCGCTGTTTTCTCTGTGATAGTAGATATACTGACTATCGTCAGGGTAAACCATTCCAAGCTCTTCAACAGCAATCCTCTTGATTTCTTCAAGATCTACTGCATTAACCATTTTACTATATTCATCTTCATTTTCAAGGGTTAACTTATTAAGCTGAGCTTCAAGAACTCCCACCTTATCAACAGTCGCATTCATCTCGGAAGTAACTCTTATATTCATAATAACCACAGAAACAAGAATAGCGAATGCGCCCACAAGAAACATCATAAACAGCGGGCTCATGTTCATTCGGCGCTTGCGCTGTTCTTCACCTTTGAGTTCCTTGAGTGGTCTGTAAGTGGGTTGAAGTTCATCAACCTTTATCTCTTTTCTTGCAGTGTTTTCATAATTGTAATTATCATATCTGTTTTCCATTTCCATTACCTTCGGTCTTCCCTGACCTTATACCTTTTCAAATACTCTTAATTTTGCACTTTTTGAACGGG
>JAKSRT010000095.1 GCA_024403485.1 Lachnospiraceae bacterium
AAGAAAACAAGTTCAAATTTTTCTTTTTTAGAAAGGGTCACCATCTTATCAACCCATTCGCGGTTTGAATCACTAATCTCCACTACATCGCTGCACAGTGCGTATCCGCTGAAATACCCACCGGTTTCTCCGTTTCTGAATTCACCACCGCGTCCGTATTTATCCCAAGTACTTGTTACGAAATCATTTTGAGAAAATTCTCTGTATCTTGTATGAACAATAGGCCATCGAGAAATAAAATCACTCTTATTATCCAGATTTTCTTCCTTCAGGACATTGTAAAGTCCGGGTGTTGATTTAACGGAAAGAAAATTGCGATAAAGCGCACCCACTTCTTCCTCGTCGGGACCGCCGGAATCAAGTTCAAAAACTTCAACACAAACAACCTTTGGTGACTGTCTTCTGAGACTTTTTTTGAGCATCTCGTAAGTAACGCTCTTAAACTGGCAGGTTACCGCCAGATCAAAAGCAGAAATACCATATTCGTCCCACATAACAGCTGGATAAATGCTGTTATAGCAGTGGCTTGAACCCAAAAACATAACATCAACTGTGTTTCGTGGTGTGTTTTCAAGCTGTCTCACCGATGAAAAAAGAAGTTCATCCGTTCCACCGTTGGTGTCCTTGATTACAAGAAAACCATATATGAAATTTAAAACAAGAAGTGTTATTACAGCAAATGCAACACATTTGACAATTTTCTTAATCATCTGTGAAAATATTCCCTTTCATTACTTTCATATCATATGGTCAAAATCAAACGTTTCTCGCTGATTATCTATATTAACGCCCGTGCTCGCTTAGGAAAACCAAACGCTTCACACTGATTTTCAACTCTCACCTAAAACTGGAAATAAATAAACTGTGTCGAATCAAAGTCAATTCCGTACTGTCCAAAAACAAGGCAGGCCGCAATAAGCAAAATAAGTGCTATCCATCTAAACCATGTATTCTGCTCGAGCAGGTACTCTCCTATGGTAAGGTTCTGATTGTATTTAACAAGATCCACAAGTAAAAGAACCAGAAGGGCTACCATTAAAATGGTTGTTTCCTGTCTTGATAAGCCGTATTCAAAAAGAGTATCGTCAAAAAATGCCCAGAAATTCGGTCTGGTAAACATATTTTTAAAATACATTACAAGCTCTGAAAAATTAGCGGCTCTGAAAGGTATCCAGGCAAGGGTTGTAAGTGTAAAAGTGACAATTATTCTGCCGAATTTATAGCTTGATGCTGTTTTATCGGTCTTAAACAAAATATTTGCCTTTTCTTTTACGGGCTTAAGCAAATCTCCCACAATCTGGTAAATACCGTGGATTCCGCCCCAAAGAACATAAGTCCAATCGGCTCCGTGCCAAAGGCCGCTCACTAAAAATGTCACCATCAGGTTAAAGTATTTTCTTGGCTTTGAGCAGCGGTTACCGCCCAGGGGAATGTACAGATAATCCTTAAACCAGCTGCTTAATGATATATGCCATCTTCTCCAGAAGTTGGCTATACTGTCTGCAAAATAAGGAGCATAGAAGTTTTCACAAAGATCAAAGCCCATTACATTGGCTGCACCGATTGCTATCATTGAATAGCCGCCAAAGTCACAGTAAATCTGAAGTGAAAAAGCAATGGCTGCCATAAAGGTTTCGGCAAAGCCCACATAATAAAGGCCATTATATACACCGTCTACAAAGACACTGAGTCTGTCGGCTATTACCATTTTGGTAAACATCCCAAAACACATAAGCCCAAAGCCGGATACAAACTTATTGTAGTCAAATTTCTTTTTGCCCGGTATTTCCTTAATCTGTGATAAAAGATTTTTACTTCTTTCGATAGGTCCCGCCACAAGCTGGGGGAAGAATGATACGAAAAGCGCGTAGCTTATTATATTCTTTTCCGCCTTAATTTCGTTTCTGTATACGTCCATTGTGTAGCCAAGGGCCTGGAATGTATAGAAAGAAATACCTACCGGAAGGATAAGACTGAAAGGATTTGATACCTGTCCCGCTCCAAATAATGACAGTACACTGTTAACGTTATCAAGCAGGAAATCAAAGTACTTAAAGAAAACAAGAATACCGAGATTGCTTATAAAACTTCCTGCCACAATCCATTTTCTAACGCTCACCTTTTCATTCTTTTCGAGTAAAATCCCCGAAAAATATGTAATCAGTGTTGATGCGGCTATAAGAATGGCATATTGGGCGCTCCAGCTCATATAAAAGTAATAGCTGGCAATAAGAAGCCATATCCGCTTAAGCTTTCTCGGTATCAGATAATATAAAATAACAACTATAGGAAAAAACAGTAAAAACTGAAAAGAATTAAATGCCATAACAGTCCGTGACGACCGCATAAATTAGCAAAAAGCTCCGGTCGCCACTAACTATTTTCCAATATGTGGCTTATAAAGTCAATAAAGGTTTTAGATATACGTGACTGTTTGTGACTATTTCTTTTTATAGGTTTTTGCAAAAATAAAAATCAAACCTATTACCGATAATATAGTTGCTGCAATGATATATGCAACCATTTGATTGCAGCTTAAGGAATGCTCAAATATATTGGCATTAAATGTAAAAGACTCTTTAATACCGCTTCTGAAAAAGCCATTATCGATTCCACCCAAATCATCGTTCATTTTATCAAGGATTCCGTTTAGAAGCGCATTTCTAAAGAGAATTGTTACATGGCTGGCCGGAAAAAGATTACATGCCGTCTGTACCGAATTGCTGAATTCCGATAAAGGAATGAAAGCACCGATTACAAAACCTGAGGCAGCTGATAATATACCGAAAAATGCACCGCTGGCTGATGTGGTTTTGAAGAAAAGAACTACCATCATAAAAAATGCTGTTGCGGAAACCGAACCAAGAAAAATCAATCCGTAAGTTACCAAAACTCTTATAGCCCCCATATACAAAGAGCCTGTTGAAGAAAGCACCAAAAGACCGACGCTAAGTATTATCGAAGCCATAATAAACGCAGACAAAGTAGCTGCAGTAAAATATGAAAGGGCTATCTGCCACCTTTTTACAGGAGTTGCACAGATATCATAATCAATTTTCTTCTCACGATCACTGATTACCGTAGAGAGACAGTTATAAGGAACTGTTATTAGCGCCGAGCCAATAATACCCACCAGCAAAATCAGATTTGCCAATGTATCTATGTCATCCGAAAGTATAAAATTTTCAAGCCCTGCCACACTGCTTTCAATTGCATCCACAAAGGTTCCCTTTAGAAATAAAAGATACAAAACAAGCACAATTATTGATGTAAGCAGTGAAAAAATAACTGCCTGAATATCTTTAAAATATATAAGCAGATTTCTTTTTGTAAGTCCTATAAAGCCTTTCATTATGCAAGCTCCTTTCCTGTAAGTTTTAAGAACACATCGTCCATGGTACCTTTAACAATCTCATAGTCTGTAAATAAATCTTTGTGTTCAAAAATAAAATCCGTAAATGGACGGTCCGAATAAATATTAAAATGATCCGCATCATATTCAAATTCAAAACCGTTCTCCACCAGCATTGCATCATATTCGTTGGTATATTCCCTGTACCAGATCAGTCTTGTTTTTGCATATTTACTTTTTAGTTCCCCGGGAGTTCCGCTTGCTATTATCTGTCCCCTGTCAAGAATAATAACTTTGTCCGCATCCCTGGTTTCTTCCATATAATGGGTAGTCAGAAATATTGTCATTCCCTTTTCTTTCCTTAAAAAATCAATATAATCCCACACTATCTTTCGGGATTTTGGATCAAGACCGGTTGTAGGCTCGTCAAGAAAAAGAATCTTTGGACTGTTAATAAGTGCTCTCATAATGTCCACTCTTCTTCTTTGACCTCCGGACAGCTTTTCATATTTTCTGTTCCATATGGTTTCCATCTCAAACTTATCCGAAAACGGAGCGAGGCGCTTCTCTATCTCTTTTTTTGAAAGACCGTAATAGGCTCCTCTTGTATAAAGATTTTCCTTAACGGTAAGTTTGTTATCAAGAACGGAATTCTGAAATACTATTCCGATGAGACTCCTGATTGTGTCGTCTTCTTTCCCAAGTTCATGTCCGCAGACAAATATTTCTCCTTCCGTCTTTTCAAGTATGGTACACAGTATATTTATTGTGGTGGATTTACCTGCTCCGTTCTCGCCGAGAAAAGCAAACAATTCTCCCTCTTCCACCTTAAAAGAAATATCGTTTACCGCAGTAAAACTTCCGTATTTTTTTATCAAATGTTCAACTCTGACCGCTTCCATTTTATTTGGCATAATTAAATCATCTTTAAGATGTTCCAATCAGCCTTGCCTCCTGTCTTTTTTCTGTTTCTTTTTGCTTATTGAACCATACACCAAAACAATGCACAAAAAAAGAGCAACTCTACCAAGTTGCAAAAACCGGATACCAAGTTGCTCATTCTTCTAAACCATATTCTTTTTATTCATCATCTCTGATGTCTTTAAGTGCCTCGTTTATTTCCTGCGCATCCTTTTTAAGAATATACATATTCGAAACCCAGGAAAAAATATAAACAAAGCAATAAATCAATGCCATACCGATATACATTCCGACTGAAGAAAACCAGTCAAAAACGTATCCCGCCAGGGAAATAACCAAAAACAACAGAATGAAATGAAGCGCCATTCTGGTTATGGCTCTGCCCCTTGTTTTTGGTTCATCGGCAAACACCACAACGGAAACAATCGAAGAGACAAATGCTGTCAGAAATATCGCCATGGGCTGATACCACGAAAGAACAAAGCTCTTTCCGATCAGTCTGAATATTATGCCTTCCACACCGATTCCGAACAGCATTCCGGTTGTGATAACCAGTGTTTCCACAAATAAAACCCGTATTCGTTCCAAAGAAAGAATTCTTTTCATTACAACTCAAGCCTCCCCTTAAATTCCTTAACATAGTTTCTCGAAATAGTAATCTCTTCATCGTTAAGCATTGTGGCTATAAGTCGGCTCCCCATTTCGGAGCGAACCGATTTTATCTTTTTAATATTTACTATCATAGCCTTAGAACATCTTAAAAAGAATCTTCCCAGGTCCTCTTCCAATTCATATAACCTGCTCTTTGTCTCATAACAATTATCTTTTGTATAAACAAAGGTCCTTTTATCAACCGATTCAATATAATAAATATTTTTAATCGAAAGAAATCCTGTCTGTCCCTCTGAAATAACCTGCAGTCTATCCCGGCTGCCCTCTAAAAGTTTTATGGCATCAGCAATATTTTCGGTTTTCTCAACCGCTTTTATTACAGCCGTCTCCTGCTCTTTGGAATCAACTGTTTCAAAAATAACATTCATTTATTTCAATGCCTTCTTAGCGTTTTCGAGTGCTTCGATAACATTGTCACACCATTTGTCAAACTCAGGATCTTCAATCTGACACTCTTTGTGGGACAATACATAATCAAGTGTTCTTCTGACACCTGTGTCAAAAGAAATATTCATGCTAAGTCCGGGAACAGCCTTCTTAAGCTTACTGTTATCGAATACAACCGAAGCTGCCTTGTCACCGATCAACGAACCTTCAAAGTCATAATCAGAAACCTCATTCAGGAAAGATGAAGCTACATAGTAAAGTTTAAATTCAACACCGAGAGCATTGGCAACCGTTTTATATATCTGATTCCAGGTAAGTGTTTCATCACAGGTAATCTGGAAAGCTTCACCAATGGCATGAATGTTGCCCATAAGACCGATAAAGCCCTTAGCAAAATCTTCGTTAAATGTCATAGTCCAGAGAGAAGTACCGTCACCGTGAAGAATAACGGGCTTTCCTTCAAGCATTCTCTTAATAACCTGGTAGCTTCCCTTGTCGCCGTGAACACCAAGCGGAACGCTTCTTTCGTCGTAGGTGTGGCTCGGACGAATAATGGTTACAGGGAACTGTTCGTCTCTGTAAAGGCCCATAAGATAATCTTCACACTTAATCTTGTTTC
>JAKSRT010000096.1 GCA_024403485.1 Lachnospiraceae bacterium
TGTTTTATATTATGCGATCGTTGTCCTCTACCGCTCCTCTTTCATCCGTATATACTTCACTGCTATTATTACTCTTTTGTGGACGCAGTTAGTGTTTCGCTTGCCGTCACTTCACTAATATAAGTTTATCATTTTTATCCCCACAAAGCCCATTATTTTTTGCATTATTAAAGAAGTACAAGCAAAAAAATGGTATGATATCAGGAAATTCTGGGCATAGTTCATATTAATATTTCAGTGCCGCATTTTTCTCTTGTTATTCCCGTTGGTATTTCCTTCTACCTTTTCCAATCCATAGGATATGTTATCGATGTCTATAAAGGAAAATTAAGGCTGAAAAGAATTTTATTCTCTATGCTGCATTCATTTCATTTTTCCCCCAGCTGGTTGCCGGTCCCATAGAGAGGGCAGACAAACTACTGCCTCAATTTTATGAAAAGCATTCTTTTTCTCCTTTTTGTATGTCTGCCCTATTGTGCTGATTATGACGTAAAGGTATACACCTCTCCCGAGCGAATGATTGAGACCGCAACGACGGAATTCTATACTGATTTTGTAGGCACTGAAGGTGTAAACGGCTATAGACTTGAAGTGTACAGAACAGGCGAGGAGCAGCCCTTCAGGGTATGGGAATGTGAATAACTATACCTGTTTTTTTACATGGTTTGCAATGATAAATCGAATTGTGTCAAAAAGATAGGGTTTAATAGACTCCAAATCCACAGGATCTTTATAAAGAATCGCGCTGTAGCTTGTGGAGCTTACAAGTTCTGTAATCATATACAGCATAATCTCCGGATCGACAAACTCTCTGTCGTCGCTGTTAAGCATATTGAAGCAAACTTCTTTGAAGTTAACTTCATCAGAAGAAAGATTTGCGGATATTGCTTCTCTGAAAATTCCCCAACTCAAATTTTTAGATATAAAGATAAGAAGAATCTGATTTGAATTAAGTTTATCTATTATGTTATTAACGATAAAAATAATCTGTTCTTCCGTTTTTTCATATTCACCGTTATAATCCGGCATTTGCTTTTCTTTTTCAAGAGCAGCCGCAGCCTCTCTGAAGAGCTTACTGGATTCGTGAGAAATCAGGTGGTTTCTTATGTCATATTTATCTTTGAAATAAAGATAAAATGTTCCCTTCGCAATTCCTGACTTCTGAGATATCTCAGCAATACTTGTGTTTGTTACACCTTTAGTGGTAAACAGTTCAAGGGCTGCGTCCAATATGGAATTAAGTTTTTGCTGTTTATTGAATTCTATTTTTCCCATGAACTGATTATATCATGTTTGAATGAGAAAATATAAAGAAAATATTAAAAATGACCATTAGTCAATTTATATATTGACCGATGGTCATTTTTGTGTTATGCCATATATAAATAAATGACCGATGGTCATATTTGAACGAAAGAAGGAAACAAAATGGAAAAATTTGGAAGAGTCATAGTCAAGTTAAGATATGTAATCCTGATTGCGGCTGTTATTTTGTTAATCCCTTCGGGAATAGGATATTTAAACACACGAGTGAACTACGATATTCTCTATTATCTTCCCGGTGAGATTGAAACAATGGTCGGCCAGGACATCCTCTTAAAAGACTTTGGAAAAGGAGCTTATGCCGAAATTCTTGTTCAGGGCTTAAATCCTAAAGAAGAAAAGAAGCTTGAAGACAAGCTCGCTGATATACCAAATGTTCAACAAATCGTTTCTTACGAAAGCTTTGCCGGAAACGAAATACCGATTGAACTGCTTCCGGAAAAATATAGCAAACTGTTCTATAACCCGGAATCAGATACAACTTTACTGGCCGTATTCTTCAGCGGAACAACCTCGAGCGATGAAACAATGAACGCAATCCAGGAAATAAGAAATGTTCTGGACGACAAGGGCTATATAAGCGGGATGAGCGCGGTAGTAACGGACACAAAAAATCTTTCTGAAAAAGAAACCCCAATATATGTTTTAATCGCGGTTGTGCTTGTATGTATTGTTCTTGCAATCTTTATGGACTCATTCCTGGTTCCGGTATTTTTCATGCTAAGTATAGGAATGGCCATTATATACAACCTTGGTTCCAACATTTTCTTTGGAGAGATATCCTATATAACTCAGGCTTTAGCCGCAGTACTTCAGTTGGGGGTTACATTGGATTATTCCATTTTCCTTTGGCATAGCTTTAAAGAGGAAAAAGAAAAATATCCCGATGACCACAAGGAAGCTATGGCCCATGCAATCGGGAATACGCTGACATCCGTTGTGGGATCTTCAATAACTACAATTGCGGGATTTATAGCTCTTTGCTTTATGAGTTTCACACTTGGAAAAGATCTTGGCCTTGTTATGGCAAAGGGCGTAGTCATGGGCGTTATCGGATGTGTTACGATTCTTCCCTCAATGATAATGATTTTTGATAAATCACTTGAAAAAACAATGCACAAAGAAATACTTCCCAGGTTCGATAAACCTGCTGCCTGGGTAACAAAGCATTTCTATATTTTCCTGATTATATTTGCTGTTCTTCTCGGACCGGCAATATACGGATATAAAAACACACAGGTTTACTACGATTTAGCCGCAACACTTCCTGACGATCTTGACTGCTCAATAGGAAACAAAATGCTTTCGGACAATTTTGATATGAATTCGCTTTATATGATTCTTTCCGACAGCAGTCTCGATTCAAAAACGGCAAACAAGATGATGGAAGAAATATCGGATTTGGATGGTATTACCTTTGCTCTAAGCCTTGACTCCGCGCTTGGAAATGAAGTACCCGAGGATATACTTCCTCAAAAAATAATCGATGATTTAAAAGGCAATGATTATCAGATAATGCTTGTGGCATCGGATTACGGAGTTGCGTCCGATGATATAAATACACAGATTGACGCAGTAAATGAAATATCAAAAAGATATGATTCGACCTCAATGGTAATAGGTGAAGCTCCCTGCACAAAGGATCTGATTACTATTACTGATAAAGATTTTAAAACAGTAAGCATCGTTTCGATTGCCGCAATTTTCATAATTATCCTTTGTGTTGTTAAATCAATATCTCTGCCTGTAATTCTGGTTGCAACAATAGAATTTGCTATTTTTGTAAATATGGGTCTTCCCTTCTACACCGGAAAAGCCATTCCGTTTATTTCTTCGGTAGTAATAGGAACAATACAGCTTGGCGCGACTGTAGATTACGCCATTCTGATGACAACCCGATACAAAAAAGAACGGCACGACGGAATGGAAAAGAAAGAAGCTATTACAAAAGCACTGGCTGCTTCCATCCCCTCGATTATTGTAAGTGCGGTGGGCTTCTTCGCGGCGACCTTCGGAGTCGGACTGGTAGCCAGCGTTGATATGATCGGTTCGCTTTGTACTCTTATGGCGCGAGGCGCAATTATCAGTATGTTTATTGTTATTCTGGTGCTTCCAAGTTTGTTTATGATGTTTGATCCACTAATTGTACGAAGCAGCATAGGATTCAGAGAAAAGAAAGGCGGTAAATAAAATGAAGAGAAAAGACAATGTATCTGTTAAAAATACAAAAAATATAAATAGGAAAAAGGCCGGTTGCGTTCTTTTGTCAGGCGTACTTACTCTTGCTCTTGCCTGCGGCATTCTGGGCGGTAATTCCATGAAAAGTGCAGCACAGGAAGCAGAAGAAGAAAAAGAGGACCAGGCAACAGTCGAAAATCTGGCAACAGAAAGAATAGGCTCCTTGCTTAACAATAAATCCGGTGAGGGAAAAGAAGAGACTGTATATATTTTTACAGATTCAACCGGTATAACCCAAAAGATAGTTGTAAATGAGAAGCTTAACAATTCAGAGTCATCGGACCTGATTAATGATACATCACAGCTTAAGGATATACTAAACTTGAGCGGTGACGAGGAGTATTCATTGGAAGATGGCAAAATGGTGTGGGATGCAAAAGGTAACTCCATCACTTACCAGGGAACATCAGACCAAAAGGCACCTGTAGACATTAATGTTACTTATAAACTCGACGGAAAAGAAATATCTGCAGAGGAACTTCACGGAAAGAGCGGCCATGTAACAATCAGATTTGATTATACAAACAATGAAGCAAGAACCATTACCGTTAACGGAAAAGAAAGTGAAGCATATGTTCCATTCACAGTTGTAACATCAATGCTTCTTTCAAATGATCATTTTTCAAATATAACTGTTGAAAACGGTGAAGCCAGCAGACTTACAACCGGAACAATGGTTATGGGTGTAGTTTTACCCGGACTTAATGACAGCCTTCAGAAAACACTTAACGGTTCTGAATTCAAACTTGATTTGGGATTTCCCGATTATGTAGTTGTTGACGCAGACACCGATAATTGTGAAATCGATCTGATTCTTTCGGTTGCCGGCAGTAATCTGGTAAATGTTGATTCCCTGGATGATATTTCATTAGACAATATGGAAGAAAAACTTGAAGAGCTTCAATCTGCTACGGAGGATCTTTCAAACGGTGCAGACGAACTTGCAAACGGAAGTAAAAAGCTTTGGGAAGGAAGTACTAAGTTAGAAAGCGGAGCAAAGGATCTTTATGACGGTACAACAGCTCTGGCTACCGGCGTGGATGCATTGGATGACGGCGCAACAAAATTATCCGAAGGTCTTGGAGAGGTAAAAACCGGATCAGGCAGTCTTTCAACCGGTGCCAACGAATTATCGGCGGGTGCATCATCCTTAGCTACCGGTGCCGAAGCGGTAAGTTCCGGTGTAAATAATCTCGTTGATGCAGTGTCCGCTATGCCCCAGTCAATATTGGCAAGCGAAAAAGCTCTTTATGATCAGGCTAATGCATCTTTGGCAGCACTGGGGATTTCAGTTGATTTTGCTTCTGACCATGCCTCAATGAGCACAGCTTCAATTGATGCAGCAATAAGCAATGTAAAAAGCGCTCTATCAGGCGCAGCAGCACAATATCAGGCTGCATATTCCAGAGTTACCGCAAATGGCGGAAGTACATTTGATGCGCAGGATACCGCTGCAGCGGTAAAGGCTCTTATGGCAAGTCAGAATCTTGGTCAGGTTACCGCAGAGGCAACCATATCCGGAATGATAGCCGCAGCAGAAGCAGAAATCGCAGGAGGAGCTACAAGTTCTTCATACTATACACAGCTCAATGCGCTTGCAGCCGGATATTATCAAAGCGCTGCCTCTCAGGCAGGAAGTTCTGAAGCAGTGGATTCTTTGCAGCAGCTTAAAGGGGCTGTGTCTGCCCTTTACGGTGTCGAGGCCAGTATGTCATCAATCGATACAGCAAGTCTTGATGCTTTAAAGAACGGTGCCGGAAGTGTTGCATCCGGCGCAGCCACCCTTTCCGACGGATCCGAAGCATTAGCAACCGGCGCCGCTCAGTTGGATAAAGGAATAGAACAGGTTCAGAATGGATTAGGCGAATTGTCCGGAGGTATCGGAACACTTGCAGATGGTGCTGCCTCATTAAACGACGGAGCAGGTGCATTGTATAAAGGAACTGTTGATCTTAATACCGGTGCAGGCAATCTTTACAGCGGAATGACGGAAATGCAGTCCGGAGTAAGCGAATTTAAGACAGAAGGAATTGATAAAATCAGTGAGCTTACAGAAGACGATGCCGCTACATTGGTTGACAAGATGAAAGAAATAATAAAGCTCGGAAATTCGTATCAGTCATTTGCCGGAAAACCCGATGAAATGGAGGGCTCAGTAGTATTTATCTACCGCATGCCGGGTATTAACTAGGATGGTATATCCTGAAAAATATATGCTGACATGCTATTGTCTCAACAAAA
>JAKSRT010000097.1 GCA_024403485.1 Lachnospiraceae bacterium
GCCTTGATGAGATCAAAACCGAAATCGGTTATACGGTAAAAGCCGGTGATATTATTGGAACAGTAGGCTCCACCGGTTACAGCACCGGGCCTCACTTAGCCCTTAAGCTGCTGATAAACGACGAACCTGTGGATGTAACTAAATATTTGGAAGACAAATAATATAAAAAACAGGCATTGCCGGCTAAGATTTTTCTCAGTAGGTGGTGCCTGTTTTACTATGTGACTTTTTACAATATAGTTTGAATTTGCCCTAAGACATATTTAGGCACTACAAAGCCAAATAACATAATAATTACCTAAAAACAAACCTCCATCTGTTTTCGTAAGCCAGATTTAGGTAATAATCCTTCAAAAATCGCGTCCGTCACCTAATTTCACAAATACAAATGTTTCTAATGTCCGATTTTAGGTAATAAACCGGCAAAAATCTGTGTTGTTGCCTAATTATAATTCACTTTGAAGGTTTCGTAAGAAAAAATAGGCAATATAACACTAAGATACTAATTTATTACCTAAATTTATAATCAAATTATCTTTTTACAAAACCGGCAGAAAGACAACGGTTAAAAGTTTTCTGCCGGATTAATTCTTATGCCTGATTCTTCCACTCAGCAAGAAACTTATCATATATTCTGCTGGTAGCGAGTGTCATTTCATGACTGGCAATATCGCTTTCAAGCTTACCTGCCTTAATGCAGTTGATTGCTTCGATGATTTCATACTTGAAGCTTCCGCTGCCGGGTTCAGAGAAGCGTTCTACTTCTTTTTGATTGTTATCATAAAGAACCGCTTCGTGTCCCCAGTGAATCTTTGGAATATAAATATAGCCCTTTGATCCGTATACAAAAGCATCCTCGGGAACAACCGCCTGAACGGTTCCCTGTCCGCTGGCAATCGCGTCCTCAAGCTGCATTGTAATATTTAAGTTGCAGTCCGTCCCTGTAGGAGCAAGCATTGCCGTCATCTTTATGTCCTTAATTTCCTGGCAGGCAAAGTACGGTAAAAGATCTATCAGATAAATACCCATATCCAAAAGAACACCACCCGCAAGCTTAGGATTGTAAAATCTGTCTTCGTAGTCTACAGGAGCAACAAAACCGATAGTGCCCTGAGAAAGTTTTACGTCACCGATCTTTCCTGCCTGAACCCACTCACGAACCTTTAGAGACTTTGGCAGAAAACGGGACCACATGCCTTCCATAAGGAACAGGTTCTTTTCTTTTGCCATTTTAGTTACTTCAATGCATTCCTCTTCGGTAATAACCATAGGCTTTTCACAAAGAATATGCTTTCCGGCGTCAAGACACTGCTTGATGTTGTCGTAATGGTAGTTATGTGTTGTCGCAATGTAAATCATTGTAATTTCTTTGTCAGCAAGCATATCTTCATAATTGCCGTATGCTACGGGAATATTTTCCTCCTTAGCAAACTTTTCGGCTCTCTCCAAACTGGTTCTTGAAGCTACTGCCACTACTTCCGCTTCTTCAACCTGTCTTGCCGCTTCGCAGAAAGAATGGGCAATTCTTCCGGGACCGATAATACCGATTTTCATAAGTGTAACCCTCCTGAATATTTTATAAGCTGTTTATTTACTTATTTAGTTTCTCACAATGATGATTACAACTGCCCGCATCCGAGCAGCCAAAACAGGGATTTCCCTTTTTCTTTTGCTTAACAATAAAACAAACGGCAAGAATAACCGCCGCAATAATAGCAATAACAATAATAATATTTGCCATGTCGCTCCTGTTCTTTGCGCAATTCGATATTTACAAATATCATACCATATGAGATTCCACTGATCCTATTGTTGCAAAAAAACAAGTGCAAGAATTGCTTCCTGCACTTTAAAATTTGTAAGTATATATTATCGAAGCCTCTTTCCGCAGCGGCTGCAATACGGAGCAAAAATATGATGAGTTTCCATGCGGCCGCAGTGAGGACACGTAAATACCCCTCGAAACATTCCTATAATCATCCAAACTACCGGAAGAATAATTGCCACCATACAGCAGGTCAAAAGTGTTCCGGGATTGTTAGCCATTTTTGAGACATTTGATGTAATAACCAGCAAAAGAAAAGCTATAACCAATACTATACCTTCAACAGCCAGCCAGGCGAACAGTTTTTGAGAGTGTTCGGTAGCTGCTTCCTGCTCCCTGTTGTCCATACTCGCCTGTCTTGCATCAAGAATTTTTAATCGTTCTTCGGCCGAAATTTCATATCCGCAGGAAAAACATTTCTCTGCATTATCGCCTATAAGTTCATTACATTTGGGACAATTAATCATTAAATCACAAACTCCGCAAAATTATCTGTTTCACTGTCAGGGCCTATATAAACTTTAAAGTCACCGGCTTCACTGGTGTACTCCATATCAATGTTGTAGAAACGAAGCATCTCTTCCTTAATCACAAAGCTTACTTTCTTTGATTCGCCGGGAGCCAGGGTAACCTTTTCAAAGCCTCTTAACTGCTTAACGGGACGGCATACGCTTCCGAATAAATCCTGCACATACATCTGTACTGTTTCGGTGCCTTCACGCTGTCCTTTATTAGTAATTACAACGCTCGCAGTCAGTGTCTTGTCAAGTGTCAAGACAGGCTTTTCTTCCCCTGTTTTTTCTTCTATTTCCACAGTTGAATATTCAAATTCTGTATAAGTCTTTCCATAACCGAAGGGATAAAGCATCTTATCAATCTGATCTATATATCCCATTACATAGCCCTGTTCAAGAGTTCCGTTGTTGGGGCGGCCGGATTTTAATCTGTTATAGTAGCAAGGTTCCTGACCTACCGTATACGGGAAACTCATAGGAACACGTCCACCGGGTTCATTGTTTCCGTATATTACATTTGCAATTGCGTTACCGGTCTCGGTTCCCGGAAACCATACAACCATAACTGCCTTTGATAGTTTTTTACCTTCTGCAAGTTCAAGGGGTCTGCCGTTGACCACCAGAGTTACCACATTCTCGTTTACTTCTGAAACCGCTCTTAACAATTCCATCTGCTCCTCAGGAATTGTTATATTGGTTCTGCTGGCCGCCTCACCGGTAAACTGGGCATGCTCACCTATGCAAACCACTGCTTTGCTTGAAGACTTTGCTGCGTCCACCGCTTCCTTAAGAAGTTTTTCTTTTGCCTCATCATCATAGGTAAGAATTTCACCGTTCTTTAATTTCATATTGTTAGAAAGAAACTGACTTCCCTGGGCATAAGAAACATTCTTTGCCCCGATATTTTCAATACCCTGTCTGATACTTACGATAGAATCATCGTTGCTGGGGAAAGTCCATGAACCATATACCTTTTTACTGTCTACAAAAGGTCCAACAAAGCAAACCGATTCGTCCTTGGAAAGAGGAAGCATCTTGTCATCATTTTCAAGAAGGACAAAGGAGTCCATTGCGGCTTCCATAGCAAGTTTCCTGTGCTCATCGCAAAGGATGTATTTCTTTTCATCTTCGGCACTGGCATCTTTGTATGGATTATCAAACAGGCCCAGTTCATTTTTAAGCGAAAGAACTCTGAATACAGCTTCATCAATCATTTCCTGTGAAATCTTGCCTTCTTCAAGAAGTTTCTTTAATCCGTGCACATAACAAAGGGACATCATATCCATATCCACACCTGCATTAATGGATAATTCTGCTGCCTGAACTTCATCTTTTGCAATATTATGATTAACCATCTCAACAATTGCGCCGTAGTCGGAAATAAGCATTCCGTCAAAGCCCATTTCATCTCTGAGCACCTTTTTCATAAGCCACTTATTCCCCGCTGCAGGAACGTGCTTGATTGTATTAAATGAAGTCATAACAAGCTTTACACCGTCGTCAATACAAGCCTTGTAAGCCGGTAAATATTCTTCTCTTAAGGTTCTTTCGGAAAGTTCAACGGTATCATAGTCTCGGCCGCCTTCTGCTCCACCGTAAGCTGCAAAATGTTTAACGCAGGCTCCCATCTTTCCCTTAGACTTAATATCATCACCCTGGTAGCCTTCTACCATAGCCGCACCAAGAACGCCGTTAAGATATGAGTCTTCGCCCGTTGATTCCATTACACGGCCCCATCTGGCATCTCTTACTAAATCAACCATAGGTGAAAAAGTAACATGAATGCCGGCAGCCGAACCTTCTATTGCAGCCATTGCTGCACACTTTTTAGCCATATCCGGGTTGAAGGAAGCTCCCTGAGCCATGGGGACGGGGTATATGGTCTCATATCCGTTAATGATATCAAGCATAAAGACCTGTGGGATGTGATGAGGCTGCTTGGCCATACATTCATCTTGAATCTTCTTAAGTTTTTCCGCTCCGCTAATACTTAAAATGGAACCTGTAAGTTCAAGCTCCTTGTCAGTAATCTTAAAATAATCAAGTGCTCCCGTTGTAAGAGAATCCTTGTCATAGAAGTTACCGGCAACTTGCAGAAGCTGGCCGGCCTTTTCCTCTATGGAAAGATCCGCAATAAGCGCTTTAATTTGTTCGTTGGTCATTTCTAACCCTCCTTAATGTATTGCTGTATCAAAATATTATAAATATCTGTTTTATGCATGCAAAAGTTCATCGGTATAAACGACACTCACATTCTTTTCTTCCAAAACATGAATTTTCGCCGTATTTCCAAAGTATTCATATACTGAATCCCCAGCTCCGTCCGTGGCAATCAGATTCTCAATGCATTCCACTAAATCGTCATACAATGAAATAGGATCATATGTTGTATTATGCCCATGTAAAATATAATCCGCCTTTTCTTTTATGTATGCAATATCCTTTAAATTAGCCAAAACCTCTTTAGATGGAAGGCTGTCATCAAGCTGCATCCATAAATGACGATTTATCGCATCTCCGGTAAAAAGAACACGGTCCTCTTTAAGCAATACAAGGACAGAACCCGGCGTATGTCCCGGAATATCAATTATTTCAAGCGTTAGGCCGCCAAGATTGAAGGTATCTCCCTGCTTTATCGGAAGAAACTTTGTCATGCTGACCCCGTACTTGTCACAGTTTTCCAAAAAAGACTCATTAAAAGCCACACACTTGTATGCGACCGATAAATCCTTAAGGTTCATATATGCAGCATCAAATTCCACATTTCCGAAAATGTGATCCGGATGTCCGTGAGTATTTATTACATATAGGGGCAAATCTGTCACCGATCTTACAATGGAAAAAATACTTTCCCGACCGTTCATTGTATCAATAACAAACGCCTTTTCGCTTCCGATAACAATATATCCGGACGCGTCTCCTGCATCGTCCATACAATAAATATGCTCATTTATTTTACTAAGTTTGATGTTTCCCAATTTGTAACCCTCCAAATGTTGATATTGTCCATGCATTGGCATGTTTTGCGGCAACATACTCTCTTGCCCCGTTCCCTAAAGTACTATGGTAACAAAATAAGCTCGCACCACTATCTTAAGAGTGCCGTCCCCTTTACTAGTCTCTGCAATTAGTGTATCCTATTCTATGTTTGAATGCTACGTTTTTTACGCATCAGAACCGCTCTATTTTCATGAAGGGATAACTCGGAAATGCTTTTTAATTCCACTTTCTTTATTTTAATATTTTTTCCGATTGCTCTTCTTGGGTGGACCTTTCTTAAAAAGCTAGAAAATCAGCTTTATTCCCGGGTTTTTCTTACCGGAATGTCCTTCTGGTTTTACGGATATTACAACATAAACTATCTGTGGATTTTACTCGCCAGTCTGGTGCTTAATTTTATAATCAGTCTCTCCTTTGAGAAAATCAGAGCAAAAGAAACCGGTATAA
>JAKSRT010000098.1 GCA_024403485.1 Lachnospiraceae bacterium
TGAACGCTGACGAAGCTACAACATACCTTTCATATGTTGATAAGGTATATGGTTGCGAAATCGACGGTGCTGGATTCGTTGATGGATTAGCAAGCGACATCAGATAATTGTTTAGGTTTTATTAAACCATTTTAAATGATTGACTAAGGCGGGTTCTTGGACCTCAGATAGGTTGCAAGGCCCGCCTTTTTCAATGTGAAAGGTTCTGAGAGACATGAAAAAAAGTACAAAAAACAGAATTAATGTATTCCTTTTTTTATTGCCGGCACTCATTTTATTCATAGGCGTATTGATTGCACCTCTTTTCTTATCGGCAGAATATAGTTTCTTCAATATGAAGTCCTACGGTCCCCGTACCTTCATTGGTCTGCAGAACTATAAAGAACTTTTTACCAGCAAATCAATCGACTTCTTTGGCGCTCTTAAAAACGCAATACTGCTTGCAGCATTCTCCGTTTTCATTCAGTTGCCTCTGTCCCTTGGTCTTGCGCTTATGTTAGGTAAGGGAATCAAAGGTGAAAGAGTTTTCCTTTCCGTTTATTTCTTACCTGTATTAATTTCAACCGTTATCATCGGTCAGTTATTTATCAAGATTTATAACCCTGACTACGGTATCTTAAACGTAGCCCTCAGATCCATGGGATTTGAACAATTGGGCCAGCTGCAATGGCTGGGTAAAAAAGATTTGGCTGTAGGGGCTGTATTTGTACCGACACTATGGCAATATGTCGGTTATCATATGTTACTTATGTATGCGGGTGTTAAAGGTGTTTCACCCGAACTTAGAGAAGCTGCCATGTTGGATGGCGCTACTGACGGACAGGTTAACAGATATATCGTTATTCCGATTATCAAGCCTATTCTCAAAGTCAGTGTTATTTTCGCAATTACAGGTTCATTAAAAGCCTATGACCTTATACACGTCTTAACAGACAAGGGAGCAAGCCACTTAGTTGAAGTTCCCAGTACTCTCATGATCAACATGCTGTTTACACGTAACAGATTCGGTATGGGTAGTGCTATAGCAGTAATGCTTATCATTCTCTGTTTCTTCTTTGCTTTGGTAGTTAACAGAGTATTTAAGGAGGAAGACTGATGGCTAAGGAAAAATCTACAAAAGTTACACCTGACATGACCATGTATCAGGTAAAGAAAACAAATCCGGTAGTTAGAGTACTTATCTATATAGGTTTGATTTTCTGGTTATTTATTAACCTTTTCCCTATTTACTGGATGTTTACATTCTCCCTTAAAAACAATGAAGAAATCTTCGGTGAGAATATTATCGGTCTCCCCAAGCACTGGTTGTGGTCCAACTACGCAAAGGCTATGGGTTCCGGAGATATGTTCAACTATTTCAAGAACTCAATAATTGTTGCTGTTGCAACAATTATCATTACAACAATTGCGGCTTTGATGGCTACATATGCCATTACGCGTCTTTCCTGGAAGGGTAGCAAGCTTACGAACAGCTTCTTCATGCTTGGACTTACAATTCCCATGCATGCTGCTATTATTCCTATTTACATTCAGCTGTCCAGAATGCATTTACTTGACAGCTACATAGCTTTGATTGTTCCTTATTCGGCGTTCTCGCTTGCCATGGCCATACTTATTTGTACCGGCTTCATGGTTGATATTCCTAAGGATCTGGACGAAGCAGCTCATATTGACGGATGCGGTGTCTGGGGAATCTTCTTCAGAATCATTGTTCCTCTTATGAGACCCGCTCTTTCAACAATCGGTATCTACACCTTCTTACAGTGTTGGAACGAGCTCATGTTTGCAAGTATCTTTAACTCAAAGTCTACTTACAAAACACTTCCTTCAGGTATCCAGGAATTATCCGGCAGATATACTACAGAATGGGGTCCCATCGGTGCTGCTCTTGCAGTAGCAACCTTCCCCACACTTATTGTTTATATTTTCCTTAGTCGTAAGATTCAGGAAAGCTTTATCGCAGGTGCCGTTAAAGGTTAATTCATTTCTATATTCTACTCCCGAACAGACCGTCTATTTAGGCGGTCTGTTCTTTTTTATGAAAAACAACAGTTTTTAGCACATAATGAGAAGATTTCCCCGTTTTTTATGGCATAATATAATATGTATGTCAGCATAAACAAAGGAATTGTTGCAATGAAAAAAAGAGCGAAATCTTCACGCATGTTCTTAACAATACGAAAAAATTCCTTAACCACAGGAATGTGGTTTGTTTTGTTTTCCGCATTTTTGATTTTCAGTATTGTTTTCGTCCTCTCTCTTCTTGCGGTTGTCCGTGAAACAAGAAATAACAATGAAATGCGCGAATCCGAAACAGTAATAAACTCTGTAGCCGGCAACATTCACGCAAATATTGACAACTACAAAGACCTTTCCCGTCTTATCATGCTTAACAAGCAGGTTACAACCTTTTTAAGAGCAGATACTGTCGACTCAGGAATAATAAACGATACAAAATACGGTATCATGGACGTTCTTAATGTAAGTGTAAACCTGGATTCCGTATTTATTATTCGAAATGACGGCTTCTATGCCAGCACAGGCCGCGGTGAATATGATATCAGTTTCATTATGATGGACAGCGAGGAATGGCTAACTCCCATTACCGAAAAGCGCGGCGGTGCCATTCTTCTTACCAATGCGGGTGGCGCCATACACAGAAAAAGCGGTATTCAGCTTATTACCATTGCCCGTGCAATTTATGATATATACACGCAAAAACAAACCGGTATTCTACTTATGAATATTTCCACAAAAATGCTTGACCGTGTAGCCATTGCAGGCGGTAACAGTTCCGTGTGCATTGCAGATCCCAACGGGCTGGCACTGGCAGGTGACAAGTCACTGGCGGATTATTTTTTACCCAATCAGCCTACCGAGCAGATTATAAACAGAGAAATACAGGAAAACGGTAAGCATCGAATGATATCCACATACACATTCGACAATATTCCCCTTACAATTATCTGCTCCACCTCATCAAACTCATTCCAGCTGTCCAAAACAACAATACTGGTTCTTGCGTCCATGTTCATTGTTTTTGCTTTTGCAATGTTTGCATCTTCCTACTTTGTTGTTACTAAGATTAACAAGCCTCTCTTTGAGTTGGCATCTGCCATGGAAAAAACAAAAGAATCCGGCTGGATTGAAGAAATCAACATGGATATTCCGGAAAACGAAATCGGTACCCTGGTAAACAGCTACAACAGTATGATTCAATACATGAACGATTTGTTCCTTCGACTTATCGATAAGGAAAAATCCATTCAGCGTGCCGAAATGAGAGTTCTTCATGAACAGATAAAACCTCACTTTTTATATAATTCCCTGGGAACCATCAGCTACATGGCATATGATGCGGGAGCAACAAATGTATATAACGCCCTGGAAACTTTAGGTAATTTCTACCGTAACTTCCTGAGTAAAGGCGATCGTGAGATTACGGTAAAAAGAGAAATAACCATAATCAAGGATTATCTTTCACTGCAAAAACTTCGATATGGTGATATTCTTACAGATGAGTATGATATTGCTCCGGAGATTTTGGATTTAAATGTTCCAAAACTTATGCTCCAGCCTCTGGTTGAAAACTGTATTTATCATGGTATCCGTCCCAAGGGTGAAGAAGGTATAATAAAAATTACCGGCAAACTCAAAGACAATGATATTATTCTTTCCGTTTATGACTCGGGTGTGGGAATGAGTGAGGAAGAAATCAACAGAGTACTCAGCGGTGAAAGAGCCGTACCGGAAGGCGAGAATCCTCTCCCCTCAGGTTTTGGTCTGAGAGGTACAATCGACAGAATTCGTTATTATTGCGGCAGTGATGACGTGGTACAGATAAACAGTGTTGAAGGTGAATATACGGAAATAACAATCAGAATTCCCGCAAAAGCAAAGGAAAATGGTGAAGACGATGTATAGAGTAATGATTATTGATGATGAACAATCTGCCAGAAATCTCTTAAAAATCTCCGTAAACTGGAAAGACCTGTCAATGGAAATTGCAGGTGAGGCCGCCAGTGGAATTGAAGCAATTAATATTATCGACGAAGTGCGTCCTCATATTGCTTTCGTTGATATATCCATGCCCTTCATGAACGGAATCGAATTCACCAAAATAGCCACTGAGCGATATCCCGATTTAATGATTATTATTCTCACTGCATTTGATGATTTTGAATATGCCCGTCAGTGCATACGTCTTCCTGTTTTTGATTACATGCTTAAACCTATCGTTCGTGAAGATATTTTAGAAAATCTGAAAAAAGTAAAAGCTATTTTAGACAGTAAAAATATATCCGAAGAAGCAGATTCCTCCGAAGATGTTGACGGTGAATCATCAATTGAACAGATTAAGAAGTACATTAACGATCACTATGATGATTCCTCTCTTAACCTCACTTCGGTTGCTCAGGAATTTTGTTTTTCCTCCAGCTATCTTAGCAGAAAGTTCAAACAGGAGGCAGGAGTTAACTTTATTGAGTACCTGACTTCCTGCCGAATGAAGAAGGCTATGGAAATCGCGACTACCGGTCAGAAAATGTTTAATGCTGCTCAGGCAGTCGGTATTCCCGATCCCAACTACTTTGGAAAATGCTTTAAAAAACATACCGGAAAAAGCTATTCCGAATATCAGGCCGAGTTAAAATCAGGGGACTAAATTCCTATTGACTGCATTCGCCTTATTTACTAAAATACGAATACTATGAAAAAATTAATTGGCGATAAAGAATTTTTAAAACGGGTGGCAACCGTAGCCATTCCCATTATCATTCAAAACGGAATTACAAACTTTGTAAGTCTTTTGGATAACATTATGGTTGGTAAAATCGGTACCGAGCAAATGTCCGGTGTCGCAATAGTCAACCAACTTTTGTTTATTTTGTCCCTGGCCCTGTTTGGTGCAGTATCCGGTCCCGGCATTTTTACCGCCCAGTATGTGGGACAGAAAAACAACGAGGGCGTTCGTCATACCGTTCGAATCAAATTAATATACTGTGTAGCGATTGCACTTATCGGAATTTTTATTTTTACTGCATTCCAGAACGACCTTATAATGTTGTTCTTACATAAAACCTCCGATAACATCAATCTTGAGGACACTCTTGCTTATGCCAAGTCGTATATGATGGTTATGCTCCTGGGAATGCCTATTTTCGCAATAACCCAGGCATACGCAGGTACCCTTCGTGAGGCAGGAGAAACAAAGGTTCCCATGATTGCCGGAATCGTTGCAACATTTATAAATCTTGCTTTTAACTATATTTTGATTTTCGGACACTTCGGAGCGCCCACATTGGGAGTTGTCGGTGCTGCCATAGCAACCGATATATCGAGAGTTATTGAATTTCTGATTATTGTTATATGGACTCACGCTAACAAGGAACGTTGTCCTTACGCGGTTGGATTGTATAAAGGTTTCAAAATTCCCGGTAATCTGCTTACCAAAGTAACCGTTAAAGGATTTCCTCTTTTTCTTAATGAATTAATGTGGTCCATGGGAATGTCTGCACTGACCCAGTGTTATTCCATGCGAG
>JAKSRT010000099.1 GCA_024403485.1 Lachnospiraceae bacterium
TTTTGCAAAAGGCGGGATATTGGATCCTGTTATCGGAAGAATTGATGGAATAACCAGAGTAATTCAGATTTTATCAAGACGTACAAAAAACAACCCGTGCCTGGTGGGTGAACCCGGTGTAGGAAAGACTGCTGTCGTAGAGGCGCTTGCTTCAAGAATTGTCAGTGGTGAAGTGCCTAAAACCGTTCAAAACAAGAAACTTCTTACTCTTGACTTATCCGGTCTGGTTGCCGGAACGAAGTACCGGGGCGAATTTGAGGAAAGAATGAAAAGACTCCTCGATGAGGTATCTGCTGACGGCAATATTATTCTTTTTATAGATGAACTTCATACCCTTATAGGAACAGGCGGATCGGAAGGCAGCATGGATGCGGCAAACATGCTTAAGCCGGCTCTTTCTAGAGGCCAGATTCAGATAATAGGTGCAACCACACTTACTGAATACAGAAAATATATCGAAAAGGATGCCGCTCTTGAAAGACGTTTTCAGCCTGTTGATATAGTTGAGCCTACCACCGAAGAAGCGAAACGTATTCTTAACGGAATTGCGCATAAATACGAAGAGCACCATCATGTAAGCTATACTCCGGAAGCGCTGGAGGCAGCAGTAGAATTGTCATCAAGATATATTAATGACAGATTTCTTCCGGATAAGGCAATTGACTTGATGGATGAAGCGGGGGCTGCAGTAAGAGTAAAATCGTTAAGCAAGCCTGATAAAGCCGCAGAACTTCGCGAACAGATTGTAAAACTGGAAAAGCAGATAGCACAAAGTGTTAAAATAGAAGCCTTTTCTCAGGCTGTTGAGCTACGCGGTCAACAGGATAAGCTTATTAAAAAACTGGAGTCACTTGAGCGAAGAAGCAAAAATGTCGGTGATGATAATATCTGTAAGGTCGATGAAAATGCTATTGCAGATGTTGTTGCAATGTGGACAAAGGTTCCTGTTAAGAAGCTGCAGGAAAAAGAAAGTGACAGACTGCTTAAACTGGAGAAGACACTTCATAAAAGAGTTATCGGTCAGGAAGAAGCTGTTGTCAGCATTGCCAAGGCGATGAGAAGACAGCGTGTGGGTCTCCAGGATCCAAATCGACCGATTGGGTCATTTCTATTCCTCGGCCCTACAGGTGTTGGTAAGACCGAACTTTCCAAGGCCTTGGCAGAAGCAATGTTTGGTTCGGAGAATGCAATCATAAGAGTGGACATGTCGGAATATATGGAAAGTCACTCGGTGTCTAAGCTTATCGGTTCACCTCCCGGGTATGTGGGATTTGATGATGGCGGTCAGCTTGCTGAAAAGGTTCGTCGTAATCCCTACAGTGTAGTTCTTTTCGATGAAGTGGAAAAAGCACATCCCGATGTGTTTAATATTCTTCTTCAGGTGCTGGATGAGGGACATATAACGGACTCCAAAGGGCGTAAAGTAAACTTCAAGAATACAATCATAATAATGACAAGCAATGCGGGGGCTCAGCGAATAGTCGATCCCAAGAAGCTTGGCTTTACCGCCAAAGATGATGAGGCTAAAGACTATCTTCGTATGAAAGACTCTGTTCTTGAAGAAGTTAAGAAAATGTTTAAGCCTGAGTTCGTTAACCGTATTGATGAAATAATTGTATTCCATCCCCTTACCAAGAAAGATCTTAATGACATTTGTACACTGTTATCCAGGAATCTTATCGGAAGATGTAAGGAACAGATGGATATAAACTTAACATTTTCCAAAGAACTTAAGGATTATATAGTAAGCAATTTCGCTGACCTTAAGATGGGAGCCCGTCCCATAAAGAGGGCAATTCAATCCTTTGTCGAGGATTCCCTTGCCGAAGAGATTCTTATGAAAAACATTAAGCCAGGGGATACCGTGGTAGCAAAGGTCAAGGATAAGAAGGCAGTATTTGCGGTAAAAGAAACAAAATAAGAGATGCCGGGTTTTGATACCCGGCATTTTAAAACACGGAATGGTGATATTTATGGCAAAAGAAAAAACAGTTTTTTTCTGTCAATCCTGCGGATTTGAATCATCGAAATGGATGGGACAGTGTCCCGGCTGCAAAGAATGGAATACTTTTGTGGATGAACCTGTTAAGATTTCTGCAAAAAAAGGAGACAGTCACAGAATTTCATCTTCAAGCAAACCTGTTGTTATAAGCGAGGTTTCCACCGAGGAAGTAGGACGTATTTCCAGCGGCTCAAAGGAATTGGACAGAGTTCTGGGCGGCGGAATTGTGAAGGGGTCTCTTGTCCTGATTGGCGGTGATCCCGGAATCGGTAAGTCCACTCTTTTACTTCAGGTGACAAGAGATTTGTCTTTGGCAGGGAAAAAAGTATTGTATGTTTCCGGTGAGGAATCTCTTCGCCAGATAAAAATGCGGGCTGAAAGATTGGGAAACGAATACAGAAACCTTTTGCTTCTTTGTGAAACAAACCTTGATGATATTAAATTATCTATTTTGGAATCGAAACCTGACGTGGTTGTGATTGATTCTATACAGACCATGTACTGCGAGGATGTTTCTTCCGCTCCGGGAAGTGTATCCCAGGTTCGTGAGGCGACGGCAATACTTATGCAAATAGCCAAGCAAAACGATATATCGATTTTTATTGTGGGACATGTGACCAAAGAAGGTGCGGTTGCCGGACCGAGAGTTCTGGAGCATATGGTGGATACGGTGCTTTACTTTGAGGGAGACCGTCACGCCAGCTACAGACTTTTAAGAGGCGTTAAGAACCGCTTTGGCTCCACCAACGAAATCGGTGTGTTTGAAATGCGCGAGGAAGGACTTACAGAGGTTGAAAATCCCAGTGAATTTATGCTGAGCGGCAGAGCGATTGATGCATCAGGATCGGTGGTAACCTGCGCACTTGAAGGAACACGCCCGATTATGGTGGAAATTCAGGCGCTGGTATGTAAGAGTGCATTCGGAATACCGAGACGTCAGGCTACAGGTATGGATTTTAACAGGGTGAATCTTTTGATGGCTGTAATAGAGAAAAGAGGCAATCTTTCAATAGGTGATCAGGATGCCTATATAAATATTGCCGGTGGAATGAAGCTTAATGAACCTTCAATGGATTTGGCAACCGTTATTGCCATTATTTCTTCGTTCAAGAATAAACCGGTGAATCCAAAGACCATTATATTTGGAGAGGTTGGCTTAAGCGGTGAAGTCAGAGCAGTAAGTCAGGCGGAACTAAGAGTTAAAGAAGCAGCGAAACTTGGCTTTTCGACAGTTATTTTGCCCAAGGCCAATATGAATGATTCGTTAAAGAAGATTAAGGGTGTTGAATTAGTCGCTGTAGAAAATCTGGAAGAAGCAAAAAATATAATATAATTATATGATAATAGGAATATGATAGAATCCTCCTGTGTGTTTATAAACATTCAGGAGGATTTTTTATGAAAAGCATCAAGAAAACCCTAATGGCCGTAATTATAGGCTGTTCACTCTTTTCTGTGCTGATTTGCGGTATTTTCGGCGTGGTAAAGTCTATGGAAACCGTTGAAAATAAGGCTACGGAAATACTGAGTCTTGAAACAAAAAACGAGGCGCTTGAGTTAAATGAAAAGCTTAATCAGATATCCCAGACAGTGGATACTCTTGCGGCAAACTGTATGAGAAGCCTTACCGATTACGGAAGCTTTTGTGCCGAAGATAAGTTTGTAAAACAATATGTATATAAAATAAACAACATAGTTAAAGAAGCAGCCGACAGCACTGAAAGTGCAATGACCTGCTATGTAAGATTCAACCCTGAGTTAGCTTATCCAACGTCGGGTCTCTTTCTCACCAGGGATTCTCTTGGTGATGCATTTGCATCCGAAACTCCCACAGATTTGTCTGTTTACGATCCGAGCGATCTTGAACACGTGGGCTGGTATTACATTCCGGTAAATAAGGGAGTTCCTACATGGATGGATCCTTATTTAAATGAAAATATAAACGTTTATATGATTTCATACGTGGTTCCCACTTTTACCAGCGGCGCATCCTTCGGAATAGTAGGTATGGATATCGATTTTAGTGCTTTTCAGCAAAATTTTGCGGAAAAGAAACTCTTTGATACAGGATACTTGGTATTGGTATCATCCGAGGATAAAGTTCTTTATCATCCCAATCTTGATGAAAACGTTGTTCTTTCCGAAGACACTGTTTACGGAGGAGCGCAGCTTGCAGCTGTTGTTTCCGATCCGGAAAAGAACGGCGTGGTAGAAAGAATAAAAATAGGCAGCACCGACTACTTTACCTGTTACTACATGCTTGATAACGGAATGAAAGTTATCAGTGTCGTTCCGTACAATGAAGTTATAGCCGATGCCCAGAGCACTGCAATGGCAATCCTGATGGCAGGTATAGTTGCTCTTGCCGTATCTGTTTGCTTAAGCATTGTTTTTGCACGAAGAATCGCAAGACCCATTACAAATGTGACAGAAGCGGTTAACAAGCTTGCAAAGCTCAACTTTTCAGATAATTCAGAAATCGAAAAGCTTGGAAAAAGAAAAGATGAAACCGGTAAGATGGCTGCGGCTGTATCTGAAATGAACGGTGTTATCAAATGCATTGTAGGCGACCTTAATATGGCCAGTTCGGAAATATCCGAAAGCATACAGTCATTGAGTAACACATCGGGAGTAGTTGAGAGAATAAGCACGGATAACAGCGCAACTACCGAAGAACTGACTGCTTCAATGCATGAAACTTCCGCATCAACTCAGGTAATAGCGCAGAAGGTCTCAGCAGTAAGCGAAGTTTCCGAATCGCTGCACGAACTGTCAAAGCAGGGTAAAGAAGATGCCTCCAAGGTTAAGGACAGAGCAGTATCCATGCAGGAAAAGGCTGCCCTGGTTACAAGCGAAACAGAAAATCTTTACAATGAGGTTAAGGAAAGAACCGACAGAGCTATTGAAGCTGCCAAGGCAGTTGACAAGATTAAGGCTATGACAGATTCCATTTCGGAAATATCATCTCAGACAAACCTTCTTTCGCTTAATGCTTCAATTGAAGCTGCCAGAGCAGGTGACGCGGGAAGAGGCTTTGCGGTTGTTGCTTCGGAAATCGGCAATCTTGCCAATCAGACAATTAATACAACTGCTGATATTAATCAGATTGTTTCAGAAGTCACAGGCGCCGTGGACAGTATGACTGCATGTCTTCGTGATACCATCGACTTTATGGGCGAAACCGTACTTAAAAACTTTGCGGAACTTGGTCAGGTTGGAACACAGTACGCTGAAGACGCAGCACTGTTTGAAGACAGTATGAGCAGGGTTCAGTCATCTGTTGAGGACATGAACAGTTCAATTACGGAAATCGACAAAGAGGTTCATGGCATTAACAACATAATCGGAGAAGTAACCGAGGCAGCTGCGGCCATTGCCGAATCCGGCACTGAACTTCAGCATAAAGTTAATGACAACATGGAAGCAGTCGACAGAAGTCTTACAAGCATACACGTGCTTAACGATGTTATTAATCAGTTTACTCTTGACGAGTGATAA